>JBDSLT010000262.1:0-2998 GCA_039916265.1 Casimicrobiaceae bacterium | reverse complement strand
CTATTGTCGCGCCATTTGCTGCGCGTTGCCGGAATCGTCGGCGAAGTCGAGAAACGTGTAGCGGTCGCGCAGAAAGCGGGCGTTGCGCACCGCCTCGGCATAGAAGTTCGGTTCGAGTCCGATGTCGGCCGCGCCGGTGGGACCGCCGGCACGCTCCATCGTCGAGGCGAGCTTCGCCGCGGGTATCGTCACTTCCCGCAACTCGGCGCATAACGCGTCCCAGCCGTCGGCGATGCGCTGCGTCATCCGGTCGGCGGACTGCCGCGTCAGACGCTTGCCTTCGACCTCGCGCCAGCACGATGCGCCGATCGTCGCACCGAAGCGCTGCACGAGGTCGTCGGAGGTGAAGGTCGACGGATGGAACTGCGGCGGACCGGCGGCCAGCGACTCCTGCTGCAGCCGGGCCATCGTCAGGGTGGCGACCGCGACCTGTTCGCCGTGGAAATAGGCGCCGCGCGCAACCGGCGCGAACATGTCGATGTAGTGGCTGATCAGGTGTTCGCCCTGGCTTGCCGGATAGCTGCCGCCGCAGATCGTCATTCCGAAACCGGAGAGCACCAGCGTGCGCGCCAGCGCGCGGATCGCGTCGAGGTCGCCCCGCACCAGCGCTTCGGGCTCTTCCAGGAGGGCCGGCTCATCCGGCGCGAGCAATACAAATGGAGCCCGGCGGTACGCCGTGCCAAGCAGGTGTCGCGACAGCAGCCAGTCGACTTGCGCAGTCGGCCGGCATAGCGAATCGCCCAGCCCGCCGCGGATCATCCGAGCCGGCGCTGCGGCGAGGATCTCGAGATCGAGAAACACGCCGGCGGGCGCTGCCGCCGGCAGCGAATGCTTGTGACCGTCGACGGTGATCGCGGCGTTGGTCGACGTGTAACCGTTCATCGACGGCGCGGTGCCGAACACCACGTAAGGCTTGCCCATCGTGGCGGCGGCGTGCTTGCAGAGGTCGTTGATCGTGCCCGAGCCCACGGCAACAAGCGCGTCGGCCGTCACACACGCCTGGCGCACGCTCTCGGCCGTGGCGGCGTCGGCATGCGGCCGGTCGCCCAGCACCACCGAGGTGATGACCGCGCTTCCCTCCAGCGCATGTTCGACGCGACGGCCAAGGAGCGCGTGCGTCGTGCGATCGCTGACGACGGCGAGACGATGGCCGAGTCCCAGCGCGCCGACGAGCTCGTGTTCGGCGCCGCTCAGCGTGCGCTCGATCGCGACGGTACGCACCGGCACGCTCACCGGCGGGCCGCCGTCGGGGTCGGGCCACTCCCCACGCAATAACTGGTCGAGCGGGTCGGCCGACCCTGCGGCGCGATTCATTCGCCCGCCACGTCAGGCGGCAATCCGGGGCGCGTTGTTGCTGGCGTCGAGGATGTCCTGGATCTGGCCGCGCAAGGAGCCCTTGGCCGGAGAGAAGGAGCCGTCGAATACCGACGAACCGATGGTGAATGCGTCGGCGCCCGCTTCGGCGAGCGCATCGATCTGCGCTTTCGAATGGACGCTTCCGGCGACGATCAGCGTGCCTCCGAGGAACGCCTGGCGCGCCGCGCGCACGAGATCGAGCGGGTCGGCTTCGGTGGCGCGATAGGCGAGCAGGTCGACGCCACCGCAGCCCGCGGCAAGCGCAGCGCGGGTATCGTCGGCGACCTGCGCAGCCGAGCCGTCGAGGCGGGTCGGATGGCCGTTGGGCCGGCCGGGAAAGGGAAAATAGCGGGACAGGTCGCCGAGGATGCGCCTGGCCGCGACGAGATCGGTGCCGCCGAGGATCCGGTCCACCCCAAGCGTGCGACCCGCCTCCAGCGAGCGCGACACCGACTCGGGCGTGGTGCTCACCACTTCGAGATAACACACGCCGCCTCGCCGGCGGATCCGACTCACCACCGCCTGCATGGTGGCGGTAGGCACGCCGACGTCCTTGAACCCGATGTGCCGGACACCCAGGTCGCAGACCGCATCGACGAGATCTTCGGCATCCTCGATGGTGCGGTCGTTGCGGGTCAGCATGAATATGAAGTCCATCGCCAGCTCCACCTTGCCTGTCGGCAAGAGCCAAAATGCGATGTTGTTACACAGACATGGCATTTGGCAAGTGCAATATCGGCCGGCACGCTTCCCCTCGCGTCGGCGCCGGAGAGCGTGCCACCCGGGAGCACCGCGCTGATGCCATCCTGGCGCCTGTCGCCGGATCAGTGGCGCTCCCCGCGTCACGACATCGCTTATCATCCGGAGCGTGTCCGCCAACCCCAGCGAGAAATGGCACCGGCTCGTTCGTGAGCGCAATGCGCGCGCCCTCGATTCGCTGCTGACCGAGGACGTGATCTTCCATTCACCGGTCGTGCACACGCCGCAAGTCGGCAAGGCGAGTACGACGCGCTATCTCGCTGCCGCATTGGATGTCTTTTTCAACGATTCCTTCCGCTATGTCCGTGAGGTCACCGCGGGTCACGATGCGATCCTCGAATTCGTCGTCGAGATCGACGGGATCAGCGTCAACGCGTCGACATGATCCGATGGAACGTGCCGGCGAAATCGTCGAGTTCAAGGTGATGATCCGGCCGCTGAAGGCGATCAATCTCATTCACCAGAAGATGGCCGTGATGTTGCAGGTGAGGCAGTAGCGCGCTGCGGTCGGCGAACGCCTCCATTCCGATGCCCTCTGCCGCTACGCTCGAACGTTTCGTCGTCATGGTCGAAAGAAACGACCACGCCGAGGCGCTCGAGGCGTTCTACACCGCCGACGCATCGATGCGGGAGAATCAGGGGGTGCCGCGCGTCGGCCGCGATTAAGGAAAGGAAATTCAACCCACCAAGCTGAGTATTCCGGGCGTGGTGATGCCGGTCAAGCGGCGAGCGAGCGCCGAAGACCGACTGTTT
The DNA here is from genome assembly GCA_039916265.1 of Casimicrobiaceae bacterium. Lineage (GTDB taxonomy): Bacteria > Pseudomonadota > Gammaproteobacteria > Burkholderiales > Casimicrobiaceae > VBCG01. The sequence goes on along the minus strand of JBDSLT010000262.1, from coordinate 130 downwards.
GCGCGGTGCTGAGGCAGTTTCCCGGGTCGATCGCGCGGCAATGCGGTGCTGGCGAGCAGACTTCAGGTCGGTTGGCGGAAGCCGGCGCAAGCCGTCCCCCCGCCGCTCCATGGTGGCGCGCGCGGAGGCC
>JBDSLT010000261.1:0-9825 GCA_039916265.1 Casimicrobiaceae bacterium | reverse complement strand
GACGGCAGGCTCGCCACCCCCGCCGAAAGCGCGAGCGATCGCGCCAATCGCCTGGCGACGTCGCGCAGCGAGGCCGAACAGGCGCGCACCGATTACGACGCGCGCGAGTTCGGCAAGGTGCTGCGCGCCGCAATGCGCATCGCGGACCGCGTGAATGCGCAGTTCGACCGCGCGCAGCCGTGGCTGCTCGCGAAGGACGCCGCGCGACGCGACGAACTGCAGACGATCTGCTCGCAATCGCTGCAGCAGTTCCAGCTCCTCACCGTCCTGCTCGCGCCGGTGCTGCCGGTGACGGCGTCGCGCGTCGCGCGCGAGCTGTTCGGCCTCGACCGCGACTTCGTGTGGGCGGATGCGTGGGTCGAGCCGGCGGCGATCCACCCCTATCGGCACCTGATGACGCGGATCGATCCGAAGCAGGTGGACGCGCTGCTCGAAGGACCGAAGGCCGCGGCCGCCCCGCCGCCGCCCACGCCGCCGCCCACGCTCCCCACCCCTCCCGCGACGATCTCCATCGACGATTTCGGCAAGGTCGACCTGCGCATTGCGCGCATTGTCGCGGCCGAGCATGTCGACGGCGCCGACAAGCTGATCAAGCTGACGCTCGACGTCGGCGAGGCGCGCCAGCGCACGGTGTTCGCGGGCATCAAGGCGGCGTACGACCCCGCGGCGCTGGTGGGAAGGCTGACGCCCATGGTGGCGAACCTCGCGCCACGCAAGATGAAGTTCGGCTTGTCGGAAGGAATGGTCCTCGCCGCGTCCGGAGAGGGCCCGGGCATCTATCTGCTGGCGCCGGACGCGGGCGCAACGCCCGGCATGCGCGTGAAGTGACGATGACGCGATAAGCCGGATCGGACCGCCAAGTCAGCCTCGAACCGCAACTCCATGGCGCGCGGCGCGCAGCGCCTCGCCTGCCGTCCAGAACGACGCTCCCAGCAACACCAGGTCCTTGGCAAGGAATTGCCCCGGCATCGCAGAGAGATAGGGGAAACCGTATCCCGTCTGCCAGACGCCCGGGGTCGAAAGCAGGAAACTCATTGTGACAAAGAACAGAACGATCGCACCGATGCTTCCCAATGCCGATAGTCTCGGCGCGAATGAACGGATGGCGATCAGCAGGCCGATCACGATCTCGATGACGCCGATCGCGTTCGACAACGTACGCAATCCAAACGCGCCCAATGCCCACGCGAAGAACGGACTGTTGGCCAGCAATGGCTCGATACCCTTTGCCTCGTACTCGGTAAATTTCAACAGTCCAATCCACAGGAAGATCGCCACGAGGCCGTAACGAAGCAGCATCTCACCGATGCCCTCCAGCGGGTGCGTTCTCTGCACGGTACGCGTTTCCATTTAGTACGCGGCGAGACCTGACGCTCCGTCGAATACGGGAAGGCCGCCGACCACAACGCCGAGCGGCGTGAGACTGGCGTCACCCTCGACGCGAAACGAGGCGACCGCACCCGTCCCTCGCAGGAGCAGGTAAAGGTAGCGGCCATCGGCGCTGAGCCCCAGATCGACCGGCTGGCTCATGTCGCCGAGAATCGCCGCGCTGCCGTTGATCAGGGCGAGCGCGCCGGACGCGTCGATTCGATAGCTCGAAATCGTCCCGCTGCCGAAATTGGCAACATAGGCGTAGCGCTGGTCATTGGTGACAACCACCCAGCACACGTCGGTTTGACCGTTGGCAATCGAGCCGCTGATGACGGACAGAGAACCGTCGGCGTTCAGTTGATACGTCGACACGGCCGATAGATTGGGCGCCGCGTTGAACGATTCGACCACCACCACCTTGGCGTCGCTGCGGAAGGCGAGGCTGAACGGACGCACCCCGAAGGAGGCGTTGCGCAGCGGCGCGGCGCTAGCGTAGCCGTCGGCACCCACGGTGAAGGCGTCGATGGCATTTTGCGGCGTCAACAGCACATTGGTCGTCTTTTGCGTCACCAGAATGACCCGGCCGTCAGGGCTGAACCTCACCTCCCCGGGAACGGCAATCGGAGAGCTCAGCGCGCGGAACGAATTCGGCAACGGCGCCAGCGTCCCGTCGGAAGCGATTCTGAAGCCACGAATTCCGTTGCCAGCGACCGATCCGTTCAGCACGTAGAGCAGATCGCCAGAAAGCGTGAGGCTGAGCGGCTGATCGCCGGCGTATAGGATCTGCAGGAACTTGAGGCGGCTTCCATTCACCTCGAACACGGTGATCTCGTCGCTGCCGGGATTCACCGCATACAAAAACCGGTTGTCCGCGCTCAGGCGCAACGCCCCCTGCGTGTCCGTGTCGACCCCGATGCCAAGACCACGCGTGCGCTCGCTCTTGAGCCTGGTCAACGTGCCGTCCTCGGCGCGAGCGTACGTCACCACCTCGTTAGCTTCGGTCGCGTTGGTCATCGCAAAGACCGCCCCGACGCCACGCCGTGCTTGACCCGGCGCGTTGTCGCGGCCTTGCGCCAGCGCGTCCGATACGACCGAGAACGACGTGCCCTGCGAAAGCGTTCCCATCGCCAGCAGCGCGAGCAGCACGAGGAACGTCGACGTTACGATGCTTCCGGTCTTCTTCAGTACTCTCATCTCTCCACTCCGGTTCGTTGACTTGAGGCGGATCAGAAGCGCGGAAGCGCCAGCCGATCGTTTTCGCCGCACGTTGCAGTCGATTGCTCGCAATCGAGCGGTACGGCGAAAATCGCCGCTAGCGAATGGTAGCCAATGGCGGAAGCGGTAATGTAAAGATTCGATAAAGATTGATTGCAGATCAGGCCGGAAGATCGAACCAGATTCGATTTTCTCCGCCGCCGCTCTCCACCCCCACCGTGCCGCCATGCGCGGCGACCATTTCTTTCGCAATCGCGAGGCCGATTCCGGCGCCGCCGTGCTCGCGCGAACGCGATTTGTCGACTCGATAGAACCGCTCGAAAATGAGGGAAATATCCTGCCCCGTGATGGGCTCTCCCGTGTTGGCGCAGGTCGTCCTGACCGTCCGGGGCGTTCGCTCGATGGATATGCGTACGGTCCCGCCCTCCGGGGTATAGCGCGAGGCGTTATCCAGGATGTTTTGTACGACTTGCGCGAGCTTCTCGGCATCGGCGGCGATCTTCGGGCCTCCGGTGCGAAACTGTGCTTCCACTGCGATGCTCTTTTCCGCAAAGCGAGAACGAAACAGGCTCAACGAATGGGTGATCAACACACCCAGATCCATCGGCTCTTTGCGCAACGTCAGGCGGGCCGCGTCGGCGGCGCTGAGCCGCATCAGATCGTCGGTCAGATTGCCGAGGCGAAGCGTCTCCTCGTGCAGCAAGGCGATTGTCTTGGGTGTGGACGGCAAAAGGCCGCTGCTCAACGCCTCGAGATAACCGCGGATGTTGGTGAGGGGCGCCCTCAACTCATGCGCGACATCGATCACCATCTGCCGGCGCAGCTTCTCGGTCTGCTGCAAGTTGTCGGTCATCGCATTGAATGCCTTTCCCAGCTCGCCGATCTCATCTGCCGACTCGGCCATCACGTCCGACGTGTAATCGCTTTTCGCGATGCGCCGCGTGACGGCGATCATCTGGTAGAGCGGTCGCAGGATCATCCTGATCAGCACGTACCCCGCACCGAGCCCCAGCGCGAGCGAAACCAATCCGGCCGCGGTCAATCCTCGGTGCGCCGCGTCCAGAAACATTTCCGTCACTTCCGTTTTCTGCGGAACGTGATACTCATCGAGCAGAGTGCTGAAGTAGTTGAACGCGAAAAAATCGATCGACGACCAGACAATCGCCGTTACGAGTGCGATGACCAGGGCGATGACGCCCAGGAGCTTCGCGAGAAGCCCGCTCCTCCTCTTCGCGTCAGGCGGCGGCACGCCGTGGGTCGGCTGGCTGATCCTCGCCGTCCGTGAAGCGATAGCCGATTCCTCTTTGCGTCAGCACGTAGCGCGGTTTCGACGGCTGCTTCTCGATCTTCTGCCGTAGCTGGGCGATGTGCACATCGACAACCCGGTCGATGACGACGCCACCGTTGGGATAGAGGCAACTCAACAGCTCGTCACGCTGGAAAACGCGGCCCGGGTCGGCCATCAGCGCCTCCAGCAGGCGAAACTCTGACAGCGTCAGGGATACGTGCCGCCCGTCCAGAATTACCGTGCGCCTGGCCCGATCAAGGGTGAGTCCGTGGGCGGCACGACCGGTGGAGGAGCCTGAAGCGTTTGCACGCCGCAGAATGGCGTTGACCCTGGCAACCAACTCGGCAAAGGAGCAGGGTTTCACCATGTAATCGTCGGCGCCCAGGGTCAGTCCCCGGACCCGCTCGTTCGCCTGCGCGAGCGCCGACAGCATGAGGATGGGCACAGCGGAGACGTTTCGCAGCCGACGGCAAACTTCCCAGCCATCGAGGTCCGGCAGCATCACGTCGAGAATCGTCAAGACGGGCGGGCGTTGCGCGGCCAAGTCCAGGGCCTGCTGTCCGCTGTACGCGGCCACGGTTGCGAATCCGCCATCCTCGAGATGGAGCGCGATGAGTTCCGACGTCTTTCGGTCGTCTTCGACGATCAGGACCGGCTGCGGCGATGTGGAAATCAAACGGGACCTCGGAGATCTATGGAGATGCGCGCGGCCACGCAATATCCAAGCCGGTCGTCGCGATCATTAGGAGTATCCGGAGATGCGCTTGTGCGGCAATTGCAGGTCATCCGACACTCGTGTAGGACAAATGTGCAGGACCGCACGACACCCCGCGGATGACGTTCGCTATGTGCTCCGCCAAATGGCGCGTGATGCTGTCGGCGACAGGCGCGGTGCCTTCGGCTACTCAAGCGAATTCTGCGCTTGCGCCCCCTTGAATCCTTGCCGCACACCGCCAATTACCGGACAACGGCGGCGCTGCCGCCCTACCCTTCGACAGGAGAAACACCTATGACCCGCTTGGTGCAGTACTACAGCCCGCTGGACCACGTACTCGACCGTGCGTTCGGCTCGATGTTCGCCCCGTCCAACGGCGACGCGTCCGCTACGCCGGGCGGTTTCGTGCTCGACGTGATCGAGACGCCCGACAGCTTCATCGTGAAGGCCGATGTGCCGGGCATCGCGAAGGACCTGATCAACGTCAAGGTCGAGGACCGCGACGTGACGATCAGCTACGAGACGACCGAAGCAGCGGCGCCCGAAGGCAAGGCGCTGTGGCGCGAGCGCCGTTACGGCAAGGTGAGCCGGTCGATCCGGCTGCCGGCTGCGGTCGACGCGAACGCCGCGCAGGCGAAGCATGTTGATGGCGTGCTCGAACTCACGCTGCCGAAATTCGTCAAGGCGAACGCCAGGCAGATCACGATTCAGTAACACTGTCGCTCCACCCAGAAAAACGCGGCCTTCGGGCCGCGTTTTTTTCGCCCCTACGGTGGACGAATCCCCTCCCCGCGCGCCACCACCGCCTGTAGACTTAAGGCGCCACCGGGGGTGGACGCGCCTGTGGACCGGCCGTTGCGACCCTCCCATGGATGCAGGGGCGCTTCCGCCAAAATCGCCACGCCGAAGCATCGCGGACCTGACGGATCCGTCCCGGGTCGATCCACCCGTCGAGGCGCTTGCAACGTCACCGCGCAAGGACCGCTGAAATGAGAATGCCCGCCGGGACACCGAAAAAGAAGGGGAAGCCGGCTGTTTCACCGCGCGCGCGCGCGGGGTCGAAAGCTCCCAACCGGGCTGGACAGCTCGCCGCCGAGCTCGCGCTCATCAATCGCATCCAGCAGGGGATGGCCGCGAAGCTCAGCTTCAAGGCCATCGTCGACCTCGTCGGCGACACGCTGCGCGAAATGTTCGGCAGCGATGATCTCAGCATCCGCTGGTGGGACGCCGAGGCCGACACTGTCGAGCAGCTCTACAGCGTCGAGCACGGGCAGCACCTGCCGAAAGACCCGCCCGTCAAGGTGCGCGCGACCAACAAGCCGCTCGTGCGGCTGCTGCGCGAGGGCATCGGCTCGTATCTGAGCACGCGCGAGGAGCAAATGGCCGCGGGCATCGGCGGCGCCGCACCTGGCACGGACTGGTGTCTGTCGATCATCGGTGTGCCGATCCGCGGTGCGCGACGCGTGCTGGGCGTCATCGTAATTGAGAACTACGAGCGCGAGCACGCGTTCGGCGACGCCGACCTGCAGGCGCTCACGACGATCGGCGCCACGCTCGGCACAGCGCTCGAGACCGCCCGCCTCCTCGACGAGACGCAGCGCCTCCTGAAGGAGACCGAGCGCCGCAGCGCCGAGCTGGCGGTGATCAACGCCATCCAGCAGGGCATGGCGCGCGAGCCCGATCTTCACGCGGTCGTGAATCTGGTCGGCGACAAGCTTCGCGACATGTTCGAAAGCGACGACATCAGCATCCACTGGTTCGACAAGCGGACCAGTGCCGCGCAGGTTCTCTACGTAGTCGAGCGCGGCGAGCGCAAGGCCTTCCCGCCGTTCCGGGCCGACCTGACGCTGCCGATGATGCAGGCACTGGCGCGCGGCGAGACCGTGCTGGCGCGCAATCGCGCAGAAATCGCTGCCCTGACGGGTCTCACGTCCGAGACCGTCGCGCAGGAGGTCGAGAGTTTTACCGGTACCCACGAAAGTCGGACCATCGTGTGGGTGCCGATTGCCACCTCGAGCGAAGCGCTCGCCGCGCTGGTGCTCGAGAGCGCCGATCGCGAGGATGCCTACAGCGAGACCGATCTGTCGCTGCTGCAAACGATCGCGGCGTCGATGGGCGTCGCATTGCAGAACGCGCAGCTGTTTCGGCAGACACAGGCAGCGCTCTCCCACCAGACGGCGACGGCGGACATCCTGCGCGTGATCAGCGCGTCGCCAACGGACACCCAGCCGGTGTTCAACGCGATCGTCGACACGGCGGTGAAGCTCCTCGTCTGCGACCGCGCCGCGTTCGTGCGGGTGGAGGGCGGCACTTACGTGCCCTCCGCCATCGCCACGCCGGCCGGCTTCGAGAACGATCGCTGGACCGATCCGGTGCCCATCGACCCTGCCGCCAACTTCCCCTCGCGGGCGATTGTTGCCAGGCAAACCATCCATTACCCCGATTGGGACGCGATCGAGCTTCCGCCGCGTCAGAAAATGGTTCGCGACTCCACCGGCGCGCGCGCCTCCCTCGTGGTGCCGCTGCTGCGCGAAGGGGAATCGATCGGCGCTCTGATGCTGTTCCGCAACCGTCCCGGCGGCTTCAGCGACCAGGAGATCGCGCTGGCCGAATCCTTCCGGGACCAGGCGGTGATCGCGGTCGAGAACGTGCGTCTGTTCAACGACATGAAGGACGCGCTCGAGCGGCAGACGGCCACTGCCGAAATCCTGCGCGTGATCTCCGATTCCCCGACGTCGACCGAGCCCGTGTTCGACTCGATCCTTGCCAGCGGCGCTCGCCTGTGCGAAGCGGACATGGGCCTCGTTCTGCGGTACGAGGCCGGCGTGTACCAGACGGTGGCCACGCTCGTTCCCGACCCGGCGTTCGACGCCTTCCTGCGCCAGCCTATCAAGGCGGCCCCGGGAACCGGGCTTGGACGCGTCGCGAGCACGAAGACGCCGGTGCACATTCCAGACCTCAAGGACGATGCAGCCTATCGGGCGGGCGACCCGCTGCGGATGCGTTCAGTCGAAATCGGCGGGGTGCGGACGTGGCTCGGCGTGCCGATGCTGCGCGAGGGTGAGCTCATCGGTGCGTTGGCGCTCTACCGCAAGGAGGTGCGACCCTTCGCGCAACATCAGATCGATGTGCTCAGCATGTTCGCCGACCAGGCGGTGATCGCGATCGAGAACGTGCGCCTGTTCAACGAGACGAAGGAGGCGCTCGACCGGCAGAGCGCGACCGCCGAAGTGTTGCAGGTCATCAGCAGTTCGGTCGCCGACACGAAGCCCGTCTTCGACACGATCGTGCGCAACGCGGTCCGGCTGTGCGACGGCATGTTCGCCAACGTCCTGATGTTCGACGGCGAGATGCTGCATTTCACCGCGAGCAGCCATTCCGACGCGGAATTCCTGAAGGTCGCGCAGAGTCGGTTTCCGATGCGTCCCGACGCTACACAGATCGCCGGAAGAGTCATTCTCGGCAAGTCGATCTGCGCCATGGAAGATGCGCTTGCTGACCCCGATTATTATCGCCCTGCGGCGGTCGCCGGACACTTGCGCAAGATGCTGGGTGTACCGATGCTGCGCGAGGGCAAGCCGCTCGGCGTGATCGTGGTCGGATGGGGCGAACCCGGACCCGTTTCGAAAATCCACGAAGAGCTGTTGAAGACGTTCGCCGACCAGGCGGTGATCGCGATCGAGAATGTGCGCCTGTTCAACGAGACGAAGGAGGCGCTGGAGCAGCAGACGGCCACCGGGGAAATCCTGCGCGTGATCAGCGGGTCCATCACCGACACACAGCCGGTATTCGATGCCATCGTGCGGAGTTGCCAGATGCTGCTTGGCGGCAAGGCCGTCGCGCTGGCAATGGTCGACGGCGACATGGTGGAGATCAAGGCCTTCGCCAGTGACGGTGCGGACTCGGGCAAAGGCGGCGCGATGAAACCCTGGCCGCTGGACCGTGGCAGCGGAGCAGGCACCTGCATTCTCGAATCGCGCGTCATCGCCGTGGCAGACACAATCGAAGGCGCGAAACAGTTCTCGCGCATGCCCCAGCTCGCGATTGCGCTGGGATATCGCTCGGCGCTTTTCGTCCCGCTTATGCGCGAAGGCGCGGCGATCGGCTGTCTCACCGTTCTTCGGGCGGCCGTTGGCAAGTTCGACGGCAAGGAAATTGCGCTCGCGCAGACGTTCGCCGACCAGGCGGTCATCGCGATCGAGAACGCACGCCTGTTCAACGAAACTCAAAAAGCACTCGCTCGGCAGACGGCCTCCGCCGAGGTGCTGCAGGTCATCAGCAGCTCGATAGCCGACACGAGACCGGTCTTCGATACGATCGTTCGCAATGCCGCGCGGCTTTGCGATGGCATGTTCGCGAACCTGTTCCTGTTCGACGGCGAGCTTCTTCATTTTGGCGCGACCAGCGACATCAAGCCCGAATTCCTTAGCTTGATGCACAAGCGCTATCCGATGCGTCCTGACGCCACGCAAATTTCGGGGCGCGTGATTCTTAACCGGTCGATTGTTGTCTTGAATGACTCGCTTGCCGACCCAGAGTACGACCATGCGATGTCCCTCGCCGGACGTTGGCGGAGGATGCTGGGAGCACCGATGCTGCGCGAGGGCAAGCCGATCGGTGTGATCGTCGTTGGCTGGAACGAACCCGGTCCCGTCGCGAAGTCCAACGAAGGTCTGTTGAAGACGTTCGCCGACCAGGCGGTGATCGCAATCCAGAATGCGCGCCTGTTCAACGAGACGCAGGAAGCGCTGGAGCAGCAGACCGCCACCGCCGAGGTCCTGAAAGTGATCAGCACGTCAGTGGCTGACTCGGCACCGGTGTTCGGCAAGATCCTCGACAGCTGTCAGCGCCTGTTCGCGAGCGAGGAGCTCGGCATCTTCGTCGTCGGCGACGATGACCGGGTGAACGTGGGCGAGTGGCGCGGCTCGGCCCTCGAAACCCTTCGCAGGCACGGATCGATGCGGCTGGAAGAGACCTTCACCGGACAGGCTATCCGCGAGCGACGCACGATCCAGGTGGGCGACGCTGCCTCCCTCGCGGCGTCGAGCGAAAGCGCCCGTCGGGCCGTGGAATCCGTGGGCAATTATTCCGCCATCTACAGCCCGATGCTGTGGGAGGGGCGCGGCATCGGAGCGATCTGCATCTTCCGCCAGCCGCCCCGGCCCTTCAGCGACAAAGAGACCGCACTGCTCGGCACCTTCGCCGACCAGGCGGTGATCGCGATCCAGAACGCGCG
>JBDSLT010000260.1:0-11691 GCA_039916265.1 Casimicrobiaceae bacterium | reverse complement strand
GCGGTGACCGCTGCCGCGAGTCCGCCCGCGCCGGATCCGACGACCAGGACGTCGCACGGGGTCGGCGCCGCGGCGCTTTTCACGCGGCGGCCGCCGGCTTTGCGTGGCCACCGAGAAACAGCCGGTTGAGATCGGGATCCTTGAGCAGTTCCGACGCCGGACGGTCGAGGGCGAGCCGCCCCATTTCGAGCACCAGTGCGCGATTCGCATACTTGAGCGCGGTACGCACGTTCTGCTCGACCATCAGCACCGTCGTCCCGCCGTCGGCGAGCGCGCGCAGGAGCGTCATCACCTCCTGCACGAGCTTCGGCGACAATCCGATCGACGGCTCGTCGATCAGGAGGACGCGCGGGCGGAGCAGCATCGCGCGGGCCACCTCGAGTTGCTTCTGCTCGCCTCCGGACATCGTCGACGCCTGATTGTCGATGCGCTCCCTGATCCGCGGAAAGCGCGTCAGCGCCTCTTCGATGCGAGCCGGCAGTTCGCCGCGCGGCAGCGTGATACCGCCGAGCTCGAGGTTATGGCGCACCGACAGCGAGCCGAACAGGTTGCGACCCTGCGGAACGAAGGTGATCCCGTCGGCCAGCAAGTCGCGCTGCGACTTGCCGTTCACGCGCTTGCCCTCGAAGCGGACTTCGCCGGAGCGCGGCACCAGCATGCCGAACAGCGTCTTCAGCACCGTCGACTTGCCCGCGCCGTTGGGACCGATCAGCAGCGTGATCTCGCCCTTGCGTGCGTCGAGCGTCGTCTCGTTGAGGATGGTGAGGCTCGGCGTGTAGCCGGCGACAACCTTGTCGAATTCGATGATCTTTTCGTTGGCCATGTCGTTTCCCGCTCAATTGCCGAGATAAGCCTCGAGCACTTCCCGGTTCGCCTGCACTTCCGCCGGCGGACCTTCGGCCAGCACCTTGCCCTCGACCAGGCAGATCACGTGCGGGCAGAGCGTCATGATGAAATCCATGTTGTGCTCGATCACGACGAAGCTGCCGCCCTGCGTCTTGTTGAGCTGCACGAGCAGGTCGCGAAGCTGGTCGACAAGGCTCGGATTGACCCCCGCGCAGGGCTCGTCCAGCAGGACGAGCCGCGGCGCAGGCATGAACGCCATCGCGATGTCGATCAGCTTCTGTTGTCCGTACGACAGCGTCCCGGCCTTGAGTTGGGCCACATGCCCGAGGCGGAACAGGTCGATCATCTCGTCCGCGTGCTCGCCGAGTCCCGCGTCCGGCGCGAGGAAAAGCCGTCCCGCCAGCGTACCCTTGAATTCCTGCGCCGCCGCGATCAGGTTGTCGCGCACCGACAGGTGCGTGAAGACCTGCAGCGTCTGGAACGTGCGCCCGACGCCGCGCCGCGACAGTTCGAGCGGCGACATGCCGGTGATGTCCTCGCCGCAGAATTCGACCTTGCCCGCGGTGGGCCGGATCTGGCCCAGGATGCTGTTGAACAGCGTCGTCTTGCCCGAGCCGTTCGGTCCGATCACGCCCACGATCTCGCCCGGGCCCACGCTCATGCTGACGCCGTCGACGGCCTTGATCGCCCCGTATTGCTTCTTCATGTCCCGGACTTCGAGGAAGGGCGTCATCTGACGCCGCCCTTCCGCGCGAACTTCTCGGGGATCGACAGCAACCCGCCTGGCAGCCAGATCATCAGCGCGACGACGGCAAAGCCGAACACCGCGAGATACCAGTTCTGCATGAAGCGCAGCCACTCGGGCAGCAGCACGATGATCACCGTGCCGAGGACCGGCCCGAGAAACTTCCCGGAGCCCCCGACGATCACCGCGAGGAGCATCATCAGCGACCAGGAGAAGTGGAACGGCGCCGGCTCGATGAACTGGACGAGCGCGGCGAAGAACGTCCCCGCGACGCCTGCGCATGCCGCGCCGATCGCGAACGCGAGGAGCGTATAGGCGGTGATGTTGACGCCCAGGCTCTCGGCGCGGATCGGATTGTCGCGCAGCGCCGCGAAGGCGCGGCCCCACGGCGAGCGCAACAGCCACCACAGCACCCCGATCACCAGCAGCGTGAAAAACAGCGTGAACCAGAAGAACGGCAGCGCGGGGTCGAGCGAATACCCGAACAGCGACGGGCGCGGGATTCCCGAGATGCCGAACGTTCCGCCGGTGATCTTTTCCTCGTTGCGCATGACCAGGTAGACCAGGACGTTGAAGCCCAGCGTCGCGAACGCCAGATAGTGATGCTGCACGCGCAACGCCGGAAAGCCGAGCGCCAGGCCGACGAAAAAGCAGGCGACGGCCGCGATCGGCAGCATGACGAGGAACGGCAATCCCGCCTTCATGCCGATCGCTGCGATGTAGGCGCCGATGCCGAGGAACGCCGCCTGCCCCAGCGACATCTGCCCCGCGTAGCCGACGGTGAGGTTCAAGCCGAAGGTCGCCATCAGGTACACGCAGAACAGCGTGCACAGGTAGACGCCGTAACTCTTGAGAAACACGGGCAGCACGGCGAACGCAACGACCGCGGCCAGCATGGCGGTTCTTTGTACGGTGACGTTCATGGCATTTCCTTCGCGCTGCGCGCTCCGGCGCATTTCGCACCTTGGGACGGCCCGGCGGCGCTCATACTTTTCGCTCCTCGGCCTTGCCGAGCAGGCCTTCCGGACGGAACAGGATCACCAGCAGGAACAGGATCAGCGCCACGCCTTCCTTGTACGCAGGCGACAGGTAGAAGCCGACGACGTTCTCCAGCACGCCGATGAGCACGCCCCCCAGCAGCGCACCGCGCGTCTGGTTGAAGCCGCCGATGATCGCCGCGAAGAACGCCTTCTGGCCGATCGACTCGCCCATGTCGAACTTGGCGAGATACGTCGGCGTCACCAGCAGCGCCGCGACGACCGCGAGCACCGCGTTGATCAGGAAGACGTAGAGCACCATGCGCTTGACGTCGATGCCGAGCACCTTCGCGGCGTCGGTGTTCTGTGCGCAGGCCTGCATTGCACGCCCGGTCACGGTCTTGTTGAGGAAGGTTTGCAGCCCGTACACGATCAGGCCGGCGAGCACCAGCGTGCCGAGGTCGGCGTACGAGATCTGCACGCCGGCGATCGACCACTGCCCCGCCGCGAAAGGACTCGGAAACGGATGCGCTTCCGCGCTGTAACCCGCCTTGACGAGTTGCTTCAAGCCGATCGACAGCCCGAGCGTCGCGATAACCAGCGGGATCACGCCGTGCTTGATCAGCGGGTCGACGACCACGCGCTTGAAGCCGTAGCCCAGCACCAGCATCGCCGCAAGGCAGGTCAGCAGGAACGCGAGCCACAACGGCGCGCCTAATGCGATGCAGAAGAGCATTCCGAACGCCGGCAGCATCACGAACTCGCCCTGCGCGAAGTTGATCGTGCCCGACGCCTGCCAGAGCAGCGTGAAGCCCAACGCCGCAAGCGCGTAGATCGCGCCGGTCGCGGTGCCGGAAACGAGCAACTGAACCAGATCACCCATGTGGATCTCCCGATTCGGCGCGGACCGTGGCGTGGCCCCGGGTCGAGGCGACGGAACTCCGGGACGCGACGTCGACCGCTACTTGGCCGATGCCGGCGGCAGCGTCGCGGTCACGACCTGCTTGCCGTTCTCCACCTTGACCAGGAAGCTTTCGCGGTCGAGGTCGCCGTTGTTGTCGAAGCTCACGTCGAGGAGCACGCCGGGATAGTCCTTCGCCAGGATCTTGGCGCCATGCAGCGACTTGGCCAGCGCCTTGGGATCGAAGGACTTGTTCTTTTCCGTGAGCGCCTTGACGACGTACATGCCGCTGTAACCCTTCATGCCGTTGTGGTCGCTCTTGTACTTGTACTCGGCCTGGAACTTGCGGTCGAAATCCTTGATCGTCTGCTGGGGCGCGTCGACGGTCAGGCCGACGTGCGCAAGCGCGCCGTTGGCGGCGTCGCCGGCGAGCTCGATCACCTTCTGGCCGGTCAGCGTGGTCTCGCCGATGATCGGCTTGTCGTAGCCCTGCTTCCTGAGCTCGCGCAGCGCGCGCGCCGACTCTTCCTCGTTCGTGTAGACGAATACGGCGTCCGCATTCGACTGTTTCACCTTCAGCACGGCGCCCGAGAAGTCGACCTGGCCCGGATCGGTCGGAACGTCGGCGGCGACCTTGATGCCGGCGGCCTCGAGGGCCTTTTGCATCGCGTCGCGGCCACCCTTGCCGAATTCGTTGTTCACCCAGATCATCGCGACGCTCTTCGCCTTGACGGTGTCCTGGATGTACTTGGCGAGCTTGGGCATCGCCGTGGATTGCGTGAACGACGTGCGGAAGATGTACGGATTGCCCTGCTGCGTGATGCCCGCCGCTTCGCCGCCCGTGAAGTTCGGGATTTCGGCGCGCTTGGTCTCGGCCATGCTGACGATGATCGACCCGGAGAACACCGGACCCATGACGACGTAGGCGTTCTGGTCGACGGCCTTCTGCGCGAGACCCTTCGCGACGTTGGGCTGCGATTGAGTGTCCAGCGACGTGTACTCGATCTTGCGGCCGAGAATGCCGCCGGCGGCGTTGATCTCCTTGACGGCGAGCTTGACCCCGTTGTCGAAGTTGGTGCCGGCCGTCGTGCCGGTGCCGGAGAGCTCGACCAGTCCCACGATCGGAACAGGTTGCGCAAACGCGGGGACTGCAAAGGCGACGGCGAGCGTCGCGGCGATTCGGGTCAGACGATTCATCGGTTCCTCCGGGTGTGGTGTGGGCGTTGCACTTCGCAATGACGTTTCACGGGCGGTCGGGCGCGCGGGTCGTCTCGTCGACCACCCATTGCGCCGCCTTTCGCGCACGGGCCATGACCGACTCCGGCGCGAGGTGCAGATATTCGTCGTTGAACACCTCGAAGACGTAGTCGCCGCGATAGCCGGCGCGATGGACCTTGCGCAGCATCTGTCCGATGAGCTCGCGGTGCGCGCTTTCGTTCGGGAACGCGCGGCGGTGATCGGCGGTCTCGGAGATGTCGCGCAGGTCGCCGAGGTAGTCGGCCATCTGCACGAGGAAGATCCTGTCGCCCGGGATGGCGTCCATCGCCGCGAGCGAGGTTCCCTTGGCGAGAAGGTGGAATACATTCACCAGCACGCCGAGATTGGGCTCGGCGGCGAGGCGGACCGCCTCCCACACGGCCGGATATTCGCTGATCCAGCGCGCCCACGCCGGTGCGCCGAAGGCCACGCGGATGCCGCGCTGCGCCGCCAGTTGCGCGAGCTTCGCGAGATCGGCCGCGACGTGCTCCATGTCGCCCTTTGCGTAGGGCGACGTCGACGACGCGACGACCAGGACCGGCGATCCCACCGCTTCGACCAGGTCCATCAGCGAGCGTGCGATCTCGAACTTGTAATCGTGCAGGTGCGCTTCGAGGCCCTCGTAGTCCTTCAGCAGCTGGAAACTCGTCACGCGAAGGCCGCTTGCGCGGATCGCGGCGACCGCGCCCCGGACACCGCCGGGGTGCGTCACGAGATCCTTCGCCCAGATCTCGATACCGCCGAAGCCGGCGTCGCGGGTCACCCGCAGCTTGTCTTCCAGCGTCCCGGAAAGCGTGACGGTGTCGATGGCGAAGTGTCCGAGGTCCATGTGCGCGCCTCAGTCAAGCATCGCGACGGCGCGAAGCTCGTCGGCCGACACGTCGCCGTAGCCGAAAAACGCCAGATACAGCGGGATCTGCTCGAACAGCATGTCCGTGCCGATCTGCGTCGCGCAGCCGCGCTCGCGCGCCGCGCGCAGCAGCGGCGTGATCTCCTGCTTCATGACGACTTCGCCGACGAAGGCGTCGGGCGACAGTCGCGCGATGTCGATCGGCAGCGGGTCGTCGGCATTCATCCCGAGCGGCGTCGCGTTGACGACAACATCGAAGTCCGCCGGATCGCGGGTATCGGTGCGCACCTCCAGCGCGGGGTAGTGCTCGCGCAGGCGCGCGGCCAGCCGGTCGCGACCGGCTGGGTCGGCGTCGTACAGCGCCAGCGTGCCCACGCCCGCCGCGGCGAGCGCCGCGGCGATCGCGGAACCCACACCGCCCGCGCCGACGACGAGGCAGCGCGCACCGTCCAGCGCGAATCCCTTGCGCAGGACGCCGCGCACGAAGCCGGCGCCGTCGAAGAGATCGCCGTACAGCGTGCCGTCGTCGCGACGCAGGATCGCGTTGCAGGAACCCGCCACTTTCACCGCGGTGCTGCAGTCGTCCAGCAGCCCGACCGTCGTCACCTTGTGGGGCATCGTCACCAGCGCGCCGCGCAGGTTGGTAAAGCGGAAGACCGCCTTCAGCGTGTTCGGGTAATCGGCCGCGCGAACCCCCATCGGCACGACGACCGCGTCGATGTCCGCACTGGCGAAATACGGGTTGTAGATCATCGGCGCCTTGACCGGAGCGATCGGGTCGCCGAAGTGCGCGATGAGCGTCGTCGTGCCTCGAATCACGGCTGTGCTCCTCCGCACGGGCTTCCGATATCGTGTACTACATGGTGGGTCGACGGACCTGCCACGATACCCCCCGAAGCTTGTCTTGGTGACTTACGGTGTTGCTAACGGACAAGTTAGTACATATAAATTCGGGCGTCAATGGCGATTATCGAATGTTTGTGCGATAATCGCACCATGCCCGCGAGACGATCACCCGATGCCGCGCCGCACCTCGGCACCCCGGCAGCCGAGCCCACCGCCGCCAGCGGCGCGCGCGTGAAGCCCGCGCCCGCGACGATGGCCGCGCCCGCGACGATGGCGCCGACCGCCGCCGAGGACATCCAGGCCCTATCCGGCGACCCGAACTTCATGACGTCGCTTGCGCGCGGACTCGCGGTGATTCGCGGCTTCTCGCATCAGCGCCGCCGGATGTCGATCGCGCAGCTTTCGCTGCGTACGGGCATTCCGCGCGCCGCAGTTCGCCGCTGCTTGTATACGCTCGGCAAGCTGGGCTACGTATCGAGCGAAGACGGGCGCATGTTCGCGCTGCGCCCGCAGATCCTGTCGCTCGGCCACGCCTACCTGTCGTCGGTGCCGCTCGTCATGGCGGCACAGCCGGTGCTCGACCAGGTTAGCGAGGCGATCCACGAATCCTGCTCGCTCGCGATCCTCGACGGCGACGAGATACTGTACGTCGCCCGCTCCTCCGCGAGCACGCGCATCATGTCGATCGACCTCGGGGTCGGCAGCCGCCTGCCCGCGCACTGCACGTCGATGGGCCGCGTGCTGCTTGCCGGTGCGGCGGACAACGAGTTCTCGGCGTTCCTGCGTCGCGTCAAGCTCGCGCCTTTCACCGGCCGCACCATCGTCACGCGCGACGCGCTCGCCGATGCGATCGAGCGCGTGCGCAAGCAGCAGTACGCGCTCGTTGACCAGGAGCTCGAAATCGGACTGCGCTCGATCGCGGTGCCGGTCAAGGATTTCCGCGACCGCGTCGCGGCGGCGATCAACGTCAGCGTCCAGGCCCCGCGCGTTTCGGTTGCCGAGATGGAAAAGGCTTTCCTTCCCGCGCTGCGCGCGGCGGCGGACGAACTCGGGATGCTGCTCGGCTGAGGGGGCTCGGGCTTCGCGCTCAGGTCCGTGGCCTGACCCCGGCGACCACCGTCGCGACCACGCTTTCCCGCCGCGCCGCCAGCGCAGCCGGCGACGCCATGTCCGCCTTGAAGATCATCGAGAAGGTATAGCGGTTCGAGACGTTGTAGAAGCACAGCGCGCTGATCGTCATGTGCAGGTCGATGGGATCGACGTCGCCGCGGAACGCGCCGTCCCGCTTGCCCCGCTCGACGATGCGCCGGATGGTGTCGATCGCCGGCACGTTCAGCGCCTGGATGTGCGCGGATTGCTGGACGAAGCGCCCGTAGTGCAGATTCTCGTTGCACACGAGCCGCACGAACGCCGGATTTTCCGTGTGCCGGTCGAAGCTGAAGCGCGTCAGCTCGGCCAGCGCCTCCTCCGGCGGAAGGCGGTCGAGGCGCGCGCCAACTTCGAGGTCGTTCTCGATGTGCCGGATGCTGCGATACGCCGCTTCGAGCACCGCGACGTACAGCCCTTCCTTGCTGCCGAAATAGTAGTAGATCATGCGCTTGCTGGTGCGCGTGCGTGCGGCGATCTCGTCGATGCGCGCGCCCGCGAGACCCTTGCTCGCGAATTCCTCGGTGGCGACGTCGATGATGTCGGTGCGGGTCTGGTCGGCGTCGTTGGTGCGCGTCGCCTTCGTCCTTCGCGGTCGGGCGGACGGCCCGGCGGCGTTCATGGAATCCTCACAGCGGCAGGCCGACGTAGTTCTCGGCGAGCGACGTGGCGGCGGCGCGCGAACCGACGACGTAGTCGAGCTGCGAGCGCTGGAGCCTGTGCTGGAACGCATCGGCGTCGGGAAAGCGGTGGAGCATCGACGTCATCCACCACGAGAAGTGCTCGGCGCGCCAGACGCGCTTCAGGCACGTCGCCGAATAATCAGCCAGCAGATCGTCGCGGCCGTTGCGGTAATGCGCAGCCAGCGCGCGCGCGAGCACATTCACGTCGGCCACCGCGAGGTTCATCCCCTTGGCGCCCGTCGGAGGCACGATGTGCGCGGCGTCGCCCGCGAGGTACAGGCGCCCGTACTGCATCGGCTCCGCGACGAAGCTCCGCATGCCGGTGACGCCGCGCTCCAGGATCGCCCCTTCGCGCAGCCGCCAGCCGTCGGACGTCTCGAGCCGCGTGTGCAGCTCGTCCCAGATCCGCGCATCCGGCCACGCCGAGAGATCCTCGTCGGGCGCCACCTGCACATAGAGTCGCGTGATTTCCGGCGAACGCATGCTGTAGAGCGCGAAGCCGTGCTCGTGATACGCGTAGATGAGCTCGTCGTGCGTGGGGGGCGCCTCCGCGAGGATGCCCAGCCAGGCGAACGGATAGACACGCTCAAACGCGGTGACCACGCCGGCGGGAATCGCGCCACGGCAGACGCCGTGGAACCCGTCGCAGCCGGCGATGTAGTCGCAGGCCAGCTCGCGTGTGCTGCCGTCATGCGCAAAGCGCACGACCGGCGCGTCGCCGTCGAAGCCCGCGATCGACACGCCGGTCGCCTCGAACAGCACGGGATCGCCGGCGGCGAGACGCGCCTCGATCAGGTCCCGCACGACCTCCTGCTGGCCGTAGACGGTGATCGCGCGGCCGTCCGTGAGCGCCGTCATGTCGATTCGATGGCCGCGGCCGCCGAAGCGCAATTCGATGCCGTGATGGCGCAGTCCCTCGCGCGCAAGACGGCCGCCGAGTCCGCATTGCGTGAGGAGATCGACGGTGCCCTGCTCAAGAACGCCGGCGCGCACCCGTTGCTCGACGTAGCTTCGCGAGCGCGCCTCGATCACCACCGATTCGACGCCGTGCCGCTTCAGCAGATGCGCGAGCAGCAGTCCGGCAGGACCCGCGCCGACGATTGCCACTTGAGTGCGCATGTTCTGCGCGCTCCGCGGAGCGCGTTGTCTCCTTCACGAATGCCCCGGCGATTCTACTGCGAGTATCCTTCACACCGATGAGAAAACGCTCGACGATGGCGTGGCCGCTGACCGCGGCGTTGGCGCGGGTCGCCCTGCTGGCGGGCATCGCGCTTGCGGCGTGCACGACGTCCGAGAGGACGCCGCCGGCGACGCCGGCTGCCGACGCTTCGGTGCCCGCCGTCACGCGCCGCGCGATCGAGCCGGCGCCCTCGCCGCCGGCTTCCGTATCCCCGCCGGCTTCCGTATCCCCGCCGGCTTCCGGATCGCCGCCGCTCGCCGTCGACGTCCCCGCAGACGCGCTCTACGTGTGCGCTGTCCAGCCGCGTGACGCACCGGCGCAGCAGACGGCCATCGCTTTTTCGGCCAAAGTCGGCGAGTTGTGCCGGCGCCACCCGGAGATGGGCCCGTGCCAGTACGAGCGCAACGCCTGCCGCGCGCGCGGCGGCCGCGTGTTCGCCGCCGGCAGCGTGGAAATCACGATGCAGACGGAAGCCGAGTACGACCGAAAGGTGATGCGGACGCGCTTTCGCGCGAATTGACGTTGCAATGCGTCATTCAACGGCGATCACCGGTCGTTGAGAGCCTCCCAAACCCGGTTGGCCGTGAAAGGCATCTGCAACGCGTAAACACGCTCGTCGACGCCCGCCCGTGCCAGCGCGTCGACGACGGCATTGGCCACCGCCGGTGTCGCGCCGATCGTGCCGAGCTCCCCGACGCCCTTGATTCCGAGCGCGTTGTTGCGGCACGGGATCGACTCGTCCATCGTCGTGCGAAACGGCGGCGCGTGGCTCGCGAGCGGCAGCGCGTAATCGAGAAAGCTCGCCGTGAGCGCCTGTCCCGACGATCCGTCGAACACAAAGCGCTCGGTCAGCGCCTGGCCGATGCCCTGCACGGCGCCGCCATCGAGCTGGCCGACGACGATCATCGGATTGACGACCCGCCCGACGTCGTTCACCGACGCGTACGCGACGACGTCGACGGCGCCCGTGTCGGGGTCGATCTCGACTTCGGCGATATGGCAGCCGTTGGGCCACGTGGGACCGTCGACCGCGCTCACCGACACGAGGTGGATGCGCCGGTCGGGCTGTTTGCGCGCAAGGTCGAACAGGCCGATCGCGCGGTCGGTCCCGGCGATGCGGAACGCCGCGTCGGCATATTCGATGTCGGCGCTGGCGGCCTCCAGCTCGGTCGCTGCCAGCGCCCTCGCCTTGTCGACCGTGCGCTCCGACGCCACCCGCACCGCGGAGCCGCCGACGAACAGCGAGCGCGAGCCCGCGCTGCCGAAGCCCGTTCCACGATCGGTGTCGCCGAGCGCGATTCGGATGCGCTCGATCGGAACCCCAAAGACGTCGACGGCAAGCTGTGCAAACGTCGTCGCAAGCCCCTGCCCCATCGCCTGCGTCGCCGAAAAGATCTCGATGCCGCCGTCGCCGTCCACCGTCACGCTGACCGTCTCCTCGAAGATGTCGACGCCGGTCCATTCGAGGAAGGTGGCGATCCCGCGGCCGCGCAGGCGGCCGCGCGCCTTCGACTGCGCCGCGCGCTCGTCGAAAGCGCGCCAGCTTGAGTGCTCGACCGCGGCGTTCATCACCTTCTCGAACTGGCCGCTGTCATAGGTGCGCGCCATCGGGTTGCGGTAGGGCATCTGCTCGGGCCGGATCATGTTGCGGGCACGCAATTCGATTGCGTCGATGCCGGTTTGCCGCGCCGCGGCGTCCATCAACCGCTCGATGATGTAGATCGCCTCGGGCCTTCCGGCGCCGCGATACGGGCCGGTGGGGGTCGTATGCGTGAGCACGCCCTTGACGTGGAGGTCGATCGTCTGGATGTCGTAGACGCTGGTCGACACCCAGGGCCCGATCACGAGCTGGATCGCGACGCCGGCGGGCGTGGCGTTCGATCCTAGGTTCGCGAGTGATGCGACGCGCAGCGCCAGCACGCGTCCGTCGGCGTCGAGCGCCAGCGAGGCATTGCTCGCGAGATCGCGCCCATGCGACGCCGCGAGGAAATCCTCGAGGCGATCGGCGCACCACCTGACCGGGCGGCGCAGCGCGCGGGCGCAGAACGCAACGGCGACGTCTTCGCCATAGAGCCGCGTCTTCATGCCGAAGCCGCCGCCGATGTCGCCCACGAGCACGCGCACCTTTTCTTTCGCGATACCCAGCATGTCGCAGAACGCGTCGCGCAGGCCCGTCGGCGTCTGGCAGCTCACCTGGAGCGTGAAGCGCTCGGTTGTCGCGTCGTAGTCGGCAAGCGTCGCGCGCGGCTCCATCGGCGAG
>JBDSLT010000259.1:0-13153 GCA_039916265.1 Casimicrobiaceae bacterium | reverse complement strand
AGTCGCGGATGCAACTCGCCCACAAAGCCGCACGCCACCCCGTCGAGCAGCACCTGCGCACTGCGACCCGGATGGAGCCACGGGTGCGGCGCCGCAACCGTCGAAAGCCGGCGCGGCGCGGCCAGCGCCTCGAGATCGCCCTTGACGTCGAAAAAGTCGACGGGCCGTGTGCGCTCGCCCCATTGCTCCGGCAGCGCGCTTCCGTAGGCGAGGCCGCCGATCGCCAGCGGCTGCGCATAGCCGGCGGCTTCGCGCGAAAAGACCCGGCCGATCTCGAACACCCGCACGCGCGGAGCCTTGTGCCGCAGATTGGTCGTGAGCGTTTCGACGAGGCCCGGCATCAGCGTCGTGCGCATCACGTCCAGGTGCGATGCGATCGGATTCAGCACGCGGATCGGCATGCGCTCGGGCGGCACGTCGGGCGCGAGCAGCGCCTCGGTCGCCGACCAAACGAAGCTGAAAGTGACGACCTCCTGCCAGTCGCGCGCGGTCAGCCGCCGACGCAGTTCGCCGGCGCTGCGGCGTGTCTCATGCTGCGGCAGCATGTGCTGGACGTGCGCCGCCGGCGCGGCGGGAATGCGGTCGTAGCCGTACATGCGCGCCACTTCCTCGACGAAGTCTTCCTCGATGGCGAGGTCGAAGCGGTAGGACGGCGGTGTGATGACGAAATCGACGCCTTCGCGCGCGAAGGCGAAGTTCAGGCGAGAAAAAGCGCCGGCGATCACGTCGTCTTCGAGCGCCACGCCCAGGATCTTCGCGACGCGCGCCGGTCGCACGCGCACCGGATCGCGTCGCGGAAGGACGCCGTGTGTGTCGTTGAGCGGGCCGGCCTTGCCGCCGCAGACTTCGAGGATGAGCTGGGTCGCGCGCTCCACCGCCCGCGCGCAGCCGGCGAAATCGACGCCGCGCTCGAAACGATAGCCGGCGTCGCTGACGAATCCCAGCCGCTTCATCTTGCCCTGGATCACCGCCGGATTCCAGAACGCGCCTTCGAGATAGACGCGCGTCGTGTCGTCGGCGATGCCCGAATGCTCGCCGCCCATGATGCCTGCGAGGCCCAGCGGCTTCGACTGGTCGCAGACCATCAGCAGATCCGCTTCGAGCTTCAGCACGTCGCCGTTGAGCAGCGTCAGCGTCTCGCCCTCTCGCGCAAACCGCACGACCACCGCGCCGTCGATCCAGCGGTCGTCGTACGCGTGCAACGGCTGGCCGAGCTCCAGCATCACGAAGTTGGTGACGTCGACGACGGCCGAGATCGAGCGCAGTCCGCTGCGCTCCAGCCGCTGCTTCATCCACGAGGGCGTCGTCGCCTTCGCGTCGATGCCGTCGATCACGCGGCTCACGAAGCGCGGGCACGCGGCAAAGTCCTCCACGCGCACCGCACGCGCCGCATCGATGCCCACCGGCGTGGCGGCGACCTCGGGCAGCGCCAGCGGCGCGCCGGTCGCTGCCGCGACTTCGCGCGCGACGCCCGCCACCGAAAGGCAATCGGCCCGATTGGGCGTGAGCTTCAGCGTCAGGATCGCGTCGTCGAGCGCAAGCGCCGCGCGCAGGTCGGTACCGGGCGCGTGCGCAGGATCGAGCGCCAGCAAGCCGCTCGCATCGTCGGACAGGCCGAGCTCCCTCGCCGAGCAGAGCATGCCGCGCGACTCGACGCCGCGCATCGTCGCGCGGCTGATCGCGAGGCCGCCCGGCAGCGTCGCACCTTCGAGCGCGCAGGCCACGCGCATGCCCGCCGCGGCATTCGGTGCGCCGCACACGATTTGCAACTTCTCGGTGCCCCCGGCGTCGACCGTGCATACCGACAGCCGATCGGCGTTCGGGTGCCGCGCGACCGCGTCGATGGTCGCGACGACGACGCCGGAGAAGGGCGGGGCGGCCGCTTCGACCGCCTCGACTTCGAGCCCCGCCATCGTCAGCGTGTCGCACAGCGCCTCGCGCGCGATCGGCGGATCGCACATCGAGCGCAGCCACGATTCGGAGAACTTCATCGCGCGCTCACGGGATCAGCCTCGCGCATCGCGCTCCGGGACATGTTCGCGCCTTGGGGCGGCCCGGCGGCGCTCACGCGAACTGCCTCAGGAAGCGCAGGTCGTTCTCGTAGAAAAGGCGCAGGTCGTTGACGCCGTAGCGCAGCATTGCGAGGCGGTCCGGACCCATGCCGAACGCGAAGCCCTGCCACTGCTGCGGATCGAGGCCGACGGCGCGCAATACGTTCGGATGGACCTGTCCCGAGCCGGCGAGCTCGAGCCACCCCCCGTCGCCGAACGCCATGTCGATCTCGGCCGAGGGCTCGGTGAACGGGAAGAAAGACGGCCGGAAGCGCACCTTGATGTCGTCGCGCTCGAAGAAGCTGCGCAGGAACTGCGTGAACACGCCCTTGAGG
This sequence comes from Casimicrobiaceae bacterium, assembly GCA_039916265.1. Lineage (GTDB taxonomy): Bacteria > Pseudomonadota > Gammaproteobacteria > Burkholderiales > Casimicrobiaceae > VBCG01. The sequence continues at coordinate 10,767 of JBDSLT010000259.1, read as the reverse complement.
TCGGCGAACGACACGTCGCGATCGATCCACAGGCCTTCGACCTGGTGGAACATCGGCGAGTGCGTCGCGTCGCTGTCGACGCGGTAGACGCGGCCCGGCGCGATGATCTTGATCGGCGGCGCGTGCTCCTCCATGAACCGGATCTGGATCGGCGACGTGTGCGTACGCAACACCATCCCGCCCTCGACGTAGAACGTGTCCTGCATCGAGCGGGCCGGATGGTTCTCCGGCGTGTTGAGCGCAGTGAAGTTGTGGAAGTCGTCTTCGATCTCGGGGCCGTCCGCGACGGTGAATCCGAGCGAGCGGAACAGCGCCTCGACGCGCTCGAGCGTCCGGGTGAGGGGATGCAATGTGCCGGCGCCGAGGCCGCGGCCCGGCAGCGACACGTCGAGCGCCTCCGCGGCGAGTTGCGCTTCGAGCTTTGCGTCGCCCAGCGCGCCGCGCCGCGCGTTGAGCGCCGCTTCCAGCCTGACCTTCGCCTCGTTGATGCGCGCGCCCGTCGCCGGACGCTCTGCGGCCGACAGCTTGCCGAGCCCCTTCAGCTGGTCGGTGAGCACGCCGCTCTTGCCGAGGTAGCGCGCTTTCGCGTTCTCGAGCGCAGCCGCGTCGGCGCAGCCCGCGAAATCGGCCAGCGCCGTGTCGACGATGCGAGACAGTTCATCCATGGTGCCGCTTCCGATCCGCGCTCCCGAAAAAAAAGGGAGGCGGTTTCGCGCCTCCCTTTCTTCGCGGATTCCGTTCAAGCCAGCGAGGCTTTGGCCTGCTCCGCAATCTTCGTAAACGCCGCCTTATCGTGCACCGCCAGGTCGGCGAGCACCTTGCGATCGATGTCGATCGACGCCTTGGTCAAGCCGTTGATGAACGTGCTGTACGTCATGCCGAGCTCGCGCACCGCGGCGTTGATCCGCGCGATCCACAGCACGCGGAACACGCGTTTTTTGGCGCGCCGGTCGCGATACTGATACTGGCCGGCCTTCATCACGGCTTCCTTGGCGATCCGGTAGACGTTGTTCCGGCGGCCGCGGTAGCCCTTCGATTGCTCCAGCACCTTCTTATGCCGCGCGCGGGCGGTCACACCACGTTTGACTCTTGGCATGATCTGTCCTTACGCGTAGGGAAGCATCGCGGCGACGGAGGCGGCATTCGTCGAATGCACCTCGGCCGCACCACGCAGATGCCGCTTGTTCTTGGTCGACTTCTTGGTGAGGATGTGGCGCTTGAACGCCTGCGAGCGCTTGACCGAGCCGCTTCCGCGCACGCGGAAGCGCTTCTTGGCGCCCGACTTGGTCTTCATCTTCGGCATGATGCCGTTTCCTTTTATTTGCTGCCCACGGCGGTGCTCTCCGTTGCCTGGACGACGGCGGGGGGAGAGGCTTCGCTGCCTTGCGGCTTACCGGCCTCGGGCTTGTTCGGGTGATGCGTCTTCGGCAACGTCTTCTTCGGCGCCAGCAGCATCACCATCTGCCGGCCTTCGAGCCTCGGGAACGATTCGACCACGCTGTACGGCTCGAGGTCGTTGCGCACCCGCTCCAGCAGGCGCACACCGAACTCCTGGTGCGCCATTTCGCGGCCGCGAAATCGCAGCGTGATCTTCGCCTTGTCGCCCTCGCCGAGGAAGCGCACCAGATTGCGGAGCTTGATCTTGTAGTCGCCTTCGTCAGTCCCCGGCCGGAACTTCACTTCCTTGACCTGGATCTGCTTCAGCTTGAGCTTCGCTTCGTGCTGCTTCTTCGCCTCCCGGTACTTGAACTTGCCGAAATCCATGATGCGGGCCACCGGCGGCTTGGCCGTCGGGGCGATCTCGACCAGATCGAGTTCGGCTGCCTCGGCTTTCGCCAGGGCCTCCGCCAGGGGCACGACGCCGAGTTGCTCGCCTTCGATACCGACCAGGCGGATTTCGGGGGAATTGATTTCGGCGTTGATCCTTTGAGGCTTGTCCAGGGCTATTGTCGTTTCTCCAATTGAGACAAAAAACGGCCGCAGCAACCCCGACGCAGCAGAAAAAGCCTGAATACTTAAGACTTTATCTGTGAGTCGCGACCTCCTCCCGGAGGCGCGCAAGCAAGGCATCGAGGGGCATCGCCCCAAGGTCCTCGCCGCCGCGGGTGCGTACGGCCACGGTGTCAGCCGCCATTTCCTTGTCGCCGACGATCAACTGGTACGGCAACTTTTGGAGGCTATGTTCGCGAATTTTATAGGTAATCTTCTCGTTGCGCAAATCGGCCGCCGCGCGGAATCCGGCCCCCCGGAGCGCGTCGGCGACGCGCTCGGCGTAGGCAGCCTGCCGGTCGGTGATGTTGAGGACGACGACCTGCTGCGGGGCCAGCCAGAGAGGCATGGCGCCTGCATAGTTCTCGATCAGGATGCCGATGAATCGTTCCAGCGACCCGACGATCGCCCGATGCAGCATGACCGGCACTTGCCGCGTGTCGTCCGCCGCCACGTACTCGGCGCCAAGACGCGCCGGCATCTGGAAGTCGACCTGCATCGTTCCGCACTGCCACGAGCGGCCGATCGAATCCTTGAGGTGGTACTCGATCTTCGGACCGTAGAACGCGCCTTCGCCGGGCAGCTCGATCCAGGTCGCGCCGCACGCGGACAGCGCGTCGCGCAGCGCATTCTCGGCGCGGTCCCATGTCGCGTCGTCGCCGAGCCGCTGGGCCGGACGCAACGCGAGCTTAATCGCGACCTCGGCGAAGCCGAAGTCACGATAGACGTCGAGGGCCAGCTGGTTGAACGCGGTGCACTCGGGCTGAATCTGCTCGGGCGTGCAGAAGATGTGCCCGTCGTCCTGCGTGAAGCCGCGCACGCGCATGATCCCGTGCAGCGCGCCCGACGGCTCGTTGCGATGGCACGCGCCGAACTCGCCGTAGCGAAGCGGCAGCTCGCGGTAGCTGCGCAGGCCCGAGTTGAAGATCAGGATGTGGCCGGGGCAGTTCATCGGCTTCACGGCGAAGTCGCGCTTCTCCGACTCGGTCGTGAACATGTTCTCCTTGAAGTTCTCCCAGTGTCCGGACTTCTCCCACAGCGCGCGGTCGAGGATCTGCGGCGCCTTCACCTCCTGGTAGCCGTTCTGCCGGTAGACGCGGCGCATGTGCTGCTCGACCTCCTGCCAGATCGTCCATCCCTTGGCGTGCCAGAACACGAGGCCCGGCGCGACGTCTTCCTGATGGAACAGATCGAGGTGCTTTCCGAGCTTGCGGTGGTCGCGCTTCTCGGCTTCCTCGATCCGATGGAGGTAAGCGTCCTGGTCCTCCTTCTTCGCCCACGCGGTGCCGTAGATCCGCTGCAGCATCTCGTTGCGCGAATCGCCGCGCCAGTACGCGCCGGCGACCTTCATCAGCTTGAAGACCCTGAGCTTGCCGGTCGACGGCACGTGCGGGCCGCGGCACAGGTCGATGAACTTGCCTTCGGCGTACAGCGAGATCGGCTCGTTCGACGGAATCGACGCGATGATCTCGGCCTTGTAGTGCTCGCCCATGTCCTCGAAGAACTTCACCGCGTCGTCGCGCGGCATTTCCGAGCGCACGACCTTCTCGTCCTTGCGCGCCAGCTCGCCCATCTTCGCCTCGATCGCGGCGACGTCCTCCGGCGTGAAGGGGCGCTTGTACGCGAAGTCGTAGTAGAAGCCGTCCTCGATCACCGGGCCAATCGTCACCTGCGCGTCGGGAAAGAGCTCCTTGACCGCGTAGGCGAGCAGATGCGCCGTCGAATGGCGGATGACGTCGACGCCGTCAGCGTCGCGCTCGGTGACGATCGCGAGGTCGGCATCGCGGTCGATCACATACGACGTGTCGACGATCTTGCCGTCGACCTTGCCGGCGAGCGCTGCCTTGGCAAGGCCGGGACCGATGGAGGCGGCGACGGCGGCGACGCTGACGGGCGCGTCGAACTGCCTGACGGCGCCGTCGGGCAATCGGATGGAAGGCATGGCGGACTCCTCAAAACAAAAAAAGTGCGGGTGAGCCGCACTTTTTCGTCGAAGCATTGGACGTGCTGCGTGCGAGCTCGCGGTCGGGCTAGCGGGTCTCCGTGCGCGTTCGCGGTGTCATAACCATGGCCTTTCCCTGCCTCGGTCGAGTGTTCATGGTAGGCGCGATTGGACTCGAACCAACGACCCCCACCATGTCAAGGTGGTGCTCTAACCAGCTGAGCTACGCGCCTGTTGCAGTTGCCTTATTGCGTTGGCGATTATACACGGGGCCGTACCCGTCACCGCCGCAGCAGCAGCCACAGCGCGCCGAGCAGCAGCGGCTGGTGGACCATGTAGATCAGCAGCGTGTGGCGGCCGAGGCGCGCGACCCACCCGGGTGCGCCGTCCAACGCCGCGAGGGGCGCGAAGCCGCGGCGCGCCATCGCGTGGCCCAGCGCCATTCCCACGAACACGACGCCGGCCCACGGGAACAGCGGCACGTAATCCTCGGTGTAGGGCTTGGCGGTCATGAAGCCGAGCCAGCCGAGCGTTCGAGTGTCGAAGGCGGGATGCGCGAGCGTCGCGCCTGCCGCGATGACCAGCGCACCGATGGCCGCGGCAGCCACCGGCCGGCGCGCGAAGGGACGCGCGACGATGAGCGCGATCGCGATGGCGTGCAGCACGCCGAACCAGATGTAGGTCCGCGGAAACAGCAGGTAGCTTCCGGCGCTGACCAGCAGCGCGCACGCGGCGATCTGGCCCACGTGGCGCCAGAAACGTGCCGACGATACGCCGGCGCGATCGGCGAGCACGAGGCTCATGCCGGCGAACAGCAGGAACGACGACAGGATCGCGCCGCGGACCGCGAGGCACACGGGGTCATGCTCGAAGTCGGCGCGGATGACGCCGTAGTAGCGGAGGTCGAACGCGAAGTGATAGCCGATCATCGCGAACAGCGCGAGCGCGCGCAGCACGTCGAGCGCGGGAACGCGCTCTGCGCGCCGCGGGTCGATGCGCGCCTGGCGGGGGCCGGGGGCGCTCAACGCAGCGTGCCGCGCCACGAGACGCGCACCGCGCCGTTGGCGTCGGTGGGGCCGATCGCCGCCAGTGCTTGCGCCAGCGCCGGCGGTAGCGCGGCGATGGGGGTGAGGGCGGCGTTGGCGACGAGCTGGCCGTTCGTCCACGCGACGTCGCCGGTGATGCGAAGTACGCCGCCTTCGTTGGCAAGCGTGCCGGACACGTCGGACGCGCGCGGCGTCAAGCGCACGATCACGGTGCCGAGGTCCACGAGCGTTCCGTTGACGACGACGCGCGCGCGCTCCCAGCGCAGCGACAGCGCGCCGTCGCCGCCGCGCCCGTCGAAGCGCAATGCCGGCGCATCGAGTGCGAGATCGCCGCCGGCATCGATCGCGGCGAGCGCGGGCAGCAATCCCGCAAGGGCGGCGGCCGGCAAGGCGAGCCGCAGGGCGCCCAGCGAGAGGCCGCCGTTCAACACGATGCGACCCTGCGGCATCAGTGGAGTCTCGGCGACGCCGCCGTTCGCTGCGCGCCGGGCGCGCGGCTCGAGTTCGATCTCGGCGACGCCGCGCAACGCCGCCAGCGGAGAAGCGCGCCAGGCGAGCGGAACGCGCCAGTTTCCCGTTGCGTCGGCGAGCACCCCCGAGCCGCGCCACACGGTGCCTGCGGCGTTCGCGAGTCGCAGCCGCCCGGCGGTGGCCGCGTCGAGGCGGGAATCGGCAAGCGACGCCGGCGCGCAGGCCGCGAACGCCGCGACGAGCAGCAGCAACAACAGCGGAAGCGCGTAGCGCAGCCTCACGAGCCGGGCGCCACGCGTCGGCCCCCGTCAGCGCGCAAGGACGAGTTCGGCGCGCACGGTGCCGGGCTCGACGCGCGGCGTAATCGTGCCTTCGGCAACGAAGGCCGCGCCGTCCTTGCGCGAGGCATTGAGCGCCGCGACGAGCGTCGTGAAGTGCGCCGCGAGGACGACGACGCTCACGCGATCGCCCTGCGGCTCGATCGTGACGGCGGGAGCGCGCAAGCCGCGCTCGGCGAACGCCCTCTCCACCGCGGCACGCAGGTCGCCGCGCGCGGGTGGAGTGTTGCGCGCGAGGCCCGCGATGTCGTCGGCAAGCGCGCGCGCCTGCGCAAGCGACGCCGCAACGCCCGGCGCTGCGTCGCGCAGCCGGTCGAGATCGCGCGTCAGCGGCTGCAACGCGAAGGCCCACGCAAGCGTGCCGAGAACCACGGCCGCGCCGACGCCCATCGCGATGCGCTCGCGCGACGAGGCGCGCGTCCAGGCGCCGGGAACGAGCGACGCGGCGGCAGCGCGGTTCACGGCGCGGCTCCGGAAACGCGCATCCGATGGCCGCCGTTGGTCTTCGCCTGCAACGCCGCAAGTCCCGCGTCCTGCAGGCGGCGGTCGAGCGAGGCCAGCGTCGCGCTATCGAGGGCCGCGAGTTCGAAGGTCCACGTACCGTCGGAGTAGGTGGCCGACTTGAGCGACGCACCGGGCAGCGTCGCGAGCGCGGGTGCCGCACGCGCGAGCAGCGGCAATGCGTCGGCCGGTGCGGCCAGCGCGGCGCGATGGCGCAGTTGCGCGTCGCGCCGCGCCAGCGCGCGCAGCGCGGCGTCCGCGGTCGTTGCGTCGGCGATCCCCGCACCTTGCGCCATGGCGACAATCGCGCGGCCGCTGCGCCAGGCGTCGTATTTCAGCCACGACCATTGCGCCAGCGTCGCCGCGACGTGCAGCAGCAGCGCGGCGGCGGCGAGTGCGATCGCGGGGCGCAACACGCGCCAGCGATCCTGCGGCCGGCTCGGGATGCCGACGTCGCGTCCGAGGAGGTCGGGCGCCGCGTCGAACGATGCGCCAGGGGCGCCGTCCCAGCGCCACGGCTCGCCCGCGACGAAAACGACGCCGGTGGCCGCCCGCCACGCGGCGAGCGTTTCGGCAGGGCAATGCTCGGCGACGACGACTTCGCGAGGCGCGTCGCCTTTGCGCGCCGCCTGCCGCAGCGCGGCGGCGAGTTCGGCGGGCAAGGCGCCGTCTTGAGGGCCGTTGCCGACGGCGAACGCGCTGCCGTCGGCGCTGCGCACGAAGCCGCCGCCCGCGCCGCTTGCGTACCACGACCATCCCGGCACCGCGGGCGCGAGCGATGCCTCGGCGAGCACGCGCGCAAAGCGCGGCGCGTACGCCATGACGGCGTCGAGCGTCTTGCGCGCGACGACCGCGGCGACGACGGCGCCGTCCGTGCGTGCGGCGGAGACGCCGATCGCCGTCGGCTCTTCCGTCGCGGCAAGGCGCTCCTCCAGCGCGTACGCCGCCGCCGCGGCGACGCGCTGCGCACTCATCGGCGGCAGCGCGAGCGCGACGACGCGCGTGAGCGACGCGGGAATCACCGCCTCGCGCCGCGTGGCAGCGGGCCAGCGGTCGTGCGTCGCGTGGCCGCGCTCGACGACGCGTCCGGCGTCGTCGAACAGCGCCCACGCTTCGGCACGTGCCGCCGCGGGGGGCGCAGACAACAAGACCCGCAGTACGCTCATCGGGATAGTCTATTCGATCGTCTGCCAGACGACCTGCGGCCAGCCGCCGCTGCCGCGTTTCAGCAACGCCCGTGCCTGGGACATCGCCGCGCCCTGTTTCGCGACGACGGTGACGAGAAAGTAGTCGCTGGCGACGGCGAACGCCGCCTCGTTGTCGAGCGTGGCGCCGGCGGGCAGCCGCGCGCGCAAATCGGCAAGACCCGTGAACGGGCGCTCCTTGCGCGAGGCGATCAGCGACGACAGCGATTCGCCGTCGAGTCCGGCGATCGCAGCGGCGAGCACCGGCGCCGGCGCCGTGTTGACGTTGAGCTTCGTCTCGCCGGGCAGCGCCGCGAGGTACGGCGTCAGCGCGACGGCGCTTTCCGGCGTGAAACCGCGCAACGCCGACAATTCGGCGACGCGCACGATGGGTGCGTTGGCCGCGAGCGACGGCGACGGCTGCTGCCGGTACCACGCGTCTTCGGCACCGTTCGCCCGCGTGTCGCTGTCGGCATCGATCCAGTCCGCGATGACGTCGAGCGACGCCCGAGGAAGGTTGAGCCGCGTGAACAGCCGCTCGAAGCGCGCGCGCGCCAGCGTGCCCTGCGCGCCGGCGCTGCCCAGCGAATTGACGTTGAGCAGTCCCTGCGCGTCGACGATCCGGCCCTGAATCGAGCCGCTTTCAATCGGCGTCGCCGGCAGCGTCAGCGCCCACGGCTCCCCCAGGTGATCGGTCGCGGTGGTGCGCCTGTCATCGAACATGATCTGGCGCGCCCATTGGACTCCGGCCTGCGCGAAGGCCTGCGCCTGTACCTGGTCGTTGCGCAGCGCGACGCCGGCGGACCACTGCTGCTGACCGGCGGCGAGCGAGACGGCTACGGTCGCGGCCAGCGCCGCGATCAGCATCGCGAGCACCAGCGCCGCGCCGTGGGTGCGCGCCCGGGACATCGTCATCGCAGCACGATCACGCGGTCGATCGCCGTGCCGTCGGCGAGCTCGATCTCGACGCGTACGGCGCGCGGCACGCCGGCGTCGCCGCCGACCGGCCAGCGCGGCAGCCAGTCCTTCCCGGCGCCCACCTGCTGCACGCGAAACCGGCGCACGCCGCCGACGAGCGCATACGCGGCGGCACGCCCGTCATCGACGTTGTCGACGTTGTCCAGCTGCGGCCAGTAGACGACTTCGACGCGATCGTTCGCGAGGCGGTAGCCGATGCGCTGGCCGGCGATGCCGGGCTCGATCGCGAAATCGGGGCCCGCGCGCGTGAAGACCAGCACCGTGTTGCCGACGCTGTCCGCGGCTTGCGCCCACCACGCGGGCTCGACGGCGCCGCCGTGACGCGAGCCTCGGGGCACGGCCTGGCGCATGTCCGCCTCGATGCGCGCGAAGAAGCGGTCGAGCGTGCGCCAATGCTCGCTTTCCGCGGAAAGCCGCGCCTCGCCGTCGGTCATCGCGGCGGTCGCGCGATAGGCGAGCAGCGCGACGACCGCGAGGATCGACAGCGCGACGAGGATCTCGATCAGCGTGAAGCCGCGCCCGCCGACGCAGCGCGCGCGCATCATGGCCGCGCGGTGCCGACGTAGCCGACGAGGCGCGCGAGCGCGTAGTCCGGCGCTTCCGGCCGTGCGACGACGACCTCGATCTTGCGGAATGCGCCGTTGGGCGTCGCGCTGACCGCTTCGTGCCACACGAAGCGCATGCCCGCCTGCACGGCGTCGCCGTCGCCGCTGCCCGCGGTCGGCCACGGATCGGCGAGTTGCGCGTTGGCGAGGCGATTTTGCGCGACCCACAGCGCGAGCGTGCGCGCCTTCAGCGACGACGCGCCGTCGGCCGACTGCGCGAGCGCGCGCATCCCCGCCGCCAGCGCGACGGCGACGATCGCCAGCGCGACGAGGATCTCGACCAGCGTGAACCCGCGCGGCAGGCGCGCTCTCATGGCGCCGCGGGCACGGGCCCGTCGAGCGAAACGCGATTGAGCGGGTCGGCGACAACAGCGACGCGCCACGCGGGCGAGGTCACGACGAACATGAAGGGCTCGTTGCGCCCGCTCGGTTTCAGCGGCACGACGGCATCGGCGGGAATGCGCCGACCGGCGTACGCCACCGCAGCCGCGGCGAGCGGCGAGGGGAGCGCATGCACGGCGAGGACGTCGTCGTCGACCGGCTGCCAGCGGGCTTCCTGCGAATCGCGCCGCCAGAAGCGCACGCTGCCTGCCGAGGCGCTGACGCCGAGCGTCTCGCCGCGCGATTGAGCGCGCGCCGCGGCGTACTCGAGGGCGCCGGCGAAGCGCCGCGACTCGCGCAACGTCATCCCGCGCTCGTCCGGGGCGAGCGCGAGCGCGGCAACGCCGCCCGCTACGGCGAGAATCACCAGGACCACGAGGATTTCGACCAGCGTGAAGCCGGGAACGGTGCGTCGCGGGCACGCAGCCCCGCCAGGCACGTCGAGGCGCCGCGAACCTGCTGCGCTCAGAGGTCCCACGAGCCGACGTCGGCATCGACGCCAGTCCCGCCGGGCTGGCCGTCCGCGCCGTAGCTGAACACGTCGACCTCGCTCTTGAGGCCCGGATTGAGGTACTGATAGGGCCGTCCCCAGGGATCCTTGGGCAGCCGCTCCAGATAGCCGCCCGGTTTCCAGTTCGGCGGCGCCGGCGGCTGCGCGGGCCGCGCGACGAGTGCGTCCAGTCCCTGCTCGGTGGTGGGATAGCGCTGGTTGTCGAGCCGATAGAGCTTGAGCGCGCTGACGATCGTCGCGATGTCGCTCTTGGCAGCGACGTTGCGCGCTTCATCGGGGCGATCGAGGACACGCGGCACGACCAGCGCCGCGAGGACGCCGAGGATCACGATGACCACCATGATCTCGATCAGCGTGAAGCCGCGAGGCCGAGCAACGACGCGCATCGAATCATTATAATCCGGCGTCGCGCGCTTCACGCCCTTCGGGCGTCCCCGGGCGCGCCCGCAACCGGTCACCTGTTGCATGCGTATCGTCAAAATCGTCCTGATCCTTTTCGCGGCGGCGCTGACCGGCGTCGCCGGCGTCGCGTGGACGTGGTATCGCACGCCGCTGACGCTGCCGTCGGCCCCCTACGACTTCGAGGTCCGAAGCGGCGCCACGCTGAGCGCGGTGGCGCGCGCGCTGCATCAGGCCGGGGTGCTGCCGCATCCGCTCGCGCTGGTCGCGCTCGCCCGCTGGCGCGGCGTCGACCGTACGATGAAAGCCGGGAGCTACGAAATCGACGCGGGCATCACGCTTCCGCAACTGCTCGCGAAGCTTACGCAGGGCGACGTGACGCAGACGGCGCTCACGATCGTCGAAGGCGCGACCTTCGCGGA
>JBDSLT010000258.1:0-3518 GCA_039916265.1 Casimicrobiaceae bacterium | reverse complement strand
TTTTGCGAGCGGATGAAGTGCTGGAACTTCATCGGGTCGCGCACGAAGAAGATCGGCGTGTTGTTGCCGACCATGTCGTAGTTGCCCTCCGAGGTGTAGAACTTCAGCGAAAAGCCGCGCGGGTCGCGCCAGGTGTCGGGGCTGCCGCGCTCGCCGGCCACGGTCGAGAAGCGGATCAGCGTGTCGGTCCTGGTGCCCGGCTGGAATACAGCCGCCTTGGTATATCTGCTGACATCCTTGGTCACTCTGAAATGGCCGAACGCACCGCCGCCCTTGGCGTGCGGCTGGCGCTCGGGAATGCGCTCGCGGTTGAAGTTCGCCATCTGCTCGATCAAATACTGATCGTGCAGCACGATCGGGCCATCCTGGCCGATGGTCAGCGAATGTTCGTCACTGGCAACCGGAATTCCTGCATCGGTCGTTGTGTGCCTGCTTTTCTTGTCGCTCATGGATTTTCTCCTCGTATCGGCGCGGTTAGCCAGCGACGCCAGATTCGCCCTCAAAGGCACATAAGTAAAATGGATTTTAATAAAAGTAAGCATCGATTTTGATTATGATTCGGCACCTGCAGGCCGCCGCGGCAAACGCTAATCATTCTTATTTACATCTGCAATCAGGCCTGCTACGCTGCAAGGCCAGCCCATAACCGGCGCCGGTTATCCGGCCTTCGATTGCCGACCGACCGGCCGACACTCTTGCATCAGGAGAGACCCATCATGCAGATCCCGCCGCTCGCGGCGCTGCTGTTCGCGCTGACCACGCTTTCGGCGCACGCCGAGGAACTCGCCGTCTATCGCCTCGAAGTGCGCGACGGCGTATTCGAGCCTGCGACGCTCGAAGTCCCCGCCGGCAGGCGCTTCAAGATCGAGATCAGCAACGTCGGCAAGGGCGCGATCGAGTTCGAGAGCCGCGACCTGCGGCAGGAGAAGGTGCTCGCGCCTTGCGCGAAGTCCTCCGTCGTGATCAACGCGCTGAAGCCCGGAACCTATACGTTCTTCGACGAGTACCACCCGAACCTTCCCAAGGGAAAGATCGTCGTCAAATGACGCGGCGCCACGCGCGCCCGTCCAGCCGACATGGGTAACGCACTGTTCATCGTCTGGCGCGAGTCGACCGAGGCCATCCTCGTCGTGGGCATCCTGCATGCGTGGCTGCTGCGCCATCCGGAGGCGCGGCGCGGCATGCGCTACCTGTGGGGCGGCGTCGCGCTCGGCGTCGCGCTGGCGCTGGCGCTCGCCGCGACGATGCTGGGGATCGCGACGCTCCTGTCTGAGCGTGCGCTCGACTACTTCCAGCTTGCCCTCACGCTCGTGGCGTCGGGCCTCATCGTCCAGATGGTGCTGTGGATGCGCCATCACGGTCGCACGCTGAAGCGCGAACTGGAGACCGAGATGCAGCAGAACGCCCACGCGGCAAAATGGTGGGGACTGCTCGTCGTCGTCGCGCTGGCGGTCGGACGCGAAAGTGCGGAGACCGTCGTCTTTCTCTACGGGCTGGGTGCGCAGAATGATTCGTGGGGCCAATTCGCAGGCGTCGTGGCGGCCGGCTTGGCCGCGGGCTTCGCGACGTTCTGGATGCTGCAGCAGGGGGGCAAATACCTGTCGTGGCGCTGGTTTTTCCGCGTGACCGAAATCCTGCTGCTGCTGCTTGCCGGTGCGCTGCTGGTCTCCGCAGTCGACAAGCTGATCGCCCTCGACGTGCTCCCCGCGCTCGTCGACCCGGTGTGGGACACCTCGGCCGTCCTCGACGATTCCGGTCGCGTCGGCGGATTGATCGCGAGCCTTACCGGCTATCGCGCGCGACCCGCGCTGCTGCCCGTCGTGCTGCTTGCGGTCTACTGGGTGACCATCGTCCCGTTGCTCCGTCGCAAGGCACGGTGACGCACAGGCGCAAATAACCGGGCTGGGTCGCCGCGGAGTCCCGCGTGCCCGTCGACGCTTTCACGTGGCTCGACGGCGCAGTCGCCGGCGTGCTGGCGGCAGGGTGCCGTTCGTCTTCGGGGTACTCTAGTCGCCGGCAGGCAGCGCCACGCGGCAACGCTTGTCCTCTATCATGCCAGCCGGGCGGCATTCGGCTGCACAAGCGCATGGACCAAGTTGCGACATGACCAACATGATTTCACGGCTGCAGGCGCTCTCCCCGGTGGTTTCGACCCTTCGCCGCGGGGTCGAGAAGGAAAGCCTGCGCGTGCGACTCGACGGGACGCTCGCCACCACGTTGCACCCGGCCGGGCTCGGGTCCGCGCTCACGCACCCGAACATCACGACCGACTTCAGCGAATCGCAGCTCGAACTGGTCACCGAGGTCCACGCGAGCGCGGACGCCTGCCTGGAAGAGCTCAAGCTCCTCCACCAGTTCACGTACCGCCAGATCGGGGATGAGACGCTGTGGTGCGCGAGCATGCCCTGCGCCCTGCCCGCCGAGCTGGACATACCGGTCGCGCGCTACGGGCGTTCGAACATGGCCCGCGCGAAGAGCGTCTATCGCATCGGTCTTTCGCATCGGTACGGAAGACGGATGCAGCTGATCTCCGGCGTTCATTACAATTTCTCCTTACCCGAAGCGGCATGGCCGCTGGCGGGCCTGGGCGACGCCAATCGCGCGTATTTCGCGCTCATCCGCAATTTCCGCCGCCACGTCTGGCTGCTGCTGTACCTCTTCGGCGCATCGCCGGCGGTCTGCACGACCTTTGTCGAGGGCCGCGCGCATGCGCTGCTCCCGCTCGGTCCGGATACGCATTACCTGCCCTTCGCGACTTCGCTGCGCATGGGACGCCTCGGCTATCTCAGTGCGGCGCAGAACGCCTTGCACGTCAGCTACAACAGCCTGGCGAGCTACGGCGAGTCGCTTGCGGGCGCGCTCACCCAGCCTTATCCCGCCTACGAGGCGATCGGCCTTCGCGACGGCGACGACTATCGCCAACTCGCTACCAGCCTTCTGCAGATCGAGAACGAGTTCTACAGCACGATTCGACCCAAGCGCGTGATCCGCCCCGGCGAGCGCCCGTTGCGCGCGTTGCGCGAGCGCGGGGTCCAGTACGTGGAAGTGCGCGTGATGGACCTCGACCCGTTCTGCGCCATCGGCCTGACCGCGGAGACGGCGCGCTTCCTGGATGTATTCCTCCTTCACTGCATGCTTTCCGAGAGCGCTCCCGACACGCCCGAAGAGATCCGTGCCGTGGCTGACAATCAACAGCTGGTTGCGACGCGCGGCCGGGAGCCCGGGCTGCGCCTCCACCATGACGCCATGCCGGTCGAGTTGCGCCTCTGGGCGGGCAGGCTGCTCGAAGAATGCGCGCCTATTGCAGCGGCGCTCGACGCAGCGTGCGGTGGGAACGCGCACGTGGCAGCGCTCACGGCGGCGGCGCGCGGCGTCGATGATCCGCAATCACTGCCTTCTGCGCGGATTCTCTCCGAAATGCAGCGCGAACACGGCGGTTCCTACACGCGCTTCGTCCTCGCCTGGTCGCAGCGCCATCGCAGCGCGCTGCTGGCAGATCCGTTGCCCGGCGACGCGGC
>JBDSLT010000257.1:0-7001 GCA_039916265.1 Casimicrobiaceae bacterium | reverse complement strand
TTCCTTGCCGTGGTAGTCGGCCGGGAAGGTCACCGGGAACGAGCGCGTCCCGCCCGTTTGCAGGCCAACGACCGCCGCCTCGAACTCCGGCAGCATGCGCCCGTCGCCGATGAGGATGGCGAAATCGCGCGCCTGCCCGCCGGGAAACGCGACGCCGTCGATCGCTCCGGTAAAGTCGACCGTCACGCGGTCGCCCGTTAGCGCTTCGCGCGCGACCGGCGCGTACGTGGTGCGCTGCTTGCGCAGCACCTCGAGCGTGCGGTCGACGTCGGCGGGTGTCACCTCGACCCGCGGCCGCTGGATGCCGATCGACTCGACGCTGCCGAGCGTCACCTCCGGATAGATCTCGAACACCGCCGAGAACTCGAACGCGTCGGGGGCGGCAGCGCCGTCTTCCTTGCGCTCGATCCGCGGATAGCCGGCGACGCGCAGGTTCTGCGCGCGCACCGCATCGTTGAAGCTCTCGTTGACCTTGTCGGCAATGACGTCCGAACGCACCTGCGGTCCGTATTGCAGCGCAACCATCTTGAGCGGCACCTTGCCCGGCCTGAACCCGGAGATGCGCACGCTTTTCGCGAGGTTGGCGAGGCGCTTTTGCACCTCGCCCTCGATTTCTCCCTTCGGGACGGCGACGTTCAGGCGCCGTTCGAGTTGGCCCAGGTTCTCCAATGTCGTCTGCATGCGTCGCGATTCCGTAGCGGGGTTGAGGCGATGGGCGCGATGGCGCCGATGGTGCGAAAGGGGGGACTCGAACCCCCACGGGGTGTCCCGCCAGCTCCTAAGGCTGGTGCGTCTACCAATTCCGCCACTTTCGCGAGCGCCGGCGTGAGCCGTCGCGCGGTCGAGAATTATAGCCGATCGCCGGAAGGCGCCGGCGCGCGCGCGGCGCGATCGAAACGCTTCCTTATAATGCGCCAGCCTCTACACCGAACTCCCGGCGCGCCGACGTGGCGATCGATCACTACGAAAACTTTCCCGTCGCCTCGCGGCTCGTGCCGGCGCGGCTTCGTCCCGCGATCGTCGCGATCTACCGGTTCGCGCGGGCGGCGGACGATCTCGCCGACGAGGGTGACGCAGCGCCCGCGGTGCGCGTCGCCGCGCTCGACGCCTTCGACGCCGCGCTCGACGCGATCGGCCGCGGCGCGACGCCCCTCGAGCCGCCCTTCCCCGAACTCGCCGCCGCCGTGCGGCGCCATCGGCTCCCGCTCGCTCCCATGCACGACCTCGTCTCGGCGTTCCGCCAGGACGTGACGACCGCGCGCTACCCCCGTTTCGCCGACGTCCTCGACTACTGCCGTCGCTCGGCGAACCCCGTGGGCCGCCTGCTGCTGGCGCTGTACGACTGCGAGTCGCCGGACGACCTGCTCGCGAGCGACGCCATCTGCACCGCGCTCCAGCTCACCAATTTCTGGCAGGACGTCGCGGGCGACTGGCGCCGCGGCCGGGTCTACATTCCTTCGGAGGACCTGGCGCGCTTCGACGTGACCGAGCGCCAGATCGGCGAGGCGCGCGTCGACGCGCGCTGGCGCGCGCTGATGGCCTTCGAGACCGCGCGCGCACGCGATTTGCTACACGCCGGCCGCCCGCTGGTGCGGGCGTTGCCGGCGCGCGTCGGGCTCGAGCTGTCGGCGGTGATCGCCGGGGGAACGCGCATCCTGGAGCGGATCGACGCCGTCGGCGGCGACGTCTTTCGCCATCGCCCGGTGCTCGGTCCGCGCGACTGGCTCGCCGTCGGCTTTCGTGCGCTGGTGCCGCCGCGTGCCGCGGGCGCACGCGCATGACGCCCGACGAGTACGCGCAGCAGAAGACGGCGCAAAGCGGGTCGAGCTTCTACTACAGCTTCCTGTTCCTGCCGCCGCCGCGACGGCGCGCCATCACCGCGCTCTACGCGTTCTGCCGCGAAGTCGACGACGTGGTCGACACCGCCTCCGACCCCGGGGTCGCGCGGATGAAGCTCGCGTGGTGGCGCAACGAAGTGGCCGCGACCTACGCGGGCACGCCGCAACACCCGGTGACCCGCGCGCTGGTGCCGGTCGTGCGGGATTTCGACCTGCCGCAACCGCTGTTGCAGACGATCATCGACGGCATGGCGATGGACCTCGATCAGGTGCGCTACGTCGATTTTGCCGCGCTGGAGACGTACTGCCACCGCGTCGCCGGCGTCGTCGGCCTGTTGTCGGCCAGGATCTTCGGCTACACCCATTCCACGACGCCCGGCTACGCGCGCGACCTCGGGATCGCATTCCAGCTGACCAACATCGTCCGCGACGTCGGCGAGGACGCGCGGCGCGGCCGCATCTACCTGCCGCAGGAGGACCTCGCGCGCTTCGGTGTCGCGCCGTCCGCG
This sequence comes from Casimicrobiaceae bacterium, assembly GCA_039916265.1. GTDB lineage: Bacteria > Pseudomonadota > Gammaproteobacteria > Burkholderiales > Casimicrobiaceae > VBCG01. Next base: position 4,654 of record JBDSLT010000257.1, on the reverse strand, counting down.
CTTGCAGGCGGCGCGGTCACCGACGCGTTCCGCGCGCTGATGGCGTTCGAGACCGCGCGGGCGCGCGACTGGTACGACCGCGCCTACGCGCAACTCGATGCGGGCGACCGCGCCGCCCAGCGCCCCGGCCTGATCATGGGGGCGATCTACCGGACGCTGCTCGACGAGATCGAGCGCGACGGCTATCGGGTCCTCGATCGCCGAATCGCGCTGACGCCGCTGCGCAAGCTCTGGATCGCGTGGAAGACGGCGCGCGCCCGCTGAGGCCGCCGGTCGCGATCGTCGGCGCCGGCTGGGCCGGCTGCGCGGCCGCGGTGACGCTGGCCGACGCCGGCGTTGCGGTCGCGCTGTTCGAGGCCGCGAGCGTACCGGGCGGCAGGGCGCGACGCGTCGACGTCGACGGACTGCCGCTCGACAACGGACAGCACCTGATGCTCGGCGCCTACCGCGAAACGCTGGCCATGCTGCGTCACGTGCACGCGCCCGCGGCATCGCTGCCGTTGATCCGCCGGCCGCTGTCGATCGTACCTTTCGGCGGCGGCCGCGACGCAGGGCTGACGCTCATCGCGCGCCGCGCGCCCGGCCGCCTGGGGCTGGCGCTCGGCCTGCTGACGGCGCAGGGCCTTTCGTGGCGCGAGCGGCTTGCCAACGTCGCGTGGATGCGCGCGCTCGAGCGCGACGGCTATGCGCGCGGCGGGCAGGAAACCGTCGAGCAGATGCTGTCGCCGCTGCCGCCGCGCGTCGCGCGCTCGCTGTGGACGCCGCTGTGCCTCGCCGCGCTCAACACGCCGATTCGCGCCGCCTCCGCGCAAGTGTTCGCGCGCGTGCTGCGCGCCGCGTTCGGCGGCGACGGCGCGGCGAGCGACTTCGTCATTGCCGCCACCGACCTTGCCGCGCTGTTTCCCGAGGCGGCCGCCGCGCATGTCCACGCGCGCGGCGGCAGCGTCCGCACGGGCGCAACGGCGAAAATCGTCGCCGCGGGGCGCGACGGCGTCACGCTCGCCGTCGGCGGCGCGCCGGTGGCCGCGCGCGCCGCGATCGTCGCCGTAGGACCGCACCAGGTGGCCCATGCGTTCGCGCCCGAGGCGCTCGCGGCGCGACCTGCGCTCGCGGCGGCAATCGGCGCGCTGGACGCGCTCGACTTTGAGCCGATCGTCACCGTATGGCTGGGGTATGCGCAACGCGGCACGCTGCCGGCACCGATCGCGCGGCTCGACGACGCACCGGGCCAATGGGTCCTCGATCGGCCCGATGTTCTCGCACGCTCGACGCCGGGCGACCGCCCGCCGCTCGCGCAACTCCTCGCCGTGGTGATCAGCGCGTCGGGGCCGCACATGGCAATGACGCACGAAGCCCTGGTACGCGCGGTCGAGGCGCAGTTGCAGCGCCTGCGCCCCGCGTGGCCGGCGTCAACGTGGTCGAAGGTGATCGCCGAAAAGCGCGCAACCTACGCCTGCACGCCCGGGCGCGCGCGGCCCGCCGAACCACGGCTGTCGCCCGGCCTCTATCTGTGCGGGGACTATGTCGACGCCGAGTATCCGGCCACGCTCGAAGCGGCGGTGCGCAGCGGCATCGCAGCCGCAGCGGCGCTGATCGCCGACGGCGTGTCGGACGCCGCCGCACGCTGAAACGCCGCGCGGGCCGACTGCACAGTCGCCCGGCGCGCGTGTAAGGTATCCGATCCGCCCCGCGACGACGCACCACCGGAGGTCGCCATGCATGCCCGTCCTACGCAACGTCCCACGCGCTCGCCCTACCGCGCTGCATCGCACCCCGCATCGCAGCCCGCGTCGCGCGGAGCGTCCTTCGACGCCGTCCGGGCGGCCACCGTGGCGCTCGCCGCCCCCCTCTCGCCCGAGGACTGCGCGCTGCAGTCGATGCCCGACGCGAGCCCGGTCAAGTGGCATCTCGCGCACACCACCTGGTTCTTCGAGACGTTCATCCTCCTGGAATCGTTACCGGACTACGCGGAGTTCGACGCGGCGTTCCGCGTGCTGTTCAACTCCTATTACGAGGCCGTCGGCGACCGGCATCCCCGCCCCGAGCGCGGGCTCCTCTCGCGTCCCGACCTCGCGACCGTGCTCGCGTACCGGGCACACGTCGATCGCGCGATGCACGACCTGCTCGCGCGCGGAGTGCCAGCCGCCACGATGGCGCTCGTTACGCTCGGCCTGCACCACGAGCAGCAGCACCAGGAGCTGATCCTCACCGACGTCAAGCACCTGTTGTCGCGTCATCCGCTGAAGCCCGCGTATCGCCCCGGATGGCCGCTGGCGGCGATGCGGCCGCGGGCGCTCGCGTGGCATCGCCACGACGGCGGCGTCGTTACGATCGGTCATGCGGGCGAGGGTTTCGCGTTCGACAACGAGGCGCCCCGACACGAAGTCCTGATCGAGCCTTTCGAGCTGGCGTCGCGTCCGGTCACGCACGGCGAGTTCGCGGATTTCGTCGCGGACGGCGGGTATCGCCGGCCGGAGCTGTGGCTGTCGATGGGCCAGGACACCGTCCGCGCGCAAGGGTGGCAAGCGCCGCTCTACTGGAGCGGCGACAACGGCGCGTGGCGCACGTTCACCCTGCACGGGATGGCAGGGCTCGACTCCCATGCGCCGGTCTGTCATCTGAGCTACTACGAGGCGGACGCTTATGCTCGTTGGGCCGGTGCGCGCCTGCCGACGGAGTTCGAATGGGAAACGGCGGCGCGCGGTGTTCCCGTCGCCGGCAACTTCGTCGAGAGCGGCGCGCTGCATCCGATCGCTTCCGCGGGTGGCAGCCGCACCGATGCTCCGGCTCAACTCTACGGCGACGTGTGGGAATGGACGTCGTCCAGCTACGGTCCGTATCCGCGCTACCGGCCTGCCGCCGGCGCCGTCGGCGAATACAACGGCAAGTTCATGTGCAACCAGTACGTGCTGCGTGGCGGCTCGTGCATCACGCCCGCGTCGCACGTTCGCGCGACCTACCGCAACTTCTTCCCGCCCGACGCGCGCTGGCAGTTTTCCGGCCTGCGCCTCGCCCGCGACACGTCCTGACACCCAGCCGCCCGCCGCACTGCCCCAAGGGCAGCTTGCTCCCCCTGCGTTCGACCAGATCCGGAGAAACCCCGGAGGAAATGTCTCGGTCATGTCGCGCAGACTTGACGCTCCTGGTGCCGTCGCCTGACGGCGTGCCCGTGCCCGCGCCCACGCCCGGACTGGGCGAGAGCATCAGTGACGCCAGCCTCTACGACGAGACCATCCGGCAGCAGAAAACGGGTGACACGTCCTTTGCCAAAGTCCTGGCCGATGCGGGCATCATGTCCCGCATCAATGTGATTCCAGAGGCAAAAGCCTGGCAGCTCAGTGGAGAAATGAGTGGCATGAACAGCGCCATGGATCAACGTCCGGCACCGTCCTCCGGACGCGGCAGGTCCGCGACCGCATTCGAAGCGGCGTTCTGCGGACCAGGCGGGCTCTGCTCCGCCATTAAGCGCGGTATCACGACCGACCCTGATTAGTAACATCCGACATCTCGCACACCGAGCCCAAAGCCGATGCGCCGAACCGCGGCGTGGTCACGTCTGTGCGCGGCCGCGTGGTGGACATGCATATATTGAACGCGAAGAGGACGAATTGAGGAAGGAGACACGATGAAAACGAGTGTCATTGAAGTGAGCGGCATGCTCTCGGCATTGAGCGGCCGCGGTGTGGAAAAGCGGCTGGCACGCCTGGCCGGCGTGAAAAAGGTCGAAGTCAACTATGTAAGCGGCAGCGCGACCGTGGTCTACGACGAAGCGGTGACTGACCTCGACACGATCAAGACCATGGTGCGGGAGTGCGGCTACCACTGTAGCGGCGAGTCGCTACCAAAGCATGTGTGCTAACCGGAGGCTCCGTCCGCTGAGGCGGCTTCCCTATACCCACAAGGATGAGCGCCTGATCCGGCCGGATCCACAAATCGTATTAACCCGCGGGGACGCCACATACCTCAAAGACAATCAGCTTGCGAAGTGACGGGAGATGTAAACACATGTCGAAGATGAAATCGACGAAGGAGACACGATGAAAACGAGCGTTGTCGAAGTCCACGACATGCTGTCCGTGTTGAGCGTAGACGAATTGGAAAGGCGGGTCGGCGAGGTGCCGGGTGTCGAAAGCGTTACGGTGAATTACGCTGCAGGAAGCGCCACCGTGCGCTATGACGAAACCCGGCTCAAGGTCGCTGATATCAAGTCGGCCGTGCGCCAACGCGGGTATGAGTCTGCCGCGCCCGCCTCCCCTTCGGTGGGCGACGGGCACGAAGGCCACGCCGCACCGGGCGCGCCGCCCGCTACCCCCGCACCCCCTGTGCCGAAACCTTCCCCGGCCGCGCCGGCCGCCGCTCCTGCGCCCGCGGCTGCGCCGGTGCCGGACGCAACGCCTGCCGCGGCTTCCACGCCTGACGCTGCGCCATCGGCGCCCGCAGCCGCGGCTCCCAAGAAGGGGCACGCGGCGCCCGACGATAAGCCGGCCAAGTCAGCGGAGATGGCGCAGGAGATGGGTCATGGCGGGGGCAAGGACTTGCCGGCCATGGTCCGCGACATGCGCAACCGATTCTGGATCTGCCTCGCGTTCAGCGTCCCGATCTTTGTCTACGCACCAATGGGGGGTATGTTCGCGCCGCCCGCTCCGCCATTTGG
>JBDSLT010000256.1:0-13366 GCA_039916265.1 Casimicrobiaceae bacterium | reverse complement strand
GCCACGTAGATGCAGACGAGGTCCTTGCCCTTCTGGTTGATGATCGTGTCGACGGCGACCGCGGTCTTGCCGGTCTGGCGGTCGCCGATGATGAGCTCGCGCTGGCCGCGGCCGATCGGCACCATCGCATCGATCGACTTCAAGCCGGTCTGCACCGGCTGCGATACGGACTGGCGCGCGATCACGCCCGGCGCCACCTTTTCGATGACGTCGGTCAATTTCGCGTTGACCGGACCCTTGCCGTCGATCGGCTCGCCCAGCGAGTTCACCACACGACCGACCAGCTCCGGCCCGACGGGCACCTCGAGGATGCGTCCGGTGCACTTGACCGTGTCCCCTTCGGTGATGTGCGTGTATTCCCCCAGCACCACCGCGCCGACCGAGTCGCGTTCGAGGTTCAGCGCCAGCCCGAAGGTGTCGCCCGGGAACTCGAGCATCTCGCCCTGCATCGCGTCGGACAGCCCGTGGATCCGGCAGATGCCGTCGGTGATCGAGACCACCGTCCCCTGCGTGCGCACTTTCGCGCCCGTGTCCAGGTTCTGGATCTTGGCCTTGATCAGTTCGCTGATTTCGGAAGGATTCAGTTGCATGCCGACTCCGTGGAGCAAATGTGGGACTACGTGGGTCAGGTGCGCAGTTGCGTCGCCATCGCGGCGAGCCGCGCCTGCACCGAGCCGTCGATCACCTCGTCGCCGACGGTGACGCGCGCGCCGCCGATCAGCGTCGTGTTCTCGACCACCGTCGTTTCGATCTTCTTGCGAAAGCGCCGCTCCAGCGCGGCCTTGAGCTGGCCGAGCTGCGCATCCGACAGCGGATACGCCGTTTCGATCGTCGCGTTGGCGACGCCCTCCGCCGCGTCTTTCAACGTCTCGAACGCAACCTGGATCTGCGGCAGCAGCTTGATGCGGTCCGCCTCGATCAGCACGCGCAGGAAACTTCTCCCGTCGCCGGTGACGCGCTCGCCTGCGATCGACAGCAGCAGCGACTCCTTGTCGCCGGGCGTGAACTTCGGGTTGTCGAGCGCCGCGGCGACGCGCGCGTCCGCGACGACGCTCGACGCGAAGCTCAGCATCTGCGACCACGCCGGCAGCGCGTTCTGCTCGCGCGCGAGGGCGAACGCGGCTTCCGCGTACGGCCGGGCGACGGTAGCGAGTTCAGCCATGCCAGCCGCCCGCCGGGCCGCCCCAAGGGAGGCTTACTCCTCCTCCGGGGGCAGCGAACGCAGTGAGCGTGGGGGCGGTCATCTATCTAGAGCTGCTTTTCGATCGCCGCCAGCAGCTCGGCATGCGCCTTCGGGTCGACCTCGCGCTGCAGGATCTTGGTCGCGCCGGCGACGGCGAGGTCGGCCACCTGGTTGCGAAGCTGCTCCTTGGCGCGGGCGACTTCCTGCTCGATCTCCGCCCGCGCCGCCGCGACGATCCGCTCCGCTTCGACCCGCGCCTCGCCCTTCGCGGCGTCGACGGTCTCGGTCTTGAACTTCTCGCCCGTCGCGACGATCTCGGCGGCCTTGGCTTTTGCCTCGACCAGCAGGTCGGCGATGCGCTTTTCGGTACTCGCGAGCTCCTTGCGGCCCTGCTCGCCGGCGGCGAGGCCGTCGGCGATCTGCTTCTGGCGCGTCTCGATCGCGCGCATCAGGTGCGGCCACACGAATCGCGCCGTGAACCAGATGAAGGCGGCGAACGCCGCCGCCTGCATGATGAGCGTCAGATTGATGTTCATCTTCGTCTTCCTGTCGAGCCTCGACCACCGCTGCGGGCCCCCGCGGCAGCGGGGACGCCGCGCGCGGACCGCGTCACTTCAGGCCGGCGGGGATCAGCGGGTTGCCGAACGCGAACAGCATCGCGAGGCCGACGCCGATGATGAACGAGGCGTCGATGAGGCCGAGGAGCAGGAACACCTTCGCCTGCAGCTGCGGCATCAGCTCCGGCTGCCGGGCGGCGCCTTCGAGAAAGCGCGAGCACATGATGCCGACGCCGACGCACGCGCCGAGTGCGCCCAAACCGATGATGAGGCCGATGCCGATGCCGGTGTACCCCTGAATCTGCGCGATCAATGCCAGCTTGTCCATTGCCTTTCCTTTCTTGGATCGGGACTTGGTGTTGACGGAAACGTTTAGTGGTGCTCGTGCGCCATCGAGATATAGACGATGGTCAGCATCATGAAGATGTACGCCTGCAGCAGGACGATCAGGATGTGGAAGATCGCCCAGCCGAGATTCAGCACGCCGCCGAAGATCGTGCCGACGAGGCCGGTCGACGCCCACAGCCCGAGCAGCAGGAAGATGATCTCGCCAGCGTAGATGTTGCCGTACAGCCGCAGCGAATGCGACAGCGGCTTCGACAGGTATTCGACGGCGTTGAACAGCAGGTTGAAGGGCCACAGCAGCGGATTCGATCCGAACGGCGAGCAGAAGAGCTCGCGAATCCAGCCGCCCAGTCCCTTGACCTTGATGCTGTAGAAGATCATCAGCGCGAACACCGACAGCGCCAGCGCAAAGGTCGTGTTGATGTCGGCCGTCGGCACGAACCGGAACTCGTGCAGCCCGATGGCGCCCAGTATCGCCGCCACGATGTCGACGGGCAGGAAATCCATCGCGTTCATGAAGACGACCAGCACGAACGTGGTGAGCGCGATCGGCGCCACCATGCGGCTCGTGCCGTTGTAGATGCCCTTGACCTGGTTGTCGACGAACTCGATGGCGAGCTCGGTGAAGGCCTGCGTCTTCGACGGAACGCCGGTGGTCGCCTTGCGCGTGACTAGCCACAGGAAGCCGAACGCCAGCGCGCCCAGGATCAGCGTGGTCGCGAAGGTGTCGATGTGCAGCGTCCAGAAATCGCCACCCTTGCCCACCGGACGCGCGAAAAACGTCAGGTGGTGCTGGATGTACTCTGCAGGGGTTTCGTAAGTGGCCGCCATGCGGGGCTCGTTCTATGAAATCTCGATCAGTCGCGGACCAACAACGCCATTCGGAACAGCAGTACCGTCACCACGAAGGCGGCGAAAAACGCCGCCAGCACGATGTCCTTGTAGCCGGTCAGCACCAGCCAGAGCTGGAGGACGATCACGAGGATCTTGCCTGCCTCGGCGCGGAACAGCGTCGCCACGGTGCCCCCCGCGCTGGCGGGCCGGGAGATCGCCACCACCGCCGCGAACACGACACACGCCGACATGTTGACGACGCCGCCCAGCACCGCCGACAGCGCCCCGTGCACGCCCGCCCACATCCCCCCGATGACCGCGATCGCCGCGGTGGCGAGCGCTTGCCATTTCAGAACGTTGCGGATCGGCTTGGTCGACAGCGGCGGTGGTTCCATCCCACAACCTTCCCTGACCGTCGCCGAGCAGGCGATCGAAGCAAACCCGTCGATTTTAACTGGAATGCAGCATCGCGGGCAACGAGTTGGTGCGCTGCAGCGAAGCCGCGCGGGCGATTACAGCCCAAGGCTGACGGATTTTTTTAGCGCCGGCCGGTGCCATCGCGCGTCGTTGGCCGGCGTCGCTCCGCTTGCTGGTTCAGCCCCCGGAGAGCGCGCCGACGATCATCACCGTGGCGCCCGCGGGTATGGCGGAGCGCGGGTCGCGCGTCACCACGCTGTCGACGAAGAACTTGATGTGAGGGCGCACGTTACCCTGCTCGTCGATGACGCGAAAGCGCAGTCCCGGATAGGCGCCGTCGAGCGCCGCGAGCACGCCGCTCAGCGTGGGGGGCAGCTCCGGCGCGAGCACGGGTACCGCGACGTACACTTCGGCACTCCGGGTGTACGACTGCAGCGGCGTCGGGATGCGGACTCGCACCACCGCGGCCGCTTCGGGTGAAGAGCGGGCGCTCACATTCGCCCACGGCTGCAAGATACCTTCATCCGGACTCCACCGAGTAGATCTGCGGCAGGTGGCGGGCGAGGCAGCGGAAGGTCCGGCCCTCGTCGCGACTGCCCCAGAGTTCGCCCGACGTCGTTCCGAAGTAGAGGCCGGCGGGATCGCGCGCGTCGGCGGTCATCGCCTGGCGTTTCACGGTCCACCACGCCTGGGCCTTGGGCAAGCCCTGGTCCTGTCGCTTCCAGCTGCGCCCCCCGTCGCGCGAGCGGTACGCCGCAGGCCGCCCGCCCGGCGCCGTGCGCGGCCAGACGCTGGTGCCGTCCATGGGGAACACCCACAGCGTCTCGGGATCGCGCGGATGCACGACCATCGGGAAGCCGACGTAACCCGCGGATTTCGGCATCGTGTCGCCAATTTCCTGCCAACGGTCGTTCGGACGGTCGATCCGGAAGATGCCGCAATGGTTCTGCTGGTAGAGGCGATCGGGATGGCCGGCTGCGAACCGCACGCAGTGCGGGTCGTGACCATATTCGAGTTCCGGGTCGGGCTGGAAGTCAGCGCGTACTCCGGCGTTGAGCGGCCGCCAGCCAGCGCCCGCGTCGGTCGACTCGAACACACCTCCGCTCGACATCGCCATGTACAGGTGCTTGGGATCGCGCGGGTCGACGAGAATCGAATGGAGCTTGGGGCCGTCCGGCGTGCCATCCTGACCGCCCCCGCACCAGTCTTGGCGCTTCGGATGCTGGTTGAAGCCGGCCACCCCTTCCCAGGTCGCGCCGCCGTCCACCGAGCGGAACAGGCCCTGCGGCGACGTTCCGGCGTACCACGTGCCCGGCTCGCTCGGATGTCCCGGCGTCAGCCAGAACGTGTGGTCCACGACGCGGCCGGCACCTTTGTCGAACGCGGGCGGCTTCCCGGCTTCCTTCCACGTCTTGCCGCCATCGAGCGTGCGAAACACCGTCGGCCCGAGATGTCCGGTGCGCGCCGCGGCGAGGAGAGTGCGCGCATCACGCGGATCGACGACGGCATGATGGACGATGTGGCCGAGGAACTGCGGCCCGGCGAGCTTCCACGCGCTTCGCGCGAGATCGCTTGTGAGCGTCCACAACCCCTTGCGGGTGGCGATCAGGAGACGGACGCGTTTCGCCGCCGCCGGTCGGGCGGCATTTTTCGTGCGCGGCATGATGGTTTGCTCCTCGCGCCGAATCGATGGGGCGCGGTCGAAGGGCGAACGCTACGCCGCACGCGTATTCCGCGCAACCGGCAGGGTTGCAATTGCACCGCCGCGCTGCGATCCTCGCCGCTTTCCGGTGCGCGTCGCGCACCGGCACTCGGCATCCCCCAATTGCAAGGAGCTTCGACATGACGATCAAGGTCGGCGACAAACTTCCCGCCGGTACGCTGCAGGAATTCTACCCGGTGGAAAAAGACGGCTGCTCGATCGGTCCCAATCCGGTCAAGGTCGATGAGCTCACGCGCGGCAAGAAGGTGGTGATTTTCGGGCTGCCCGGTGCGTTCACGCCGACGTGTTCGGCGAAGCACGTGCCGAGCTATCTCGCGAACTACGACAAGCTGAAGGCGAAGGGCGTCGACACGATCGGCTGCGTGTCGGTCAACGACGCGTTCGTGATGGGCGCGTGGGCGAAGGAGCAGAACGCGGGCGACAAGCTCCGCATGCTCGCCGACGGCTCGGCCGATTACACCAAGGCGCTCGGCCTCGAGTTCGACCTCACCGGACGGGGCATGGGCGTGCGCTGCCAGCGCTTTTCGATGCTGGTCGACGACGGCGTCGTGAAGCTGCTGAATGTCGAGGCGTCGGGCAAGTACGAAGTCTCCGACGCCGACACGCTGCTGAAGCAGATGGGTTGAGCCGGCGGCGCCCGGCGCTCAACGCAGCCGGGCGAGGATGCCGTCGAGTTGCTCGAGCGTCGAATAGCGGATCACGAGGCGCCCCGCACCCTTGCGGCCCGGCTCGATGCGCACCACCGCACCGAGTTTCTCGGCGAGTTCGTTCTCGAGCCGTGCGGTGTCGGCGTCGTAGCGCGGCTTCGCCTTGGTGCGCGCCGCGCGCTGGGCGGGATTGGCCAGCGCCGCGACGAGGCGCTCCGTATCGCGCACCGATAGCTCGCCGCTCACCACGCGGGCCGCGGCGCCGGCCTGCTGCGCCTCGGGCAGCGCAAGCAGCGCACGCGCGTGGCCCATCTCGAGCGCGCCCGACAACAGGTACTCCTGCACCGGCTTCGCCAGCGCCGTCAGCCGCAGCAGATTCGACACCGCGCTGCGCGAGCGGCCGACGGCCTTGGCGGCCGCGTCGTGCGTGAGTCCAAGCTCGTTGATGAGCCGTGCGAGGCCCTGCGCCTCTTCGAGGGGATTCAGGTCCTCGCGCTGGATGTTCTCGACCAGTGCCATCGTCAGCGCCGCCTCGTCGGGCACCGTCTTCACCAGCGCGGGGACCTCGCGCAATCCCGCCTGCTGCGCCGCGCGCCAGCGGCGTTCGCCGGCGATGATCTCGAAGTGCCGGCCATCGACGGGCCGCACCAGGATCGGCTGCATGATGCCCTGCTCGCGGATCGAGTCGGCGAGTTCCGCGAGCGACGCCGCGTCCATCCGCGTGCGCGGCTGATATTTGCCCGGACGAATGCGATCGATCGCGATCGTCTGCAGCGCCTCGCCCGCCGCCGGCGCGGCATCGTCGGTGCCGGAGAGCAATGCGTCGAGGCCGCGGCCCAGTCCCTTCGGTCGTATCATCGTCGCTCCGTAGACGGTCGCGTCACATCGCCGGCGCCGGCGGCGCGGGTGCGTCGGCCGCCGCGTCGGGTGGGTCGGCCGCCGCTTCGGACCGCGCGGCAGCGAAGGTCGGCAGGCCGCGCGCCTCCATGCGCCGGATCATCTCCCCGGCCAGCGCCAGGTAGGCAAGCGCGCCCTTCGACTTCTGCTCGAGCTTCATCGCGGGAATGCCGTGCGACGGCGCTTCGGCGAGCCGGATGTTGCGCGGGATCACCGTTCGATACAGCTTCTCGCCGAAATGCTTCTCGAGCTCCGCGGCGACGTGCAGGGCGAGCGTGTTGCGCGGGTCGTACATCGTGCGCAGCAGGCCCTCGATCTCGAGCCGCGGGTTGAGATGCGCGCGCACCTTCTTGATCGTCTGCACGAGATCGGAAAGCCCTTCGAGCGCGTAGTACTCGCACTGCATCGGAATCAGCACCGAGTCGGCCGCGCACAGTCCGTTGAGCGTCAGCAGCGACAGCGACGGCGGGCAGTCGAGCAGGATGAAGTCGTAGTCGCCGGAGACGGCGTCGATCGCCGACTTCATCTGCCGCAGCGCTTCGGCCAGCGCGTCCTTGAGCCGGGTCTCGCGCTCGGGCAGGTCGACGAGCTCGACCTCGGCGCCGGCAAGATCGCGATTGGCGGGGACGAGGTCGTAGCCGCCTTCGGGCGATTTCGTGCGCACGTCGGCGATACTGCGCTCGCCCAGCAGCACCTGGTACACCGTGTGCTGCAGCGCGCGCTTGTCCACACCCGAGCCCGTGGTCGCGTTGCCCTGCGGGTCGAGGTCGACGATCAGCACGCGGCGCTTCATCGCGGCGAGGCTCGCGGCGAGATTGACCGACGTCGTCGTCTTGCCCACGCCGCCTTTCTGGTTGGCGACGGCGATGATGCGTGTCATGCGCGCGCACCCGCACGTCGCATGACGATGAGATGCCGCGCGGCGTCGAGGCCGGGCACGTCGAGCTTCGGCGCGGCGATCACCGCGATGTCGGCGGGCAGCTCGGCGATCTCCTCGTCGGGATGCACGCCCTTCATGGCGACGAGCAGCCCGTCCGCAGCGAGATGACGCGCCGACGTCTCGGCGAAGGTGCGCAGGTCGGCGAAAGCGCGCGAGATCACGACGTCGAACGGCGCCGGCGGCGTGTAGTCCTCGACGCGTGTCGCCGTGGCAATGACGTTGCGCAGGCCGAGTTCCGCCGCGGCCTGCGCGAGAAACGTCGCCTTCTTGTGGCTCGCGTCGACGAGTCCGACGCTCCACTGCGGCCGCGCGATCGCGAGCACGATGCCGGGCACGCCGCCCCCCGCGCCGACATCGAGCAGGCGCAGCCCCGCGCGCTGCGGCAGATGCGGCAGCACGGCGAGCGCGTCCAGCAGGTGGTGCGTGACCATGCGCTCCGGCTCGCGGATCGCCGTCAGGTTGTAGGTGCGGTTCCATTTGGCGAGGAGCGCGAGATACGCGCCGAGTGCAGCGGGCGCGCCTTCGGGCAACGCGAGGCCGAGCTTGTGCAGGCCGGCCGCGAGCGCGTCGTCGTCGCGCGCATGAAACGCGGGCGCCGCATCCGTCATGCAGTGCGTATCGTGGCGGGAACGGCGCGCTCGCTGCGCTTCAGATGCACGAGCAACAGCGAGATCGCCGCGGGCGTGATGCCCGAGATGCGGCTCGCCTGGCCGATGGTTTCCGGTCGGTGCGCGTTAAGCTGCTGCTGCACCTCGATCGACAAGCCGCGCACGTTGCGATAGTCGAGCCGTGGCGGGAGGCGCGTGTCCTCGTGCGCGAGCCGCCGCTCGATCTCCACCTGCTGGCGCTCGATGTAGCCCGCGTACTTGGTGGAGATCTCCACCTGCTCGGCGACGCTGGCGTCGGTCACGGCGGCCCCCGCACCGGGCAGCGAGAGTACCGACGCGTAGGTCACGTTCGGACGGCGCAACAGGTCGGCGAGCGCATGCGCGCGTTCGAGCGGCTGGCCGAGCACGCGCTCCGCTTCGTGGCGCGCGACGATATGCGGATCGACGTACGTGGACTTGAGGCGCTCGCATTCGCGCGCGATCGCGTCGCGCTTGCGCGCAAAGGCGTCCCAGCGCGCGTCGTCGACCATGCCAAGCCGGCGGCCGTGCGCGGTGAGGCGCAAGTCGGCGTTGTCCTCGCGAAGCTGCAGGCGATATTCGGCGCGCGACGTGAACATCCGGTACGGCTCGGAAACACCGCGCGTGACGAGATCGTCGACCAGAACGCCGAGATACGCCTCGTCGCGGCGCGGGCACCAGCCTTCCTCGCCGGCGGCATGGCTCGCCGCGTTGATGCCGGCGAGGATTCCCTGCGCGGCAGCCTCTTCGTAACCGGTGGTCCCGTTGATCTGCCCTGCGAAGAACAGGCCGGCGATGGCCTTCGTTTCGAGCGTTGCCTTGAGTCCGCGCGGGTCGACGTAGTCGTATTCGATCGAATAGCCGGGACGCAGGATGTGCGCGTTTTCGCAGCCCTGCATCGAGCGCACGAGCGCGAGCTGCACGTCGAAAGGCAGCGACGTCGAGATGCCGTTCGGATAGATCTCGCTGGTCGTCAACCCTTCCGGCTCGAGGAAAATCTGGTGGCTGTCGCGCTCGGCGAAGCGCACGACCTTGTCCTCGATCGAAGGACAATAGCGTGGGCCGACTCCCTTGATGACGCCGGTGAACAGCGGCGAGCGATCGAGCCCCGCGCGAATGATGTCGTGCGTGCGCGCATTGGTGCGCGTGATCCAGCACGACACCTGGCGCGGATGCAGCTCGCGCGCGCCGATGAACGAGAACACCGGCGTCGGCTGATCACCGGCTTGCGTTTCGAGCGACGTGAAGTCGATCGTGCGTCCGTCGAGGCGCGGCGGCGTTCCGGTCTTCAGGCGCCCGACCGGAAGCTCCAACTCGCGCAGCTTAGCGCCGAGACGCTTCGCCGGAGGATCGCCGGCGCGTCCCGCTTCGAAGTTCTGCAGTCCGATGTGGATCAGCCCCGACAGGAACGTTCCCGTCGTCAGGACGACGGCGCGGGCCTCGAACGCGAGGCCGATTTGCGTGACCACGCCGGTCACGCACGGCGCCCCTGACGACTCGTCGATCGTCAGATCGTCGACAGCCTGCTGAAACAGCGTCAGGTTGGGCTGGGTCTCGAGGCGACGGCGGATCGCCTGCCTGTACAGGAGGCGATCCGCCTGCGCGCGCGTCGCGCGCACCGCCGGGCCCTTGCTGGAATTCAGGATGCGGAACTGGATCCCGGCCTCGTCGGTGGCGATCGCCATGGCGCCGCCGAGCGCGTCGACCTCCTTCACCAGGTGTCCCTTGCCGATCCCGCCGATCGACGGATTGCAGGACATCTGTCCCAGAGTCTCGATGTTGTGCGTCAGCAGGAGCGTGCGCCGGCCCGCTCGCGCGCTGGCGAGCGCGGCCTCGGTCCCGGCGTGGCCGCCGCCGACGACGATTACGTCAAATGCGCCATCTAACGACATGAATTTAAGGGGATATTAAAACTTTAAACGCGTGGTGCGACCCTACAGTTTCCCGTTGATTCTATCACGCAGGGGCATTCTGCCAGCGAGCGCGGTTCGGAGGTATGAGGCTTGGTCTGATGATACGGTGTTAGGTTGAGCCAAAGTCCGGGACACAACCGTTCATTGACTTCAGCTGCAGCCGGTGTTTCACGTGAAACACCGGCTTGAGACTTTGCCGACTGCCAGTGAGCGCCTATTCAACGATGACCATCAGCGTCGCGCGATCCGATTCGGCTCCACGTGTCACGGTCACCTGAGCGGCAGTCGGTTCGCCTTTCCCCCGGACGAGATGCTCCGTGGTCCAGGCGCTGTTTGGGTCCCACCGCCAATCGCTCCGGTACATTGGGTGACATATGTTTGGCAGGGCCTACAGCAGTCGTGGTAGCGGCGGCCGATGTTTGTCCAATTTGGCGAGGACGCTGGACGCTTATTGCGGGGAGCCAGTGTTTCACGTGAAACGTCGCCAACGCTCAGTACGCCCATATAGGTTGAAATCGCGCGGCGCTGGATACACTCAAGACAAGGTCGTACCGCCGTTACCAGACGTAGTAGCGCGCCGACATTCCGAGGGGCCAGGCAAAATAGTCGCGGTAGATACTGCCGGTACCCGCGAGACTCTCCATTACTCGCGGTTGGTCTTGCCGCACCCGCGTGGCTCCGCACTACGCGACGAACAATCAATCGCCGCGCCCTTGACGCGCTCCCGCGTTTCCCCTAACGTGCGATGGTAGTCAACAGACGGAGGCACCCATGCGCACTATGCTAAGCACGATGCTTATTTCCGGCACGTTCGCAATCAGTGGCGCCGCTTGGGCCTGTGGCGACATGGCCGACAATCGGGATGACAGTTTTGCCCAGATGACCAAGCCGCAGCCCGTTGCCACCGCAGCACCCCTCAAGAAGTCCGTCGACGTCCAGCGGGTTGCACAACGAGATGAGAAGCGAGCCGCGCGCGCTACCGCGCCCGCCGCGCTCCCCATCAAGGTTGCGACGGTCAGGACCGAATAGGGTTGCGAATGCGCGCTCGCGCCTCCGAGAAAAGCCCGCAATGCGGGCTTTTCTGCATTTGGGATCCGCTCAGCGCGCTGGCGGAGGACCGGAGGATCGGCGCACGATCAAGCGGGCGGCAGAGGCGGTAGCACCGGAGGGGCGTCCGGCGATGAGTGCGAGCAACTGTTCCGCCGCATGCTTTCCCGCTTCGTCGAGCGCGAAGCGCAGCGTCGTCAGTGCCGGACGCCATTGACGCGCCAGCTCGCTATCTCCGAACCCCGTCACGGAGACGTCGTTCGGGACCGCGACCCCAAAGCTTGTGCACGCATCAATCGCCGCAGCGGCGTTCACGTCGTCCGTGCAAACGATGGCGGTCGGGGGTGCGGACTGGCGCAACAGGCGGTGGACCGCCTCTGTTACTGCCCCGGTGTTGCCGACGGGTGCCTCGATCAGCGAGGTCTGCGGCAACGCCGAAAGAGCGCGCTGAAGCGCCGGGCGGCGATCATCCCAAAGTGCGGCGCCCGTTGCTGCGCCCGCGAGCAAGGCAAAGCGACGATGACCCAACCCGTGAAGGTATCGGGAGACCGTCTCTGCGGCGCGCAGAAAGTCGATACCGACCGTGTTCTGTTGCAACGGATCCGGGTCGCTGACGACCGCGACCCACGGCGTGCGACGCCCGTGAGCGAGCGCCCGGCTGTCGGTTGACCGGCAGCACCCGATCGATATCAATCCTTCGACGCCGAGCGAAAGCAACCTGCTTGTCAGCGCCGCGGCCTGCCCTTTTTCGGCGACCGTCACGGCCACCGAGTATCCGACCGCGCGCAGCCGCGCCTCGATGGCCGCGAGAATGCGGGCATGCAGCTCATCGGCGAGCGTTGGGAGGATCACCCCTATCATCCCCGACCGTCGCGAAGCCAGCGTACGTCCGGCTCCGTTGGGAACGTAGCCCAGCGCGGCAGCTGCCTCGGCGACCCGAGCCCTCAGCCCCGCGCTGACGTCTTCCGGCGCATTGAGAGCGCGCGACACCGAGGCCGTGGAGACACCCGCAGCCTGCGCCACGTCGACGACGGTCGGTACCGCACGCCCACGGGATCGGTTGCGCCTGGGGCGGCGCACCTCGTCGCCGCGTCGACTAGACATGACCTATTCTTTCCAAAGGTGTTTTGGACGGGTTGCTCTAAGGATCTGGATGAGATTGCTGGGTTGTAATCGTTTACGTTAATCGCTTACCGTAAGCGCTTTTCGTAAACGCTTTCAGTCAGATCGCGACATTAGCGCGCCTCGCGCGTGACCGCAACTGTCCTGGGCTGGCGCAAGGGGCCCGCAACGCAGCGTCAAGTGATCGTCGAGGATTACGGGACGCGAGCCTGCACAGAGCCTTCCAGGCCCGACAGCCCGCTCGCAGGCACTCAAAGCTCGCCGCGACGGACGCGTCAGCGCTGCAGGCGCTCTTCCAGGCGCGTGCGCTCGGCCGCCAGCGCAGCCGGCCGCTTTGCGCCCAGCTTCGCGAACAGCGCGTCGTGCGACGCGAGCTCGCGCGTCCATTGCGCGACGTCGACGCTCGACACCGTATCGAAGCGCGCTGCGTCGAAGTCGATGCCGCGCCAATCCAGATCGCGATACGACGGCATGAATCCCAATGGGGTCTCCGTCGCCGCCGC
Organism: Casimicrobiaceae bacterium; assembly: GCA_039916265.1. Classification (GTDB taxonomy): domain Bacteria; phylum Pseudomonadota; class Gammaproteobacteria; order Burkholderiales; family Casimicrobiaceae; genus VBCG01. Next base: position 612 of record JBDSLT010000256.1, on the reverse strand, counting down.
GCGTTCACCGCAGCGATCGACGATCCATTGCAGCACGCGCATGTTCTGTCCGAATCCCGGCCACACGAACTTTCCGTCGCCGTCCTTGCGAAACCAGTTGACCGAGAAGATGTGCGGCGGATGCGCGACGCGCGATCCCATTTTCAGCCAATGCGCGAAATAGTCGCCAATGTGATAGCCGCAGAACGGCAGCATCGCGAACGGATCGCGTCGTACCTCACCGACGGCGCCGGCGGCGGCGGCCGTCGTCTCCGACCCCATCGTCGCAGCCTTGTAGACGCCTTCCTCCCACGTCCGCGCCTCCACGACGAGCGGGACCGTGTCCGACCGGCGCGCGCCGAAGATGAATGCGGAGATCGGCACACCCGCCGGGTTGTCCCACTCGGGGTCGAGCGATGGACATTGCGTCGCGGCGACGGTGAATCGCGCGTTGGGGTGCGCGGCCTTGCGCCCGCTGCGCCTGCCTTCCTCCGGGGTCCATGATCGACCCTGCCAGTCGGTAAGATGCGCAGGCGGCGTCTTGGTCATCCCTTCCCACCACACGTCGCCGTCGTCGGTGAGCGCGACGTTGGTGAAAATCACGTTCGCGCGGAGCGTCTCCATCGCGTTCGG
>JBDSLT010000255.1:0-2610 GCA_039916265.1 Casimicrobiaceae bacterium | reverse complement strand
AGGATTCGTGGCACGCCGCGGTGGCTAACGTCTGCGCCGAAGCGACCTTGACGATGCCCGCGGGCGAATGGATGCAAGGCGCCGGCGAGCGGGGCGGCAAGCAGGGTGTTCATAGCGAGCACCTCGGGCGAATGCTCGCCGAGATGCAGTTTCTGCAGCGCGCGTATCCGGGCGCGACCTGGTGATGGGCGCCGCTTCGCTGCGCATTGCTGCTGCTGCCGTCGCGGTCCCGATCGACCGAGCGCGGGCCGCCCCCTCGCTGGCGGACGTGGCGTGCGCCTGGAGCGCACTCGCCGACGTGCCCGATCCCGAAATCCCGATGGTGTCGGTCGTCGAGCTTGGCATCGTCCGCGAGGTGATGCGCGACGCGCAGGGTCTGGCCGTCGTCGTGACGCCGACGTATTCGGGTTGCCCCGCGACCGATGTGATCGCAGGCTCGATCGTCGACGCGCTCGCGGCGGCCGGCCTCGACGGGGCCCGCGTTGTCACCCGGCTGTCGCCGCCCTGGACGACCGACTGGATGGCACCGGAGTCCAGGCGCAAGCTGGCCGCGTTCGGCATCGCACCCCCGGGCGCCGCCGCGCCGCGAATCGACGTCGCGGGCATCAGCCCGCTGCGTCGCGCGCGCGTCGCCGTCCCGTGTCCGCGCTGCGCGTCGTCGCGCACGCGCTTAGTCTCGCAGTTCGGCTCGACCGCATGCAAGGCGCACTACCGATGCGACGCGTGCCTGGAGCCGTTCGACTACTTCAAGCCGCACTGAGGACCGAGGGGCGCGCTTGAGCAGGTTCCATCCGCTGCCGATTGCCCGCGTCGATCGCGAAACGCGCGACGCCGTCGCGATTACATTCGCGGTGCCCGACGCGCTGGCGGACCAGTTCCGTTTCGAACAGGGCCAGCACCTCACGCTGCGCACGGACATCGACGGCCAGGACGTGCGGCGGTCGTACTCGATCTGCTCGGCGGTGCAGGACGGCATGCTGCGCATCGCCGTGAAGAAAACGCCGGGCGGGCTCTTCTCGACGTGGGCCAACGATGCGCTCGCCGCCGGCGCCACCGTCGACGTCACGCCGCCGATGGGGCACTTCAACGTACCGCTCGACTCGGCGGCTCATCGACACTACGTGGGGTTCGCCGCGGGCAGCGGCATCACGCCGCTGCTGTCGATCGTCAAGACGACGTTTGCGCGCGAGCCGCATTCGCGCTTCACGCTGTTCTACGGCAACCGCGCGTCGGGCAGCGTGATGTTTCGCGAGGAGCTGGCGGCGCTGAAGGACACCTACCTCGAGCGTTTCAACCTGGCCCACGTGCTGTCGCGGGAAGCGCAGGACATCGATCTGCTGCACGGGCGCATCGACGAGCGGAAGGCGGGTGCGCTGCTGGAGCATTGGGTGCAACTCGACGCCGTGGACGCGGTTTTCGTCTGCGGCCCCGAGGGCATGATGGACGCGGTCGTCGCAGCGCTCAAGGCGCGCGGCTATCCCGAGGCGAAGGTCAAGATCGAACGCTTTGCGGCCAGCATTCCCAAGCACCGGCACGTGGCCCGCCCGTTGCCGCAGGCTGCGGCAACCGAATGCGAGGTGACCGTCATCATCGACGGGTCGCGCAAGACATTCCTGCTCGAACGCGAAAAGGAGAACATCCTCGACGCCGGCTTGCGCAACGGCGTGGAGCTGCCGTATTCGTGCAAGGGCGGCGTATGCTCGACCTGCCGCTGCCGGCTGCTGGAGGGCGAGGTCGACATGGACGTCAACTTCGCGCTGGAGGACTACGAAGTCGCACGAGGGTTCATCCTCTCGTGCCAAAGCTATCCGGCGACCAACAAGGTCGTCATCGATTTCGACCAGACCGGCACCGGATAGAAGTAGGGTCAGAGACGACTTATTGCTCGCCCCGGCGTATGTCGTCTCTGACCCTACTTGATGCTAGAGTTTTGCGATCATCCATCTGCGAGGCACGCGTGTCCCATCCCCTGTTCGACAAGCATCGCGCCATACTCGACCGAGCGTTGACGGCCATCGCCGAGCGCGGCTATTGGTCGCCGTTTCCCGAGTCGGCGAGCGCGCGCAACTATGGCGAAGGCACCGCCGAGGCGGGCAAGGCCGCGTTCGACGCGCTGCTCGGCAAGCCGTTCGCGCTGACGCAACCGGCGACGGCCGGACAGGTCGGCGCCGAGAAATCGCCGTACGGCATGTCGCTCGGCGTCACTTATCCGCGCGCCGATCTCGACGGGCTCTTCGCCGCCATCGGCAAGGCGCAGGCACAGTGGCGCAAGGCCGGCCCGCAAGCGTGGGTCGGCGTCTCGCTCGAAATACTCGACCGCATCAACAAGGTGAGCTTCGTCATGGCGCACGCGGTCATGCACACGACCGGCCAGGCGTTCATGATGGCGTTCCAGGCCGGTGGCCCGCACGCGCAGGATCGCGGGCTCGAGGCGGTCGCCTACGCATGGGACCAGATGAGGCGCGTGCCGGCGGAGGCACAGTGGGAAAAGCCGCAGGGCAAGAACGAGCCGCTGCGGATGCACAAGCACTTTCGCATCGTGCCGCGCGGCGTGGGTCTCGTCATCGGCTGCAGCACGTTTCCGACCTGGAACGGGTACCCCGGAATGTT
>JBDSLT010000254.1:0-10936 GCA_039916265.1 Casimicrobiaceae bacterium | reverse complement strand
CGGCGAGCGAGTGCTCGGAGTCGGTCGAGTAGACGATGCTGCGTCCGTCCCGTTCGAAGCGGTAACCGTAGGAATCGCCGGCGTGGCGCTGCTTTTTCAGCGTGACGCCCATGCCGGCGATGTCATGCCGCTGGCCGGGCTCGAGCCGCACGAACTCGATCGTGGCCTTGAACGCCGCGAAGTCGACGGGGAACGACGGGCGTGCCTGCTGCCGTCGCAGCGCCTCTTCGAGCACAGCGTGTCCGCCGTACACGACGACGCGGTTGCCCGGGAGGTAGGCCGGCGTGAAAAACGGCAGCCCCATAATGTGATCCCAGTGCAGGTGCGACATGAAGACGTGGTACGTCTGCGGTGTTCCGCCGTGCTTCGCGAGCGCGGCCTGGCCGAACGGCCGCACGCCGCTGCCGAGGTCGCACAGCACGTAGTCCGTCCCGCCCGTCTCGATCTCGACGCACGACGAGTGGCCGCCGAAGGTCGCCGCCACGTCGAAGGGCAGCGTGTCGAGGTAGGCGTCGATGTCGGCGTCGTCGGCAAAGGCGCGACCCGACGCGCCGCGAAGCGCGGCGGCCAGCTTGGCGCGGATGTCGGCCGCCACCAGCGCGACCGGCAGCGAGCCGCGCGTCCCCCAGAAACGGACCCGCTTCATGCCGCTCCCACAGGCCTGGCGACGTCAAAGACGGCGAGCGCGTGCGGCGACAGTCGCGCCAGCCCGTCGCGCACCGTCGGCGAAAGATCGAGGATCAGATTGAAGCGGCTGATCTCGAAGATCTCGCGCACCGTGGTGGTCGGCGCCGCGACGCCCAGCTTGCGCTGCTGCGTGCGCAGCGTCTTCGCCGCCAGCATCAGCACGCGCAGGCCGACGCTGCTGATGTAATCGACGCGGGAAAAATCGAGGAGAAGCCCGGCGCCGTCCGCGGGGTCGAGGAGCGGGGCCAGCGCCGCGGTGAGGCTGTCGGCATTGGCGTGGTCGATGCGTCCCACGGGTGCCGCGACGACGACATCGCCGTAGCGATGACTTGCGAGCTCCATCACGCGGCCCCGAATGGTGGTTATTGCAGTCCGTGAGCGATTATAAGAGAGGTTTTCGCCGCCGGAATGGCGAATATTCCGTTGCGCCTGGACAAAGACGCGCTCACCCCGCCCGTCTGCCCCTTCGTCCGCAGCGTCTTCAGCTTTTCGGCCATGTCGGGTCCGACCCACACCTGCGGCTCGGACGGCGGCGCGTAGCCTTCGGCGCGCTCGCGCGCGGCGACGCCCTTGGTCGCGACGTCGAACGCGCCGGTGATCGTGTCGGCGGTGGCCATGCCCTTCTGGAAAAACGCCTCGCCGAAGAACGTCGCGTCGCTGCGATCGCCGCAGCCGAAGGAGATGCGGTCGGAGCGCGCGGCGGTAATGACGATCGTGTGATCGTCCTTGAGCGGCTCGATGTAGCCGCCGGAAAAGCACGCCGACACGACGACGATGCGCCACTTGATGTTCGCGTCGTCGAGCATCTGCCGCAGGCCCGACGGCGTCAGCTCCACCAGCGTCAGCGGCGGCTGCGACGCGGCCAGGCGAAAATCCGGCGAGCCGTGGCTCGCGAGGTAGACCATCACGACGTCGTTGTCGGCGTCGATGGCCGCGCCGATCTCGTTCAGCGTCTCGCGCAGGTTGGTGATCGTCGCGAACGGAGCGGTCAGCAGCGTCTGCGGATTGTTGAGCAGGACGATCGAGCGGCCCTTCGTGCCCCAGCGCTCGTCCATCACGTCGCGCGCCGCCTCGACGTCCTTGCGGAACACGTCCTGCGCGCCATAGGGTGCGAAGCCGACGAAATACAGGTCGGTGATGCCGGGGCGCTCGTCCTCGAGCTTGCCGAGTAGCTGGTCGAGCAGGAACGATTGCGTGGCGAGCACCGGCTCCGCGCCCGCGTCGACGCCGGTGACGGCTTCGGGGTCGGGCGCCTTGGCGAACCATGGATCGTTCGGCGCAAGGGCGGACGAGAACCAGATCGGCGACGCGAGCAGCAAGCCGCTCGCCAGCGACGCGACCATCCGGCGCGCGCCGCGCGTGTCGAGCGCAAGCGCCGCGCAGCGGATGAGCACGACCACCGCCCACACCAGCAGCACGTTGCCGGCGATCTGGTCGTAGCGTCCCGGCATGCCCAGCGCGCGAAAAGCACTCGGCAGCTCTAGCGCCACCTGTACCGCCGGCAGAGACGCGAGCACCATCACAGGCAGCGACAGCGCGACCGCACGCTGCCGGAACAGCAGCGCCAGCAGCGCAGCGATGAAAAGCAGCACGCCGCCGCCGAAGAACTCGCTGCCGGCGCCCAGCAGGCTGAACACCCGGTCCGGCCCGGCGCGCAGCGCATCACGCACCATGTCGAGCACCGCCGACGTGACGAACAGCAGCACGAGTTGCGCGAGGTCGATGCGAAACGCAAAGCGCGTCACCGGCAGCAGGAACGCGACGCGAAGTCCTGCGAGGAGGTTGCGCAGCAGCGAGTTGAGGGCGTAGGACATGGGGGGAGCGGACACGCGGCGTCAGTCCGCGGCGTGCGCCTCGATGAAGGCCTTGACGCGCGCGGCGTCGGCGGGGAGCACGGTCACGCGCTGCGGCCGCGATTCGAGGTCGGCGAACGCCGCCGGACGGCTCGGCTCGCGTCCCAGCGCCTCTCGCAGCGTCGCCGAAAACTTCGCCGGCAGCGCCGTCTCGATGCAGACGAGCGGCACGCCGCGGTCGCGCAGCTCGCGCCCGACCTTGAGGCCGTCGGCGGTGTGCGGATCGACGGTCACGCCGTAGCGCCGGTCGGCGTCGCGGATCGTCGCCAGGCGGTCCGCGTGCGTGCTCTTGCCCGAGACGAAGCCCGACCCGCGGATCTGCGCCGCGTACGACGACAAGTCGAATTCGCCCTGCTCGTCCAGCTGCTTCCAGAGCGCGCGCACGACGCCGGCGTCGCGGCCGACGATGTCGAACACGTAGCGCTCGAAGTTCGACGCCTTGGATATGTCCATCGACGGCGACGACGTCGCGTGCGTTTCGGCCGAGCGGCGCGGCCGGTAGCGCAGCGTGGCGAAGAACTCGTCCAGCACGTCGTTCTCGTTGGTCGCGAGGATGAGTTGCGCGATCGGCACGCCCATCGCGCGGGCGACGTACGCCGCGAAGATGTTGCCGAAGTTACCGGATGGAACCGCGAAGGCGACTGCCTCTCCCGCGCCCGCGGTCGCGGTCGCCGCGAAGTATCCCTTGAAGTAGTACACCGCCTGCGCTGCGACACGCGCCCAGTTGATCGAATTGACCGCGCCGATCCTCCAGCGCGCCTTGAACGCGGCGTCCGCGTTGACCGACTTCACGATGTCCTGGCAATCGTCGAATGCGCCCTCGATCGCCAGATTGTGGATGTTGGCGTCCGGCAGCGCGTACATCTGCGCCTGCTGGAAGGGGCTCATGCGGCCGTGCGGCGACAGCATGAACACGCCGACGCCGCGCTTGCCGCGCATCGCGTACTCGGCGGCGCTGCCGGTGTCGCCGGAGGTAGCACCCAGGATGTTGAGCGTGCGCTGCCCATCGGCGAGCACGTACTCGAACAGGTGGCCGAGAAGCTGAAGCGCGATATCCTTGAAGGCGAGCGTCGGCCCGTTCGATAAGCGCAGCAGCGAAAGACCGGGCTCGAGCTCGAGCAGCGGCGCGATCTCGTCGCTGCCGAAGACTTCCGCGCGATACGTGCGCTCGACGATCGCGCGCAGGTCGCGCGGCGCGATGTCGTCGATGAACCGCGACAGCACGGCGTACGCGAGGTCCCGATAGCCCAGCGGCCGCAGCGCCTCGAACTCCGCCGGGCTGAAGCGCGGATATTCTTCCGGCACCGCGAGCCCGCCGTCCGGCGCGAGCCCTTCGAGCAGGATCGCGCGAAACGGCTGCGGCGCAACGTCCCAGACCCCGCGGGTGCTGATGTAGTGCATCTAGCCTCCCGCCGGGCCGCCCCAAGGGAGGCTTGCTCCCCCTCGGGGGGCAGCGAACGAAGTGAGCGTGGGGGTGGTCCTCAACTGAGTTGCTCCATCCGGATGCGCACGATCTTGCCACGGACGGTGGGCAGCGCCTCGATTCGAGCGATGGCGTCGGTGAGCTTCTTCTCGATCGAGCGGTGGGTGAGCAGGATGATGTCGGTCTGCGCCTCGCCTTCGGGCGGCTCCTTCTGGATCATCGCATCGATCGAGATATCGCGGTCGGCGAGGATGCGCGTGATGTCGGCGAGCACACCGGGCTTGTCCTCGACGCGCATCCGCAGGTAGTAGCTCGTCTCGACCTCGCTCATCGGCAGGAACGGCAGGCTGCTCATCTGGTCGGGCTGGAACGCCAGGTGCGGCACGCGATGCTCGGGGTCGGCGGTGTGCATCCGCGTGACGTCGACGAGGTCGGCGATCACCGCGCTTGCGGTCGGCTCGGCGCCCGCGCCGGCGCCGTAGTAAAGCGTGGGTCCGACCGCGTCGCACATCACCAGCACGGCGTTCATCGCGCCCTCGACGTTGGCGATGAGCCGCCGGTGCGGGATCAGCGTCGGGTGCACGCGCAGCTCGATGCCGTCCTTCGCGCGGCGCGTGATGCCGAGGAGCTTGATCCGGTAGCCCAGTTCCTCGGCGTAGCGGATGTCCTCGCGCGACAGCTTCGAGATGCCCTCGGCGTAGGCCTTGTCGAACTGCATCGGCACGCCGAAGGCGATCGCCGACATGATCGACAGCTTGTGCGCGGCGTCGATGCCCTCGACGTCGAAGGTCGGGTCGGCCTCGGCGTAGCCACGCGCCTGCGCTTCCTTCAGCACCGTCGCGAACGACGCGCCGGTGGCGCGCATCTCCGACAGGATGAAGTTCGAAGTGCCGTTGATGATGCCGGCGATCCAGTCGATCCGGTTCGCCGTCAGGCCCTCGCGCAGCGCCTTGATGATCGGCACGCCACCCGCCACCGCGGCCTCGAAGGCCACCATCACGCCCTTCGCCGAAGCCGCCGCGAAGATCTCGTTGCCGTGCTGCGCCAGCAACGCCTTGTTCGCCGTCACCACGTGCTTGCCCTGCGCGATCGCCGACAGCACGAGCGAGCGCGCCGGCTCGATGCCGCCGATCAGCTCGCAGACGATGTCGACGTCGGGGTGCTCGACGACGACCGCCGCGTCGTTGGTGAGATTGACGTCGGTGGCGCCGCGGGTGCCGCTGCGCGCACGGTCGAGCGTGCGGGTCGCGATCCACGTGACGCGGATCGGCCGCCCGGCGCGGCGCGTGATCTCCTCCTCGTTGCGCCGCAGGACGTCCCAGACGCCCTTGCCGACGGTGCCGAAGCCGACGATGCCGACCTGCAGCGCTTTCATCATGGCGCGGCGAAGACTGCGCGATCGTTCATCGGAGCAGCCCGTCCTCGCGGAACATCTGCTTGATCCCGCGGATCGCCTGGCGCGTGCGCGCCTCGTTCTCGATCATCGCAAAGCGCACGTGGCCGTCGCCGAACTCGCCGAAGCCCACGCCTGGCGACACCGACACCTTCGCCTTCGCCAGCACCTGCTTGGCGAATTCGAGCGAGCCCATCGCCGCGTAAGCGTCGGGAATCTTCGCCCACACGTACATCGACGCCTTGGGCACGTCGACGTTCCAGCCCGCCTCGTGCAGGCCCTTCACCAGCACGTCGCGCCGCGCCTGGTATCGGCTCACGATTTCCGCGACGCAGTCCTGCGGCCCTTCCAGCGCGGCGATGGCCGCCACCTGCAGCGGCGTGAACGTGCCGTAGTCGTGGTAGCCCTTGATGCGTCCGAGCGCGTTGACGAGCTCCTTGTTGCCGACCATGAAGCCGATGCGCCACCCCGCCATGTTGTAGCTCTTGGACATCGTGAAGAACTCGACCGCGACGTCGCGCGCCCCCTCCACCTGCATGATCGACGGCGCCTTCCAGCCGTCGAAGCAAATGTCCGCGTACGCGAGGTCGTGGACGACGTAGATGCCGTATTCGCGCGCCAGCGCGACGATCTTCTCGAAGAACGGCAGCTCGACGCATTGCGCCGTCGGATTCGCCGGGAAGTTGATGATGAGCATCTTCGGCTTGGGAAAGCTCATCTTGATCGTGTGCTCGAGCTCGGCGAAGAAATCGACGCCGGGCGTGAGCGGGATCTGGCGGATGTCGGCGCCGGCGATGATCGGGCCGTAGATGTGGATCGGGTAGCTCGGGTTCGGCACCAGCACGGTGTCGCCGCGGCCCAGCGTGGCGAGCACGAGGTGCGCGATCCCCTCCTTCGAACCGATGGTGACGATCGCCTCCGAATCGGGATCGAACTCGACGCCCCAGCGTCTCTGGTACCAGTGGCAGATGGCGCGGCGCAGGCGCGGAATGCCCTTCGACACGGAGTAGCCGTGCGTGTCGCCGCGCTGCACGGTCTCGACCAGCTTCTGCACGATGTGCGCCGGCGTCGGGCCGTCGGGGTTGCCCATTCCGAAGTCGATGATGTCCTCGCCGCGGCGACGCGCCGCCATCTTCAACTCGGTGGTGATGGAAAAGACATACGGCGGGAGGCGCGTCAGCCGCGCAAACTGCGTATCCGGGAGGGCCATGCGGCGGTCCTTCTAGCGTAAGCGCCCGGATCCGTCCGAGCGACGTAGAAGTCGTGGCGGGCCGCGGACGATGCAAGGGCGGCGGGACGGCAACGACTGCTGGCTATAATCCTAGCGAATCCGCGTCTTTACCGCAACGCACCATCGCGCGGGCGCGACTGAAAGCTCGTTTGAAGTGAAATTCCACCTCCAGGCGCCCGACGCCAACATCGTGACCGGGACAGGACCCGGCTGGATTCGCGTGGGCGCCGACGAATATCGCGAAAACGTCGTGCTCCTGCCTAACGGCATCGTGAAGGGTTGGGCGCCGGCGGGCCTGGCGGCGCTTGGCGCGAGCGATTTCGCGGCGCTGCTGGCGCACAAGCCCGAGATCGTCCTTCTCGGCACCGGCGCGTCGCAGCACTTCCTGCACCCGCGAATTCTCGCGCCGCTCTCCGAGGCCCGCGTGGGCGTCGAGACGATGGACACGCGCGCCGCCTGTCGCACGTTCAACATCCTCGTTGCCGAGGGTCGGCGCGTTGCTGCAGCATTGTTGATCGAGTAGAAAGGACCCTGCCCTGCCTTCGATACCCGACTCCGGTCCGCTCTCCGACGCCGAGCTCGACGCGCTCGACGACGCGCTTTCGTCGCTTCCCGACGGTCGCGATCCGTTCGACCTGGCGATGCTGGACGGTTTCTTGACCGGCGTATTGCTGTGCCCGCGCGCGGTCATGCCGTCGGACTGGCTTCCGATCGTCTTCGACGCCCGCGACGACGACGCGCTGCTTCCCGGCGACCTCGCTCGCGTCGAACACGTCCTCGGCCTCGTCATGCGTCACCACAACACCCTCGCCGCCCATATCGCGGCGCGCGAGCCCTTCGAGCCCATCGTGGTCGACATCCAGCGCGACGACGGCGGCGAGCTGGCGGGCGCGCAGCGTTTCGCCGGGCTGTGGCCGTGGGCGACGGGCTTCTCGCGGGCGATCGCCGAGTATCCGCTGGCCGACGACGATTCGCCCGAGGTCGACGACGTCGACGCGGCGCTCCTGCACATCGTGCGTCACCTGCCCGAAGATCCGGACGACCCGAGTGAAGCGGCGCGCGAGATCGCGCGCGAGCAGCGGGAGATCGACGACGCGCTGCCGCTCGACGATCTCGACCACGCCATCGACGAGTTGATGGCGTGCGTGATGGACATCGCCGACATCACGCGCCCCCGGCGGCCGATTGCGCGCACGCAACCCAAGACCGGGCGCAACGATCGCTGCCCGTGCGGCAGCGGGCGCAAGTACAAGCAGTGCCACGGGCGCGAGAAGACCTGACGCCGGCGAACGCCTCCGCGAGCCGCGCGACAAGCCCGCCACGAATGACGATCCCGGAACGGGTGATATCATTGCTCTCAATGATCTCAAGGAGGTCTCGCGATGGCCGGTAATTTGCACGTACGCAACCTGGACGACGATCTGATCGTTCGCCTCAAGCGCCGAGCTGCGCGACACGGGCGCTCGACCGAGGCCGAACACCGGGAAATACTTCGCCAGGCGCTTGCCGCCGACGTCGCGCCGTCGTTCGACTCGCTGGCGGCCGAGCTGCGCGCGCTGACCAAAGCCAGGAAACACACACCGTCGGAGCTTCTTCTGCGCGAAGGACGCGACGAGCGGTGACGAGACTCGTCATCGACGCCAGTATCGCGATCAAATGGGTGGTCGAAGAAAGCGGCACGGCGGCAGCGCTGGAACTCCGCCGGGGCGCGCGGCTGATAGCGCCGGATCTGCTGACGCCGGAGTGCGCCACCATCCTCTGGAAGAAAGTGGCACGCAAGGAGCTTTCAACGGAGGAAGCACTGCTCGCGGCCCGTCTGCTGCAAGGCGCCGAGATCGAATTGGTTCCGACGCGCGCGCTGCTCGAGGCGACGACCCGCCTCGCCATCGATTTGGCTCACCCCGCGTACGACTGCGTTTACCTCGCGCTCGCGATCGAGGAACAGTGCCGCTTCGTTACCGCGGATGAACGCCTGGTGCGCAAGATCGCGCAGACACGAAGCAAGCTGCTTCGCGATACCGTCGTATCGCTGGCGCCGAAATAGCGAAGCGCCGCGGATCGGCTCTAGCAGCGGATCGTCGTCTTGCAGTAATTCTCGATCTCGCGCACCACGGTCGTCTCCGGCACCGCGGCGCGGCCCTTGCCGCCGTACTCGAGCGCGAGCTTCATCTCGTACTTGGTGAAGAACGCGTTGAACTGCTCGGGACCGACGGTGCCGAGCGCCGCGACCTCGTCGCGCGCCGCGTCGTGCTCGAGCAGGATCGCCGCGAGCGGCTGCGGCGCCGGTCCCGCGACGACGCGCGCGCCCGCCGCCGGATCGTAGACGCTGTGGTCCGCGCAGCAATGGATCACGTTGCCCGTCGACGTCGCCGAGGGCTCGCGCTGGAAGCGGATGAACGACACGTCGCGCGTCGGGTACGCGAGCTTGTGCGCGCAGATCGCGGAGAACGCGACGACGTTGGCGTCGGGGCCGACGCCGCCCTGCCACGCGTAGGTGGCGCCGTCCTGCCGCCGCAACTCGCCGCTCGGCGTCACGCGACGCCCGAGCTTCAGCAGGAAGCAGGGCGTGGCGGAATACGGGTACTGGAACACATAGTTGGTGTCCGTCGCGAGCGCCGTCAGGCGGATCGGCGCGCCGTGGATGTCGACGAGCAGCGAGCGCGCATAGCGCCGCGGCGTGACGTCCGCCCACGCGGCAGGCAACGCAAACCCTGCCGCGCCGGGCAGGAGCGCGCAACCGGACAGGAAGCGCCGGCGCTTCATGCGACGATAAGCTCCCGCACATGCTCGGCGACGCTGCGCCCGAGCGCCGAGAGGCCGTAGCCGCCTTCGAGCGACGACACGACGCGGCCCTGCGCGTGCCGGCGAGCCACCGCGACGAGCTCACGCGTGACCCAGGCGTAGTCGGCTTCGACGAACTCGAGGTTGGCGAGCGGATCCTCGCGGTGCGCGTCGAAGCCTGCCGAGATCAGCACGAGCTGCGGCCGGTAAGCATCCATCGCCGGCAACCAGTGGTCGGTGACGGCGGCGCGAAACTCGGCGCCGCCGCTGCCCGGCGCCAGCGGAACGTTGACCATCAGCGGCGACGGATTGTCGAGGCCGCTGTAGGGATACAGCGGGTGCTGGAACGTCGACACCATCAGCACGCGCGGATCGCCGGTAAAAATCTCCTCGGTGCCGTTGCCGTGGTGGACGTCGAAGTCGACGATCGCCACGCGCTCGAGGCCGTGCGCCTCGCAGGCGTGGCTCGCGCCGATCGCCACGCTGTTGAACACGCAGAAGCCCATCGCGCGCGATCGCTCAGCGTGGTGGCCGGGCGGGCGCACCGCGCAGAACGCCGTCGTGCATTCGCCGCTCATCGCAAGGTCCACCCCCTTCACGACCGCGCCCGCAGCGTGTCGCGCGGCCTGCAACGAAAACGGGTTGAGCGCCGTGTCGGGGTCGATGAAGCGCAGTCCCGTTTCCGGGCTGGCAGCCTCGATCTCGTCGATGTAGTCCGTTCCGTGGACGCGCGCGATCTGCTCGCGCGTCGCCGCAGGCGCGACGTAATGGCGGACGTGGCTGTCGAGCCCGGCGGCGAGCATCCGGTCCGCAATGGCGTCGAGCCGTTCGGGACACTCGGGATGGTGCGACCCCATGTCGTGCTGCCGGCACGAGGGGTGCGTGATGAACGCGGTGGGCACGGAACTCGAGCTCGGGAACGGATTCGAACGTGGGCTATTCGCGCCGGCACGCGGGCATCGGCCGGACGGCTCTCCCGGGCCGCTGGACGGAGTGTATCGCGGCTCTCCCCCGGATGACGAGCCGCGGCGCGACAGGCTACAGTAGCTCCGCCTCCGATCACGGCCCCAGGCGACCGCTTTCCGGACCCGCCGCCACTCACGACGAACCCACTCCCGACCCTCCCATGACCCTCCGTGACCTGTCCCAGCCCGACGTGCCTACCGCCGAGCGCCTGGCGGCGGTGCTGCAGCAGCTCGGCCGCATCGTCGTCGGCAAGGAAACGCCGCTCACCATCGCGCTCGCGTGCCTGCTCGCGCGCGGCCACCTGCTGATCGAGGACATTCCCGGCGTCGGCAAGTCGACGATGGCGCAGGCGCTTGCGTCCACGCTCGGTCTCAATTACTCGCGCATCCAGTTCACCAGCGATCTGCTCCCCGCGGACGTCCTCGGCGTGTCGATCTTCGACGAGCGCGCGCAGGCGTTTCGCTTCCATCCCGGCCCGATCTTCCGCTCCGTCGTGCTTGCCGACGAGATCAACCGCGCGCCGCCCAAGTCGCAAAGCGCGCTGCTCGAGGCGATGGAGGAGCGCCAGGTGTCCATCGACGGACAGACGCGCAAGCTGCCCG
>JBDSLT010000253.1:0-4392 GCA_039916265.1 Casimicrobiaceae bacterium | reverse complement strand
GAAGCACGCCCAGTCGCGCGCGGCACGGCCGATGCCGCCGTAGACGACCAAGTGCTGCGGGTTTTCGGCGACCTCCGGATCGAGATTGTTCTGGATCATCCGGTACGCGGCTTCGGTGAGCCAGCTCTTGCAGGTGCGCTGCGATCCGCGCGGCGCACGGACCACGCGGGACGCGTCGAAGCGGGGATCGTGCGCGAGTTCGCTCAGGTTTGTCATCGGACCGTCTCCGTCGGAGGTGCTGCGCAGTGCCGCTGGTCGTATATCCTAACTCGGCGGACCGCAGCCGGCATCAGTCGCGCACGATCCGCGTACCCGCGATGCGATCGTGGAGGAACTGGCGTTCGGGATCGACCAGCGCCGCGAGGTAGTTCACCGCGAGGGCGACGATGGCTACGCCGCCGAGGCCATAGGACCTGGCGGCCGCGTAGGTCGCCAGCGCCAGCGCGGGGCCGATCCAGCCGGCGAGATAACGCGCGAATGCACGCCGGTATTCGAGGGCCGCGCCCCCGGGCCCGACGACGCGCATCCGCCACGTTTTCTGCGCCAGCGTGCGGCGGCCGCCCGTCCAGCCCCACGTGAAATAAACGGCGGCGATGCCGCACAGCGCACAGAAGAGCATTGCGCGGGACGGCAGATCGGGAAGCGTCAGCGCCGTCTGGCCGGCGCGACCGGGCGAAACCGAAACGAGCGGAAGCAGCGCGAAGCTCGCGACGAAAACCAGCGCGGTCAGCAGTAGCGCCTCGTAGAGCAACGCGCCAAGGCGCCGCGCGAGGCTCGCGAGGCGCGGCGAAGCTGATGCTTGCGCCACGCTCGCGCCGCCGGCGACCGTCACCGGTTCGGCACGCTCGCGGGAGTCGGCCCCTGCTGCATCTGCGGCGGCGGCGTCATCGGCGGCGCCGGCGTGCGCAAAGGCGTGGTCGCTCGCGCCGGACTGCTGCCCCCGGGCGGTACCTTCTTCGCCAGTTCGCGCCGTGTTTCCGGCGGCAGCTGCTGGTACTCCATCCACTTCTGCCGCACCTCCTCCTTCTTGTCGGGCGGCAGCTTTTTCATCGTCTTGTACTGCTCGCGCGCGGCATTGCGCTGCTCGGATGTGAGCGATGACCACGAGTGCATCTGCTCGCGGATGCGCTCCTGCTCGTCGGGCTTCATGCCCGGATAGCGCTGCGCCATCCCGCGCCACTTGGTCTTGCGCGCGGCGTCGAGCTTGTCCCAGTCGGACGCAAGCGGCGCGAGGATCTGCCGCTCCTGCAGCGACAGCTCCGCCCAGCTGGGAGACTTGAGCGCGATCTGCGCGTGGGTCGCCGGCGCTGCGGCCAGCAGCAGGCCGGCGGCCGCAGCCGCGATCAGGGTTCGAACGAAGCCTTGAGCCAATTCTGGAATCCCCGGTCCAGGTAGGCGTCGATCGGTAAATCGGAGGACAGGATCTGCGCGTCCAGTTCCTCGAATTCGCGGACCTGCTGCACGGCCTTCCATTGCTGCCAGCCGAATCCCGCCACCACGACGAAGGCGGCGACACCCACCCACCAGCGGAGGCTGCTCCCGCCAAAGCGCGGACTGCCGCCGACGGCGTTTGCTCCCGCCCCGGCCAGCGCATGCTGCATCCTCACACCGGGGACGAGCGCCGGCGCGCCGATTCGCGCCAGTGCGGCGGCCCGCGCCTGTTGCAGCCGGTAGGCGGTGCCTGCCTTGAGCGACGCGGCGCCCTGGTCGAGGTAAGTGATTATTTTATTTGCGGTTTCGGTATCGTGGGTGTTCATGGCTTCACCCCTTTGAACTTCAGCATCTCGGCCAGCGCGTGAACGGCCCGCGAGCAATGGGTCTTGACGCTGCCCTGCGAGCAGCCCATCGCCGCCGCGGTCTCTGCGACGTCCAGTTCCTCCCAGTAACGTAGGAGGAATGCCTGGCGTTGACGCGCCGGAAGCCGAGCCAGCGCCTGCTCGATGATCGCCACCGTTTGACTTTGCTCGACCTGCGCGGCGGGATCGACGGTCGCATTCGAGTCGGATTTCGCCGGCAAAGTTTCCAGCGGATCGTAATCTTCGTCCCGGTCGCCCTTATCGCCGAACGCCGAGAGGAGGACCGTCCACGTCGAGCGCACTTTCTGGCGCCGAAAATGATCGTGGATCGTGTTCTGCAAAATGCGCTGGAACAGCATCGGCAGCTCGTTGCGCGGCTTCTGGGAGTATTTCTCCGTCAGTTTCAGCATGGCGTCCTGGACGACGTCGAGCGCGACGTCCTCGTCGCGAACCGCGAACATCGCCTGCTTGAACGCGCGTCGCTCGACTTCCGCGAGGAACGCCGCGATTTCTTGGTGGGTGGCCAGAGGGGTGCCGATTCAGGGATAGCGCGTTGATTATAGTGGGCAGAGCGGCCGCGTTGCCCCCGCGCCGCATCGCGCGCGGTTATGGTGCGGTGAAGCATCCGCGGACTTGACCCGTCGCCCCCTTTACCGCTAGTGTCTTGTTTCCGGGCCGCGAGGCTCGGAATGCTGTACTGCAAAAACGGCTGTTTGCATCCCCTCCGGCGGTGCCACAAGCGTTGGCGGAGCTTCCCTCGGGGTGCGGCGGAACCGGCTTTCTACCCGATCGAGCCTTGGTGGACGCGCTACAACGCCCTCGCGTCCCTTGAGTTTGCAGCCCCCGGCTTCGCGCCACACGACCGGGCAAACTTTCATCGACAGAGGCCATGAACATGCAACTAACGGGCGCGGAAATCACCATCCGCTGTCTCCAGGAAGAAGGCGTCGAATACGTCTTCGGCTACCCGGGCGGCGCGGTCCTCAACATCTATGACGAGCTGTTCAAGCAGGACAAGGTCAAGCACGTCCTGGTCCGCCACGAGCAGGGCGCGGTCCACGCGGCGGACGGCTATTCGCGCTCGTCGCACAAGATTGGCGTCGCGCTGGTGACCTCCGGCCCGGGCGTCACCAATGCCGTCACCGGCATCGCGACCGCCTACATGGATTCGATCCCGATGGTCGTGATCACCGGCCAGGTGCCGACGCACGCCATCGGACAGGACGCATTCCAGGAGTGCGACACCGTCGGCATCACGCGGCCCTGCGTCAAGCACAACTTCCTCGTGAAGGACGTGAACGAGCTCGCCACCACGATCAAGAAGGCGTTCTATCTGGCGTCGACGGGGCGGCCGGGGCCGGTGCTCGTCGACATCCCGAAGGACGTCACGCAGGCGTCGGCCGAATTCACCTACCCGAAGACGGTGTCGCTGCGCTCGTACAACCCGGTGACCAAGGGTCACCCGGGGCAGATCAAGAAGGCCGTGCAGCTCTTGCTGGATGCGAAGCGGCCGATGGTCTACACCGGCGGTGGCGTCATCCTGAACAACGCGTCGTCACAGTTGACGCGCCTCGTGCGGCTGCTCGGCTTCCCGTGCACCAACACGCTGATGGGGCTGGGCGCATTCCCAGGGACCGATCCGCAGTTCACCGGAATGCCCGGCATGCACGGCACCTACGAGACGAACATGGCGATGCAGCACTGCGACGTGCTGTTTGCCGTGGGCGCGCGTTTCGACGACCGCGTGATCGGCGATCCGAAGCACTTCTATCGCGCCGACCGCAAGATCATCCACATCGACATCGATCCGTCGTCGATCTCCAAGCGCGTGAAGGTCGACGTGCCGATCGTCGGCTACGTCGCCGACGTGCTGGACGAAATGCTGAAGATCCTCGAGTCGTCGCCGCAGCGGCCCGATCCGGCGTCGCTGAAGGCGTGGTGGTCGCAGATCAAGGAATGGCAGCGCAAGGATTGCCTCAAGTACGACCGCGCCAGCAAGCTCATCAAGCCGCAGTACGTGCTGGAGGAACTCTACAAGCTGACCAAGGGCGATGCGTTCGTGACCTCGGATGTCGGCCAGCACCAGATGTGGGCGGCGCAATACTACAAGTTCGACAAGCCGCGTCGCTGGATCAATTCGGGCGGACTCGGCACCATGGGTTTCGGGTTGCCGGCGGCGATGGGCGTGCAGATGGTGAACCCGCAGGCGACGGTCGCCTGCGTCACCGGCGAGGCGTCGATCCAGATGTGCATCCAGGAGCTGTCCACCTGCAAGCAGTATCACCTGCCGATCAAGATCGTGAACCTCAACAACCGCTACATGGGCATGGTGCGGCAGTGGCAGGAATTCTTCTACGGCAACCGCTACGCGGAGTCGTATATGGACGCGCTGCCGGATTTCGTGAAGCTCGCCGAGGCCTACGGGCACGTCGGCCTCAAGATCGACAAGCCGGGCGACGTCGAAGGCGCGCTCAAAGAGGCGTTCGCGCAGAAGGACCGCCTGGTGTTCCTCGACTTCATCACCGATCAGTCGGAGAATGTGTTCCCGATGATTCCCGGCGGCAAGGGGCTCACCGAGATGATCCTCGCGGAGGAG
>JBDSLT010000252.1:0-16411 GCA_039916265.1 Casimicrobiaceae bacterium | reverse complement strand
GCCCACGCGCACAGGTTGCAGCCCATGCACTTGTCCTGGTCGACGAGGACGATGCCGTCCTTACGCTTGTACGACGCACCGGTCGGGCACACGGTGACACAGTCGGCATCCTCGCAATGCATGCACGACATCGGGAAGTTGATTGTTTTCGACGCTGGATATTCACCCACCTCGTAGTGGCGCACGCGGTTGAACCAGACGCCGGTGGGATCGGCGCCGTACGGATCATCGTCCGTCAATGGGCCGCTGATCGCCGATGCGCCATTCCACTCCTTGCACGCGGTTGCGCAGGCGTGGCAGCCCACACAGGTGTCGAGGTCGATGACCAGGCCGAGCCTCATCGCGCACTCCAGCGCAATGCAGCCGGCGGCTTCGCGGCGCCGGGCAAGGGCGGCAGCGGGTCGAATGTCGGCCATGCGCCGACCTCGCCCGGCGCGGCCTTCACGACGCGCACGCGCAGGTCGAACCAAGCGGCCTGCCCCGTGACCGGATCGGCGTTGGCGCGCCGGTGAGGATCGTCGCCGTGCTGCGGCAGCAGCTCGCTGATCAGGTGGTTGAGCAGGAAGCCCGTCGTCGCTTCCGGGGCGTCGTTCGCGAGGCCCCACGCGCCGGCCTGCTTGCCCACGGCGTTCCACGTCCACACCGTGTTCGCCTCGACGCCTTCCATCGTCCGCAACTGGCAGCGGATGCGGCCGTGATGCGATTCGACCCATACCCAGTCGTCGTCCGCGAGCCCTTGGCGCGCCGCCGTCGCGCGGTTCATGTACAGGTGGTTCGCCGACAGGATCTGCCGCAGCCACGCGTTCTGCGAGTCCCACGAGTGGTACATCGTCATCGGCCGCTGGGTGATCGCATGCAGCGGAAAATCGTCCGCCGCGATGCGCTGGCTTTCCAGCGGCGGATACCAGATCGGCAGCGGGTCGAAGTACGTGGCAATCCGCGCGCGGTCGGCCGCCGTTGGCGGCTGCGGGCCGTCATAGTGCCCCTGCGCCGCGAGCCGGAACTTCTGCAGCGGCTCCGAGTAGATCTGCATCGTCAAGGCGACCGGGGGCGTGCCGAACAACGCGTGCTTCTCCGCGAACTCCAGGTAGTCCTTGTTCGCGTACTTGTAATAACGCATCGATTCCGGCCAGTGGAACGTGAAGAACGACTGGTTCTCGATGTACTTTTCCCACTGTTTCGGATTCGGCGCGCCGCGCAGGTGAGACTCGCCATCCGGGCCGCGCCAGCCGGCGAGAAATCCGATGCCGGGCAGCTTTTCGTAATTGACGATGAAGTCCTTGTAGTCGGCGAACTTGCGCGTGCCGTCGGGCCGGGTGAAGCTCGGAAACTTGAGCCGTGACGCGAGCTCGACCAGCACGTCCTGCCACGGCCGCACGTCGCGGTCGAGCGCCACCACGGGATGGCGGATCGCGTCGGCCACCATGTCCGGCTCGGAGATCGGCCGGTCGAGGAGCGATATCGCGTCGTGGCGTTCGAGGTAGGTCGTGTCGGGCAGCACCAGGTCCGCGAAACCGACGGTCTCGGAATGGAATGCGTCGACAACAACCAGAAAGGGGATCGCGTAGTCGCCGTTGGCGACCTTGCGCGTGAGCATTTCGCGCGTCCCCGTCGTGTTCATCGACGAATTCCACGCCATGTTCGCCATGAACAGCAGCAGCGTGTCGATCGGATACGGGTCGTGGCTGGCCGCGTTGGCGATGACCATATGCATCAGTCCATGCGTGGCGAGCGGGCTCTCCCACGAGTACGCGCGGTCGATCCGAAGCGGCGCACCTGCCGCGTCGACGACGAGCTCCTCGGGCTTGGTCGGGTGGCCGTTGGGCATGCGCCGCAGCGGTGTATCGGGCGCGAAGATCACCGCCGGGTCGTTCTCAGGCAGCGAGCGCATGGGTATGCGCCGCGGGTAAGGGGCGCGTGCGCGGAAATTACCGGGGCCGTCCAGCGCGCCCAGCAACATCTGGATTAGATGCAGTGCGCGGCAGGTGTGGAAGCCGTTGGAACGGGCGGAGATGCCGCGCATCGCATACATCGCAACGGGCCGTCCGACGACGCTCTCGTGCGTGCGGCCCCACATGTCGGTCCAGCGGATCGGCAGCTCGATCGCCTCGTTGAACGCGACATGCGCCATCTCGCGTGCGAGCTGGATGATCGTCTCGACGGGGACGCCGCATTCGGCGGCGACCGTTGCCGGCGCGTAGCGCGCGTCGACATACCGCTCCGCGGCGAGCGACAGCGCGGTACGCGCGTGACGACCGTCGGGCAGCGTCCAGGCGCCGAACAGCGCCGGCCGGATGTCGGCGCCCGACGCGTCGGCGAACCCTCCCGTCGCCTCGTCGAACACCAGCGGGTTGCCGGCGTCGTTGCGCGCGAACAGGCCGTCACCGGCGGTTCCCGGCGACTGCACGACGAGCCAGGGCGCGTTGGTATGCCGCGAGAGGAAGGCAAAGTCGATCGTGCCGTCGGTCAGCAGCACGTGGACGATCGCGAGCGCGAGCAGGCCGTCGGTGCCCGGCCGCACCGGAATCCACGCATCGGCGATCGCCGAGTACCCGGTGCGCACCGGGTTGATCGAGACGAACTTCGCCCCGTTGCGCTTGAGCTTCTCGAGGCCGATCTTGATCGGGTTTGACGAATGGTCTTCCGCCACGCCCCACAGCACGAAGTACTTCGCGAGATCGAAGTCTGCGGTTCCGAACTCCCAGAACGAGTAGCCGATGGTGTACAGGCCGGCCACCGCCATGTTCACCGAGCAGAAGCCGCCGTGCGCCGACCAGTTGGGCGTGCCGAACTGCTGCGCCCACAGGCCCGACAGCGCCTGCATCTGATCACGGCCCGTGAAAAAGGCGAGCTGCGTCGGATTGGTCGAGCGGATTTTCGCCAGTCGCGCAGTCAGGAGATCGAGCGCCTCGTCCCACTCGATCTCGACGAATTCGCCCGACCCGCGCGCACTCCCGGGCTTTCGCAGCAGCGGCTTCCGGAGCTTCGCCGGCGAGTTCTGCTTCATGATGCCCGCCGAGCCCTTGGCGCACAGCACCCCCTGGTTCACCGGGTGGTTCCGGTTGCCCTGGATGAAGCGGATCTTCCCTCGTTGCGTCGTGACCTGGATCCCGCAACGACACGCGCACATGTAGCAGGTCGTGTAGTGCGTCTGCTGCGCGGACTTGTCCTCCTGCGGCAGCACCCGGTCTTCGGTAGGAATCGTCATCGTGATTTAAGTGGGGTCAGAGACGACTTATTTCGCCTCGTCCAGTCCAGTTGGAGTGCGGTTTAGGAAAGTCGTCTCTGACCCTACATATTGGCGATGTTCGCCGCGGTCTCGGCAAGGCGCAGGCGCTGCACCTTGCCCGACGGGCCCTTGGGCAGTTCGGCGACGAAGCGCAGGTACTTGGGCGCCTTGTATCGGCCGAGCTCACGCTCGCAGTGCGCGCGAAGCTCCGCCTCGTCGAGTGCGGCCCCCGGCTTCACGACGACGCACGCGAGTATCTCCTGCCCGTACTGCGCATCGGGAACGCCGACGGCGGCGCCTTCGAGCACCGCCGGATGACGCAGCAGCGCCTCGTCGATCTCGCGCGGCGCGATGTTTTCTCCACCCTTGATGATCAGCTCCTTCAACCGTCCCGTGATGAAATAGAAGCCGTCGGCGTCGCGGTGACCGAGGTCGCCCGTGCGCAGCCAGCGGCCGTCGCGCAAGGTCTTCGACGTATCTTCCGGCGCGCGATGATAGCCCGCCATCACGTTGGCGCCGCAAATCTCCACCTCGCCGCGCTCGCCGTCGGGCAGTGCCGAGCCATCCGCCGCGACGACGCGCGCAGCGACACCGAGCGGCATGCCGCAGCTGCCGATCTTGCGCCGCGCCGGCTCCATCGGATTGGCGAACGCCACCGACGCGGTCTCGGTGAGCCCGAGCGCTTCGAGGATGCCGATCCCGAACCGCGCCTCGAACGCGCGGTGCTGCTCGGGCGGCAACGGCGCAGAAGCCGAGCGCGCGAAGCGCACGCCTCGGCAGGCCTGAGCCTGCATCGGCGACAGTCCCGGTCCGTTCAGCAGGTATGCCACGATCGTCGGCACCAGATTGAGCCACGTCGGCCGGTATGTCTCGACCTGCGTCCACCATTGCGATGCGCTGAAGCGCCGCGGCATCACGACGCTGCCTCCCGACACCAGCGGGCTCACGGTACCGATGCACTGGCCGTTGATGTGATAAAGCGGCAGCGACGAAAGCACGCGATCCTTTGGACCGAGCGCATGCCCGCGCGCCACCGCGTTCCCGGCATGGATCAGATTGGCATGCGTCAGCAGCACGCCCTTGGGCAATCCCGTCGTGCCGGACGTGTACATGAGCAGCGTCGGCGCGGCGGCGTCCAGCGGGGCGAGCGGCCCCGCATCCACGCCGCCGAACTCCGCGGCGTCGGGATCTACGACGAGCACCTGCGTATGTCCGCCGATCCGCGCGATCGCCGCGGCCAGGCGCGGCGCGAAGTCCGCCGCGCAGAACACGAGCTTCGGCGCCGCATGCGCGAGCACATGATCGAGGTGCGCATCCTGCGCGAGCAGGTTGATCGGCGTCACGACGTAGCCGCCGTACATCGCCCCCAGAAAGATCGTCGCGGCGGCGGCGCCGTTGCCGAGCATGAAGGACACCACGTCGCCGGGCACGGCCCCTTCGCCGCGCAGCCTCGCCGTGAGGCCGCGGACGACGTTCGCGAGATCGGCGTAGGTGAGCGTGATCCCCGTCTCGGGCGCAATCAGGAACGGCGCGCCGGGACAAAGCCGCGCATGCGTGTCGATGACGTGGCGCAGCGTCGGCATCGCGGCAAGCGTCATTGCAGGCGCCTGTCGCTCACGCGCTGGCGCAACCGTTTGCGCAGCCGCAGCCGCATCGAAATGACGCGCTCACGCGCCGAAGTGGCGCCGGTAGTCGCCGAACAGCTCGTCCTCGGTGGGCTCCTTCACACGCGCGAGCGCAAGCGGGTGCACGACACGCGTGACGTTCAGGAAATGGCGGTAGTTGAGATTGTCCGAGATGCTGTTGCCGCCCCACGTGCCGCAGCCCATCGACAGCGAAAAGGGTAGCGCGTTTTCAAAGCTGCCACCGGTCGCGAAGCAATGCGCCTGGTTGACGATCACGCGACACACGGGCAGCGTCAGCCCGATGCGAAGCGCGCGGTCCGCCACGCCGGTGTGCAAACCGATCGAGTGACCGATGCCCTGGTGGCGCAGCAGCCGCTCGGCGAGCGCCGTCGCCGCGGCGAAGTCCGGCGCCCGGTAAAACGCCAGGACCGGCGAAAGCTTCTCGCCGGAGAACGGATAATCGTCGCCCACGCCGCTTTCGCCCACGATCAGGAAGCGGGCGCGCTCGAGCTCGGGGCGCACGAGCCCCGCGAGCGCCGCAATGGCCGGGGCGTCCTGCGCGATGACCGGCGCCGCCAGCTTTCCGTCGGGGAACATCTCGTCCTGCAGGCGGCGCATCTCCTCGCCGTCGAGCAGCGCGCCGCCTTCGCGCTCGAAGGCCGCGAGCAGCGCGTCGGCCACCGCCTCGACCGCGATCACGCTGTTCTCCGACGAGCAGCTCGTCGCGTTGTCGAAGGTCTTGGACGCTGCGATCTTGCGCGCCGCGTCGGCCACGTCGGCTGTCTCGTCGACGATCGCCGTCACGTTGCCGGCGCCCACGCCGATCGCCGGCGTACCGCTCGAATACGCGGCGCGGACGTTGGTCTGCGATCCGGTGGCGACGACCAGGTCGGCCTGGCGCATCAGCTCGAAGGTGTGCTCGCGCGACACCGGCGACGGCAGCGCCTGCACGAGATCGCGCGGCGCGCCGACGCGATCGAGCTCGGCATGAATGAACCCGAGCAGCAGCGCCAGCGTCGACGCGCCCTTGGGCGACGGCGCCACGACGATGGCGTTGCGTCCCTTGAGCGCATTGATGATGTTGTTCGCGGGCGTGGCGGCGGGATTGGTCGACGGCGTGATCGCCGCGACGACACCGACCGGCCGCGCGATTTCGACCACACCATCGCCCGCGTCCTCGGCAATGACGCCGACCGACTTGGCGCCGTGAAGATCGCGCAGCAGACCCATCGTCTTGCGACGATTCTTCGCGATCTTGTCCGCCACGTTGCCAAGGCCCGTGTCCTCGACCGCGCGCTCGGCCAGCGCGCGGTTGCGTGCCGGCTCCACGATGGCCCAGCCGGCGCCCGTCACCATGGCGTCGACCTGCGACTGCGACCAGCCATCGACCGCGCGTTGCGCATCGCGGGCGCGATCGACGATCCGTGCGATCGCCGCTGTGGGCGTGGTCACCTCGAAGAACTCATTCGGGCGTGATCCTGGCTTCGCGGATCACATACTCCCATTTCTTCAGCTCGTCCTTCATCAGCGCGTCGAACTCGGCGGGCGTCGTCCATGCGGCTTCGGCGCCCTGCGCGAGTAGCTTTGCCTTGGTCGCGGGCATCTCGAGCGCTGTTTTCATCGCACTGCCGAGCTTTGCCA
Organism: Casimicrobiaceae bacterium; assembly: GCA_039916265.1. Lineage (GTDB taxonomy): Bacteria > Pseudomonadota > Gammaproteobacteria > Burkholderiales > Casimicrobiaceae > VBCG01. The sequence goes on along the minus strand of JBDSLT010000252.1, from coordinate 9,916 downwards.
CGACCGCGGGCGGCGTTTTGGCCGGAACGAGCGCGCCGTACCACGAATTGACCACGCAATCGACGCCCTGCTCCACGATGGTGGGAATCTCGGGCGCCGCGGTGCTGCGCTTGTCGCTCGCCACTGCGATCGGGCGCAGCTTGCCCGCCTTCACGTGCTGGTATGCCGCGGGCATCGACACGATCAGTATCTCCACCTGGCCGCCGAGCGCCGCCGTCACCGCCGGCCCGCCGCCCTTGTAGGGCACGTGGACGATGTCGACGCCGGTCTTGAGCTTGAACAACTCGCCGGCGATGTGCGACGGCGAGCCGACGCCGACGGACGCATAGTTGAGCTTGCCCGGGCGCGCCTTGGCGTACGCGATCAGCTCCTGGATGTTCTTGACGGGAAGGTCGGGATGGACGGCGACAAGCTGCGGAATGTAGGCGGCCAGACTGACCGCGGCAAAGTCCTTCTCGACGTCGAACGCGAGCTTGGGGTAGAGCTTGGGGTTGATGGTGTGCGACGACAGCGTGAACAGCACCGTGTAGCCGTCGGGCGCCGCGCGCGCCGCGAGCTCGGTGCCGAGGTTGCCTGCAGCGCCGCCCTTGTTGTCGACGACGATCGGCTGGCCGAGCAGCATGGTTAGCGGCTCGTTGACGATCCGCGCGACGATGTCGGTGCCGCCCGCGGGCGGATACGGCACGATCATGCGGATCGGGTGGTTCGGATAATCCTGCGCCGTCGCGGTGGCGACGACGAGCGCCAGCAGTCCGGCTACGAGGGCGCGTTTCATGGTGCCGCCGTCGTCTTGTACTTGGCGAGATGGCGTGTCGGCATCGCCAGCGCGTCGCGGCGGAACGGGTCGCCGAGCTCGCGGGTGACCATCATCTCGAGCACGGTGGTCTTGCCCTCGCCTTGCGCCGCCGCTGCGGCGCGCAGCGCGGGTCCGACGTCGGAGACCTTGTCGATGCGCTGGCCCTCGGCGCCCATCGCCTTCGCCACCGCGGCCCACGATGGCTGCTTGTCGAGATTCACGCCGATGAAGCGATTCGCGTAGAAGTCGACGTGATTCTTTTTCTCCGCGCCCCACTGTCCGTTGTTGAACACCACGACGGTGACGGGAATGTTCTCGCGCACGCAGGTCTGCAGCTCGCCGAAGCTCATGCCCCACGCGCCGTCGCCGACGTAGGCGATCGCCGGCCGCTCCGGCGCAGCGACCTTCGCGCCGACGATCGTCGGAAACGCGTAGCCGCAGTTGCCGAAGCTCATCGCGGCGAACATCGAGCGCGGACGGTCGAAGCGCAGATAGCTGTTCGAGACCGAGCAGATGTTGCCGATGTCGGTCGAGACCATCGCACCCGCGGGCATCGCGCGCTCCAGCTCGCGCAGCATCTGGCGCGGATGCATGTGCGACGAGTCGCGCGATACTTCGAGCGACCACGCGTCCTTTTCGTGCGACCAGCCGTCGAGCTCGCCTTCCCACGCGCGCTTCTCCTCGGCGACGCTAGCCAGACGCGCCGCGCGATTGGTCTGGCCGGCGAGCGGGCGCGACTTGAGGCGCGCGACCAATGCGCGCGCCGCCGCGCCGGCGTCGGCGCACACGCCGACCGAGATCGGCTTCACCAGTCCGAGCATTTTCGCATCGGCGTCGACCTGAACGACCTTGGCGGCGGCGGGCCAGTAGTCGAGCCCGTGCTGCGGCAGCGTGCCGAACGGGCCGAGACGCGTACCGAGCGCCAGCACGACGTCGGCTTTGGCGATCAGCTTCATCGCGGCCTTCGAGCCCTGGTACCCGAGCGGGCCGCACCAGAGCGGATGGCCGGCGGGGAACGCATCGTTGTGCAGATAGCTGCACGCGACAGGCGCCTGCAGGAGCTCGGCCAGCGCGATCGCGTCGGCCTGCGCGTCGCCCATCACGATGCCGCCGCCGGCGAGGATTACGGGAAACTTCGCAGCGGCCAGCAAATCCGCAGCGTCGTCGAGACTCTGCTCGCCGCCGGCGCCGCGCTCGATCGCGAGCGGCCGCGGCACTTCGCACTCGATGTCACCGTAGAAGAAGTCGCGGGGAATATTGAGCTGCGTGGGGCCCATTTCGAGCAGCGCGCGGTCGAAGGCGCGACCGGTGAGCTCGGCCATCCGCGCGCGGTTGTTGACGTGCGCCTGGTACTTGGTGATCTTCGAAAAGATCGGGAGTTGCTCGGTCTCCTGGAAGCCGCCGAGGCCCAGCGTCATCGAGCCGGTCTCCGGCGTGATGACGACGACCGGCGAATGCGCCCAGAACGCAGCGGCCGTCGAGGTCACGAAATTGGTGATGCCGGGCCCGTTCTGCGCAATGCACACGCCGTGGCGGCCCGTAACGCGCGAATAGCCGTCGGCCATGTGGCCGCCGCCCTGTTCGTGCGCGACGGAAATGAAGCGGATGCCGGCGAGCGGGAACAGGTCGAGCGCGTCCATGTACGCCGACCCGACGATGCCGAACACGTTCGTCACGCCGTGCGCCACCAGCGTTTCGACGAACGCCTCGGACGGCGTCATTTTCTGGCGCCCGGTCACGGGCAGCGGCATGTCCATCGGCTTGTTCATCGCAGGCTCCTCATTGGCGGCGCGGACGGCGGCGCGCCCGGCCAGGTACGTCTTGGGGACGAGCAGTGTTCCACAGCAGCCGGGCGGTGACAACATGCTGCGAAATCTGGCTTGAAATGTTCCATTTTTCGATATAACGTCGTCCGCTGTCTTCGTCGCAGTCCCTCGCCATGGCCCGCAAGATCGACCGCATGTCGCCGCTGCTCCGCGCATTCGCGCTGCTCGAGCGCATCGTGGCGGCCGAGGCGCCGGTGACGCTCGGCGACGCGACCGCGGGCGCAGGACTGCCCAAGCCGACCGTCTACCGGATGCTCGCCGTCCTCGAGGACGCCGGCCTCGTGATGCGCGAGCCCGGCGGACGCCGCGTCAGCGCCGGGCCGCGGCTCACCCGTCTCGCCCTCGACGTGCTGCGCCAGGGTTCGGCGCGCGGGCCGCGCCGGGCGATCCTCCAGGCGCTCGCGGCGACCATCGGCGAGACGGTGAACCTGACGGCGATAGAAGGCGGCGATGTCGTGTACCTCGATCGGGTCGAGTCCGACTGGCCCTTGCGCATCGCGCTGCAGCCCGGCTCGCGCGTCCCGCTTCACTGCTCCGCCAGCGGCAAGCTGCTGCTCGCGCTGATGCCGGCGGCGCGGCGCAAGCGTCTGGTCGACGCGCTGCCGCTCACGCGCAGCACGCCGCAGACGATCGTCGACCGGCGCACGCTCGCCCGCGAGCTGTTGCGCATCCGCAACGCGCGGCTGGCGCTCGACAACGAGGAGTTCATCGCGGGTCTCGTGTGCATAGCGGTGCCCGTGACGTTGCGGGACGGCCGCGTCGTCGCGTCGGTGGCCGTGCAGGCCCCGGTGGCCCGCATGACGGCCGCAACGGCATTGCGCCACGTGCCCGCGCTGCGCGATGCCGCCGATGCGCTCGCCGCGACGATGGACGCCGATGCGGGGACGCGCGCGACGCGTTCCCGGGCGCGCGCCGAATGATTATCGATATCTGGAACGTCCCGTCATCGGAAAGTGCGGCGCAATGTTGCCTCTGCCGGGTCAACCGTCTACATTGCACCGGTCGCGCGACCGCCGGGGGACGACATCGAGGTCCAATCCGAAGGCGTTGGGTGACCCATCGATAACCCGGGAGAACTCATGAAACGGCAATGGCTTTCCTTCGGCGCCGCCGCTGTCCTTGCGGCTGCTGTCGCATCGCAGGGCAGCGTCGCGCAGGCGCAGGGCGCCGCGCAATCGGTGAAGATCCGCATCCAGGCGGCGGTCCCCTCCGCATCGATCTATTTCGAGCTGCTGAAGAAGATGGGAGATCGCGTCGATCGCATGTCCGCCGGACGCGTCAAGATGGAAATCCTTCCCGATGGCGCGATCGTCCCCGCGTTCGAGATCCTCGACGCCGTCGACAAGGGCATTGTCGAGGGCGGCTACGCGTGGACGCACTATTGGTCGGGTAAGAATCCGGCGGCGGGACTGTTCTCGAATCCGATGGCGGGTGCCGGCGTGGGCCTCGATCAGCTGTCGCACGTCGCATGGATTTTCGAAGGCGGCGGCTACGAGCTCTACCGCAAGCTCTATCGCGACATATTGAAAGTGAACGTGGAGCCGATCTTCGTGCAGCCGATGGGACCTGATCCGCTCGGCTGGTTCAAGACGCCGATCAACAGCACCGCGGATTTCAAGAAGATGAAGTATCGCTCGCCGCCCGGCATCACCGGCGAAATCTTCAAGGAGATGGGCGTCGCGGCCGTGGCATTGCCCGGCGGCGAAATCGTCCCGGCGGCGCAGCGCGGCGTCATCGACGCCGCCGAGTGGATCGGTCCGGCCGACGACATGAACCTCGGCCTGCACACCGTGTGGAAGCACTACTACCTCCAGGGGCTGCATCAGTCGACCGACATCGGCGAGATCCTGATCAACAAGACAGTATGGGACAAGCTGGCGCCGGACTTGAAGGAGATCATCCGCACGGCGGCGATGGCGTCGATGATGGAGACGTACACCTACAACGTGTACAAGAATGCGCAGGCCATCGTGAGGCTGCGCACCGAATTCAAGGTGGAGATCCACGACACGCCGAAGGACTTCTTTCCCGAGTTCGTGCGCGCGACGAACGTCGTCCTCGAACGCTACGCCGCGAAGGACGCGTACTTCAAGGAAGTACTCGACTCGCAGCGCAACTTCGCCAAGACGGTCGTTCCCTACTGGACCAAGATTCTCGACCTCTACTCGAACCTCGGCAACGCCGCGCTTGCCGCGCCGCCGAAGTAACGTCCTGGCGCCTTGCCGCAGCGCGACCGGGCCGGCACGGGCCGCCGGTCGCGCCCCCTCCTGACTTCCATGCCGACGCCGACGCTGGCGCGCATCACGCGCGCGCTCGACACGATCGGACGCGCGTGCGGCGTGGCGGTTGCATGGCTGATCGTGCCGATGGTGGGGAGCCTCGTCTGGGAGGTGACGGCGCGCTACCTCTTCAACGCGCCCACGACGTGGGCCTACGACATGACGTTCATGCTCTACGGCACGTTCTTCATGATCGGCTCCGCCTGGACGCTGCAGCGCGGCAGCCATATCCGCACCGACACCTTCTACGCCAAATGGTCGCCTCGCACGCAGGCGCGCGTCGACCTCGCGTGCTATCTCGTGCTCTTCTTCCCCGCGATGGCGATCCTCGCATGGCTGGGCTGGGAGTATTTCTGGAAATCGTTCGGGCAGAACGAGCGGATCGTGACGAGCCCGTGGCTGCCGATCGTGTGGCCGTTCAAGTTCATGATGCCGGCAGCGTCGGTGCTGCTGCTGATCCAGGGACTGTCCGAATGCCTGAAGGCCTGGCCGCGGGCGTTCGGAAGGCAGCGAGACGCCGGCGCAGGCGCGGCGAGCGAGGAACGCGAGGTGTCGGCGTGAGGGCGGCCGGTGCGACGGCGGCGACGGCCACGGCGGGCCGAGGGTCGCATTCATGAGCCCGGAGTGGTTCGGCATCCTGCTGCTGGCGATCCTGTTCGGCGCGATCTTCATCGGCTTTCCGATCGCGTTCACGCTGATCTCGATCGCGGCGATCGGCGGCTACGTCGCACTGGGGCCGCTCGCCCTTCACCTGATGACGCTGCAAGTCTTCTCGGTGATGCGCGACCCGACGCTCGCGTCGGTCCCGTTCTTCCTGTTCATGGGCTACCTGCTCGAGCAGTCGGGACTGATGGAGCGGCTCTTTCGAGGCGTACAGCTGGCGCTGGCGCCGGTGCGCGGTTCGCTCTATCTCGCCGTGCTGCTGACCGCGACGATCTTCGCGGCGGCGACCGGCATCGTCGGCTCGTCGGTGACGCTGCTCGGTGTGATGGCGGCGCCGGCGATGATGCGATCCGGCTACGACATACGGATGGCCGCCGGCACCATCACCGCCGGCGGGACGCTCGGGATCCTGATCCCGCCTTCCGTGATGCTGATCGTCATGGGGCCGGTCGTCGGCGTGCCGGCAACCGATCTGTTCGCCGCGGCGGTGATCCCCGGACTGATGCTGGCGCTGCTCTACGTCACCTACACGCTGGTGCGCTGCTATCTCAATCCGAAGCTCGGTCCGGCCGTTCCGCGCGAGGAGCGCTCGGCGTCGGCCGGCATCATCGTGCGCGAGCTGGTGTTCGGCATGGCGCCGGTCACCGTCGTGATCTTCGCCACGCTGGGCGTGATCCTGGCGGGCATCGCGACGCCGACCGACGCCGGCGCAGTCGGGTCGTTCGCGGTGCTGCTGATGACGCTCGGCTACCGGAAGATGACGTGGCCGAAGTTCCGCTCCGCCGTCTACTCGACCCTGCTCACATCCTGCATGATCCTGCTGCTCGTCGCGGCGTCCAACTATTTCGGCGCAGTCTTCTCCCGGCTCGGCAGCGCGTCGCTGATCGCCGAGTCGCTGTTGAAGCTCGACCTGCCGCCGACGCTGATGCTGCTGCTGATCCTCGGCATCATCTTCGTGCTCGGATGGCCGCTCGAATGGGTGCCGATCGTGCTGATCGTCGTGCCGATCCTGCTGCCACTGGTGCAGAAGCTCGGCATCGACCTCGTGTGGTTCTGCACGCTGGTGGCCGTGTGCCTGCAGACCGCGTGGCTATCGCCGCCGGTTGCCTTGTCCGCCTACTTCCTCAAGGGTGTCGTGCCCTCGTGGGAGCTGACCGATATCTACCTTGGGATGATGCAGTTCATGGTGCTGCAGATCGTCGGCCTGCTCCTGCTCCTCGCCTTTCCGCAGCTCGCGCTGTGGCTGCCCGCGGTGCTGCGCAACTAACCCGGGCAGCGAGCGCAATGCGCGGTGCGCATCGACCGCAATGGCGCCGCGGCATCACGCGAGCAGCGTTTCCGCGGGAGCGTAAGGATAGCCGAGCGCCTCGGCCACCGGCGCGCACGTCACCTTCCCGAACGCGACATTGAGCCCGTTGCGCAGATGCACGTCGCCGGCCAGCGCGCGCCTCCAGCCCTTATCGGCGAGCGCAAGCACGAACGGGAGCGTCGCGTTGTTGAGCGCAAACGTCGACGTCCGCGGCACGCCACCCGGCATGTTCGCGACGCAGTAATGGACGACATCGTCGACGACGTACACGGGATCGGCGTGGGTCGTCGGACGCGATGTCTCGAAACAGCCGCCCTGATCGATCGCGACATCGACCACCACCGAGCCCGGCTTCATCTGCCGGATCAGCGCCGCCGACACGAGCTTGGGCGCCGACGCGCCGGGAACGAGCACGCCGCCGATCACGAGGTCCGCGTTCGTGACATGCCGCTCGATCGCGTCGCGAGTCGAGAAAACGGTGTTGAGCGGTCGCCCGAACTGCGTCCACAGCCGGCGCAGCACGTCGACGCTGCGGTCGAGCACCCACACTTCCGCCCCCATGCCGAGCGCGATGTGGATCGCATGCGTGCCGACCACGCCGCCGCCCAGCACCACGACCTTCGCCGGATCGACGCCGGGCACGCCGCCCAGCAGGATGCCTTTGCCGCCGTGGGCCTTCTCGAGGTAGTACGCGCCCGCCTGGACCGCCATGCGTCCCGCGACCTCGGACATCGGCGCCAGCAGCGGCAATCCGCCCGTCGCGGACGTCACCGTCTCGTACGCGATGCACACCGCGCCGCTCGCGATGAGCTCGCGCGCCTGCTCCGGATCGGGCGCCAGGTGAAGGTAGGTGAACAGCGCCTGCCCGGCGCGCAACATCGCCCGCTCGCCGGCCTGCGGCTCCTTGACCTTGACGACCATGTCGGCGTCGTCGAAGACCTCGCGCGCGGTCGCGACGACGCGCGCGCCGGCGCGCGCGTAATCGTCGTCGAGCATCCCGATGCCCTGCCCCGCGTCATGCTCGACAACGACCTCGTGGCCGTGATGGACCACTTCGCGCACGGACTCGGGCGTCAGCCCGACGCGGTTCTCGAGTACCTTGATCTCCCTGGGGACGCCGATTCTCACCCTGCTCCTCCGTCGGCGTCGCTGCGCCGTTTCGCAAACAAGCTTATCATTTCGCTTTCGCCGTACTGCGGGGCCACGAGGCGCCCCGCGAGGCGATGAGGAGACTTCGATGGGACACGCCGAACTCACGCTGAAGGACGCGCCGCGCACCGGACCGGCGTCGCTCGACGAATACTGGATGCCGTTCACGCCGAATCGCGAATTCAAGTCCGATCCGCGGGTGGTCGTCCGCGCCGAAGGGATGTATTTCTACAGCGACCAAGGCAAGAAGGTCATCGACGCGTCGTCGGGGCTGTTCTGCGTGGCCGCCGGTCATTGCCGGCGCGAGATCGCCGACGCCGTCGGCAAACAATTGTCGGAACTCGACTTCGTCGCGCCGTTCCTGCGTGCGCATCCGAAGGCCTTCGAGCTCGCGTCGCGCATCGCCGAGCTGACGCCGGGCGATCTCAACCACATCTTCTTCGTGAACTCGGGCTCCGAGTCGGTCGACACCGCGATGAAGGTCGCGCTCGCGTACCACCAGGCGCGCGGGCAGGCCGGACGAACGATGTTCGTATCGCGCGAGCGCGCCTACCACGGCGTCAACTTCGGCGGCGTCGCGCTGTCGGGCCTCGTGAACAACCGCCGCCACTTCGGCCCGGCGCTGCCCGTGGCGCACATGCGCCACACACATCTGAAGGAGAACTACTTCACGCAGGGCGAAGGCGCGCACGGCGCCGAGCTCGCCGACGATCTGCTGCGCTTCGTCAATCTGTACGGCGGCGAGAACATCGCCGCATGCTTCGTCGAGCCGATCGCCGGGTCGACCGGCTGCCTCGTGCCGCCGAAGGGCTATCTCAAGCGGCTGCGCGAGATCTGCGACACGCACGGCATCCTGCTGGTGTTCGACGAAGTGATCACGGGGCTCGGCCGCACGGGCCACAACTTCGCCGCGCAGGCGTTCGGCGTCACGCCCGACGTGATCACCATGGCCAAGGCGCTGACCAACGGCGCGCAGCCGATGGGCGCAGTCGCCATCTCCGAGCGCATCCACGACACGATCATGTCGGCGGCGCAGGACGGCGCCATCGAGTTCTTCCACGGCTACACTTATTCCGCGCACCCGGCCGCCTGCGCCGCGGGACTCGCGACGCTTGACATCTATCGCAAGGAGGGGCTGTTCGAGCGCGCCCGCGAGCTCACGCCTTACTTCCAGGCGGCGATGTTCTCGCTCAAGGACGCGCAGAACGTCGCCGACATCCGCGGCTACGGCCTGATGGCGGCGATCGACGTCACGGTGGACGGCGCGCCCGGCCGACGCGGCCACGTCTTCCAGAAGAAGCTCTTCGACAATGGGCTCAACCTGAAGACCACCGGCGATGCCGCGATCGTGGCGCCGCCGTTCATCTCGACGCGAGAAGACGTCGACATGATGACCGATATCCTGCGTCGCACGCTGGCGCAGATTTGACCTTCACCTGCAACCAATCGACGGGGAGTTCGACATGAAGACCAGGAACGCTTGGCGCACGCTCGCGGGCGGCGCAATGATCGCGATGTTCGCGGCGGCGACGCCGGCAATCGCGCAGAAGGAAGTGACCATCGGCTATCAGGACATGGTGGTGCCGTACCGGGTTGCGCAGGAGGCGAAGGAAATCGAGGCCGCCACCGGCTACAAGGTCAACTGGAAGCAGTTCGGCGGCGGCGGGGAAGTGATCAAGGCCATGGCGTCGGGTGCGGTGCAGATCGGCGAGGTCGGCTCGGCGGGCATCGCTGCGGCGGTGTCGCGCGGCGAGCCTTACGAGCTCTTCTGGATTCTCGACGACATCGGCGACGCCGAGGCGCTCGTCGCGAAGAACGGCTCGGGGATCAACTCCGTCAAGGACCTCAAGGGCAAGAAGATCGCGATGCCGTTCAACTCGACGACGCATTTCCA
>JBDSLT010000251.1:0-18188 GCA_039916265.1 Casimicrobiaceae bacterium | reverse complement strand
TGCGCATGCCCACGATGCGCGGCAGCGCCCATGTGCCGCCGCCGTCCGGCGTGAGCGCGATATGCCGGTACGCGGTCGTGAAGTAGGCATCGTCCGCCGCGACCGCGAGGTCGCACGCGCACAACAGTGACAGCCCGAACCCGGCGACGGCGCCGCGCGCCTGCGCGACGACGATCGCCGGCATCCGGTGGACGTGCTCGATCGCCACGTGGAGCCGCTCGATCATCGACTGGAACTCCCGTCGCCGCGCCTCCGGGGCGCACTCGAGACGGGTCGAAAAGCTGCGCAGATCGCCGCCCGCCATGAAGTGCCGGCCCGCGCCGCGGACAATGACGACGCGCAGCGACTCGTCCGCCGCCAGCGCGGCGGTCTGTTCGACCAGCGCTTCCATCATCGCGAAGTCGAGCGTGTTGAGCGACTCGGGGCGATTGAGCGTCAGCGTCGCGACGGCGCCGTCGCGCTCGACGAGGACGGGATCGGACACGGTGAATGTGCGCCCGCAAAGAGACGAATCGAGTCTATCACGCGGGGGCGCGGATCGCGTCGCGAAGAACGGGCGCATGCAACTCGAGCGCGAGTGAAATCGTCGCGAAATGAATGTCGACGACGTCGGCGTCGTCCCGCGCGTAGCCACCGGCCATGGTCACCGCGACCGGAATATCGCGGCGGCGCAGCGCCTCCAGCACAAAGCGGTCGCGCAACGCGAGGCCGCGCTTGGTGAGCGCGAGGCGTCCGAAGCGATCGCCTTCGAACGGGTCGGCGCCGGCGAGATAGATTGCGAGGTCGGGCCGCGCGGCGTCGAGCGCGCGCGGCAGCGCGCTGGCGAGCGCCGCGAGATACGCTGCATCCCCGGTGCCGTCGGCAAGTTCCACGTCGAGCCGCGAGGCTTGCTTGCGAAACGGAAAATTGCCGCGCCCGTGCAGCGACAACGTGAACGCCGACGGGTCGCCGGCCATCAGGGCCGCCGTGCCGTCGCCCTGGTGCACATCGAGGTCGATCACCAGAGCTCGATCGATCCTTCCTTCGGCCTGCAGCGCGCGAATCGCCACGGCGCTGTCGTTGAACACGCAATAGCCCGCGCCGAAGTCGCGGTGCGCATGATGCGTGCCGCCGGCGAGATTGATCCCGCAGCCGGTGGCGAGTGCCTCGCGGCACGCGGCGAGCGTCGCGCCGGAGGAACGCCGCGAGCGCTCGACCATCGCCGGCGTCCATGGAAATCCGATGCGCTGCAGCGCGCGCGGGTCGAGGGTGCCCGTCACGACGGCCTCGACGTAAGCGGCGTCGTGGACGCGAAGGAGCTCGGTGTCGCTCACGGCATCGGGCTCGTGCAGCAGGGCGGGCGCGAGCGCGGCGACGCGGCGGCGCAACAGCGCGTACTTGCGCATGGGAAAGCGGTGCGCCGACGGCAGCGGCAGCACGAAATGATCTGTGGCGTAGATCCGCACCGGGGGCGATACGCTAAGCCGTTGCGGTGTTCACTTGCCGGCTTCGCGAAACGGATTCGACTCCACGAGCTCGTCGAGACCGTGCGCGACATCGACACGCTCGCGCGCGCAATACTCGGCGATCGCTTGCGCGAACGCGGGATCGCCGATCGCATGAAGCGAGTGCGTGGTGACGGGCAGCAGCCCGCGGGCGAGCTTGTGCGCGCCCTGGGCGCCGCCTTCGAAGCGCGCGATCCCGCGCTCGATGCAAAAGTCGATCGCCTGGTAGTAGCACGCCTCGAAGTGCAGGCCGGGCACGTAGTCGACGGTGCCCCAGTAGCGGCCCCAGAGCGTGTCACGCGTGTAGACGTCGAGCGCGGCGCAGACGGGCGTTGCGTCGCGCGCACCGACGACCAGCAGCAGGTTGTCCGGCATGACCTCGCCCAGGCGCTCGAAGAAAGCCTGGGAGAGGTAAGGCGTCGAATGATGCGCGCGATAGGTTCCTTCGTAGCAGCGGAAGAACAACGACCAGTCCTGCGGCACGATGGCGGCACCGGTCTTGCGCACGAAGGTCACGCCGGCGTCGCGCAGCTTGCGGCGCTCCTGGCGGATTTTCTTGCGCTTGTCGTGCGACAGCGCGGCGAGGAAGGCGTCGAAATCGGCGTAGCCGTCGTTGCGCCAGTGGAATTGCAGCCCGTGACGCGCAATCATGCCGGCCGCCTCGCCCTCGGCGGCTTCGCCGGTGCCAGGGAACAGCACGTGCAGCGACGAGTAGCGGCCGCTGCGCACCTGCGCGAGGGCCGTGTCGAGGAGCGCGCGCCGTGTGACGGCGCTGCGTCCGAGCAGGCGCGGCCCCGGCACCGGGGTGAACGGAATCGCGGCGACGAGTTTCGGATAGTACCGGCGGCCATGACGGCGGTACGCGTCCGCCCAGCCCCAGTCGAACACGTACTCGCCGTAGCTGTGCATCTTGGCGTAGAGCGGCAGCGCGCCCGCGAGCGCGCCGTCGACCCACGCCGTCACGTAGCGCGGTTGCCATCCGGTGGTGCGCGACGCGCAACCGGTGGCGTGCAGCGCCTCCAGGAATGCATGCGAAAGAAACGGCTGACCCTCGGTGAGCGCGTCCCACGCGGCGGGCGCGATGGCCTCGAGGGGCACGTCGTCGCGGACCAACGGCGACGATGGGACGGGAAGGGGGGGTGGGGAGAACGGGACAGGAGCACGCATGATGGCCATTCTGGCGCGAACGCGCGGCATCCTCAAGCGTCGCGCATGCTCGTTCCCGCCGGCGCGTTCGACGGCGAAGGCACGTGCTAACATTTTCCCATGCGCATCGCGATCGCGCAGTTGAACCAGACGCTCGGCGATCTTTGCGGCAACGCGCGCCGGATGAAGGACGCCATCGACGCGGCTCGGCGCGGTGGCGCCGAGCTCGTCGTCACCCCCGAGCTGTCGCTGTGCGGCTACCCGCCCGAGGACCTTCTGCTGCGTCCGGCCTTTCTGGACGCGTGCGCCGCCGAGCTGGCCACGCTGGCGGCGGCGATTCGCGGCGTCACCGCGTTGATCGGCTTCCCGGAGACGCGCGAAGGGCGCCGTCACAACGCGATGGCGGTGGTGCGCGACGGCCGGGTGACAGCGGTCTATCGCAAGGCGTTCCTGCCGAACTATACGGTCTTCGACGAGGAGCGCTATTTCGAACCGGGCGGCGAGCCCTGCGTGTTCGAGGTCGCCGGCGTGCGGGTCGGCGTGATCATCTGCGAGGACATCTGGTTTCCGGCGCCCGCGGCGCGCGCCAGGGCGGCCGGGGCCGAGGTCATCGTCGTCCCCAACGGATCGCCGTACCACACGCGCCAGCAGGCGCTGCGGCGCGAGCAGGTGACGTCGCGCGCCCGCGAAATCGGCGCTCCGATCGTCTACGTGAACCGCGTCGGCGGACAGGACGAGCTGGTGTTCGACGGCGCATCGTTCGTCGTCGCGGCGACGGGCGCAGTCGTCCAGCAATTCCCGGCGTGGCACGAGACCCTTGCGTTCGCCGAGTTCGACGGTGTCGTGCCGCGCGTGGTGCGCGGTGATCTTGATCCCCGCCTCGAAGCGCACGTCTACGACGCGCTGGTCATGGGCGTGCGTGATTACGTCGACAAGAATCGCTTTCCAGGGGTGCTGCTCGGGCTGTCCGGCGGCATCGATTCCGCCCTCACGCTGGCGATCGCCGTCGACGCGCTGGGGCGGAAGCGCGTTCGTGCGCTGATGCTGCCGTCGCAGTACAACGCATCGATCAGCCTCGAGGACGCGCGTGAGATGGCGGGCATCGTCGGCGTGCGCTACGACGAGATCTCGATCGAGCCCGTGTTCGCGGCGTTCCTCGGCGCGCTGCGCGACGAGTTTCGCGACACCCAGGTCGACGCGACCGAGGAGAACATCCAGGCGCGCATTCGCGGCACGCTGTTGATGGCGCTGTCCAACAAGTTCGGCTCGATCGTGCTCACCACCGGCAACAAGTCCGAAATGGCCGTCGGCTATGCGACGCTCTATGGCGACATGGCGGGCGGCTTCGCGGTGCTGAAGGATATCGGCAAGACGCTCGTCTATCGGCTGTCGCGCTACAGGAACAGCCTCGGACGCGTGATTCCAGAACGGATCATCACGCGCCCGCCGTCGGCGGAGCTGCGTCCGGAGCAGACCGACCAGGACTCGCTGCCGCCCTACGACGTGCTCGACGCGATTCTCGAGGCCTATGTCGAGCAGGACAAGAGCCCGGCCGACATCGTCGCGCAGGGATTCGATCCGGAGGCCGTGCGCAAGGTCGTGCGCCTCATCAAGGTCAACGAGTACAAGCGGCGGCAGGCCGCCGTGGGCATTCGCATCACGCCTCGCGGCTTCGGCAAGGACTGGCGCTATCCGATCACCTCGGCGTGGCACGAGTGGGAAAGCGTGGGCACTCCGCGATAAAGCCACGCACGGTGCGACTCGCGCCATCGATCGTGTATCCTTTTCCCGTGCCGGGAGGCGGCGCGCACGGGGAGTCGTCATGAAGAAGGTCGAAGCGGTCGTGAAGCCGTTCAAGCTCGACGAGGTCCGGGAAGCGCTTTCCGAGATCGGTGTCACCGGCCTCACGGTGACGGAGGTCAAGGGCTTCGGGCGCCAGAAAGGCCACACGGAGCTCTATCGCGGCGCCGAGTACGTCGTCGACTTCCTGCCGAAGGTCAAGGTCGAGCTCATCGTGGGCGACGCGCTCGTCGAGCGCGCGATCGAGGCGATCGTGAAGGCCGCGCGAACGGGAAAGATCGGCGACGGGAAGATCTTCGTCACGCCGGTCGAGCAGGTCGTGCGCATCCGCACCGGAGAATCGGGCGAGGCGGCGGTTTGACGCCGCGGCCCGGAACGTCGAGTCACTCGAAGGGATAGCGATGTCCTTTGCAAGCGAGTTTCGCGAATTTGCGGTGAAAGGCAGCGTCGTCGATCTGGCGGTCGGCGTGATCATCGGCGGCGCATTCGGCAAGATCGTCGACTCGCTGGTGAAGGACATCATCATGCCGGTGGTCGGCCGCATCTTCGGCGGCCTCGACTTCTCGAACTGGTTCATCCTTCTGGCCAACCCGCCGGCAGGTTACAGCGGTCCGATGACGTATGACGCGCTCACGAAGGCGGGCGTGCCGCTATTGGCGTACGGCAACTTCATCACCGTGGCGATCAATTTCATCATCCTCGCTTTCATCATTTTCCTGATGGTGAAGCAGATCAACCGGCTGAAGCGCGAAGAGCCGCCCAAGGCGCCGCCGGCACCGCCGGAAGAGGTGATGCTGCTCCGCGAGATCCGGGATTCCCTCAAGCGCTGACCCTCGCGCGGAGCGCCGCGGGATGCGCGCGGCGATCGGGCCAAGGCTCGCGATCGCCGCGGTGCTGCGTCGCGACTCGCGACGCGATGGTCGCGCGCGGTGGCATCGCCGAAGGCTACGGCCCCGACCGCGTGGCGATGTGCGCCCCCGCCTAGCGGGTTCTTCAAGCGGCGCGCCGGCGGTATAATCCGCGGCGTCGACGCGCGCCGGCCCACCCGACGTCCCATGCCGCGGCGCCCGGCTCGCGGCAACCCTTGGAGGATCATTGATGAATCGAGCACGCTCGCTTGCGGCCACCGGCGTATGCGCCGCCCTGGTCGTCTTCTCCGGCATCGCCGGCGCCGACATCAACGTCGGCGTCACCCTGTCGGCCACCGGCCCGGCCGCCTCGCTCGGCATCCCGGAAAAGAACACCGTCGAGATGCTGCCGAAGACCCTGGGCGGCGAGAAGATCAACTGGATCGTGCTAGACGACGCCTCGGACACGACAAGGGCCGTCACCAACACGCGCAAGCTGATCGCCGAGGACAAGGTGGACCTCATCATCGGCTCGACGATCACGCCGAACTCGCTTGCGATGATCGACGTGGTCGCGGACGGCGAGACGCCGATGATCTCGGTCGCGGCGTCTGCGCGCATCGTCGATCCGGCGAATCCGAAGACGAAATGGGTTTTCAAGACCCCACAGAACGACGCGCTGATGGCCGACGCGATTGCGGTGCACATGAAGGCCAACGGCGTGAAGACGCTGGGCTACATCGGCTTCGCCGACGCCTACGGGGACGGCTGGCTCGCGGAGATCAAGCGCTCGGCGCAAACCGCCGGCATCAAGGTCGTTGCCGAGGAAAAATACAACCGCAACGACGCGTCGGTCACCGGCCAGGTCCTGAAGCTCGTCAGCGCCAATCCCGATGCGGTCCTCATCGGCGCTGCCGGGACACCCGGCGCGACGCCGCAAAAGGAGCTCGTCGCGCGCAACTACAAGGGCAAGATCTACCAGACGCACGGCGTCGCCAACCCGGATTTCCTGCGGGTCGTGGGCAAGGACGGCAACGGCACGCTGCTGCCGATCGGTCCGATGCTCGTTTACGAACAGCTGCCCGACTCGAACGCGGTCAAGAAGGTCGCGGCCGAGTACATCTCGCAGTACGAGGCGAAGTTCGGCAAGGGATCGCGTACAACGTTCGGCGGGCACATCTACGACGCCTACCTGCTGATGGCCAAGGCGGTGCCGGAAGCACTCAAGAAGGCGAAGCCCGGCACGAAGGAGTTCCGGGCCGCGCTGCGCGACGCGCTCGAGACGAGCAACGTCGTCGGCACGCACGGCGTGTTCGTCATGGGGCCGCAGGAGCACAACGGTCTCGACAATCGCGCGCGCGTGATGATCAGGATCGACAACGGGCAGTGGATGCTCGCCAAGTGAGCTGACGCTCCGGCAACGGGCCGGCCGCGGGCGCCGCGACCGGCCCGTTTTGCGTCCGGCGCCTCGCGCGCTATCCTTGCGCCGGCCCGCCTCGCCGCACCGCCCCCCAAGATGGACCTTACGATCGCCGCGCTGTTGACGCAGGACGGCATCACCAACGGCGCGATCTACGCGCTGCTGGCGCTGGCGCTGGTGCTCGTCTTCGCCGTCACGCGCGTGATCTGGGTGCCGGCCGGCGAGTACGTCGCGTACGGCACGCTGACGCTCGCCGGCCTGCAGTTGGGCAAGCCACCGGGCACGGTCGGGCTGCTGGCCGGTCTGGCGCTGGTCGCCGGCGCGATGGAAATCTACGCGTGCCTGCGGCGCGGCGAGGCGCGCAGCATCCCGCGCCAGGTCGCGCTCTGGACGGGGCTGCCGCTCGCCATAGCGGCGCTGGTGTGGTGGATGGCGCCGTCGCTTCCGCCGCTGGCAGTCCAGGTGCTCCTGACGCTCGCCGCCGTCACGGCGTTGGGCCCGCTGCTCTACCGGATCGCGTACCAGCCGCTCGCCGAGGCGACGGTGCTGGTGCTGCTGATCGTCTCGGTGGCGCTGCACCTGACGCTTACCGGACTCGGCCTGTGGTTCTTCGGCGCCGAAGGCTCGCGCACGCCCGCGTTCATTGGCGGGATGTGGGCGATCGGCTCGTTCAACGTCAACCTGCAAAGCGTCCTCGTCGTCGTGACGAGCCTGGTGCTGATCGCCGTGCTCTACGTGTTCTTCGGCCGCACGCTGTACGGCAAGGCGCTCCACGCGACGGCGGTCAACCGGGTGGGTGCGCGCCTCGTCGGCGTGTCGCCGAATTTCGCGGGCGCGCTGACGTTCACCCTCGCCGCGTTCCTGTGCGCGTTCTGCGGCGTCCTCATCGGGCCGATCACGACGGTCTACTACGATTCCGGCTTCCTCGTGAGTCTCAAGGGTTTCGTCGGCGCGATCATCGGCGGACTGGTCAGCTACCCGCTCGCGGCGGCAGGCGCGCTGCTCGTCGGACTGCTGGAGTCGTTCTCGTCGTTCTGGGCGAGCGCGTTCAAGGAGGTGATCGTCTTCACGCTGATCATTCCCGTCCTCCTGTGGCGCAGCCTGACCACCCACCACCACGAAGAGGATGAATAGCAAGCGCATCGGCCTTCTGGCGCTCGTCGCGGCGCTGGCGCTGCTGCCGGTGTTCGCGCCGCAGTTCTGGGTGACGCTTGGCAACTACATCGGCCTCTACAGCATCGTCACGCTGGGACTCGTGCTGCTCACCGGCGTCGCGGGGCAAACGTCGTTCGGCCAGGCGGCGTTCGTCGGACTGGGCGCGTACGCGACGGCGTGGCTCACGACGCGCTTCGGCACGTCGCCGTGGATCACGCTGTTCATCGGCATGGCGCTCACGCTCGTCGTCTCGATGATGCTGGGCTTCATCACGCTGCGGATGAAAGGCCACTACCTGCCGCTGGCGACGATCGCCTGGGGGATCAGCCTCTTCTTCCTGTTCGGCAACCTCGAGTTCCTCGGCGGTCACACCGGCATGACCGGAATTCCGTCCCTCGCGATCTTCGACTTCGATCTGCGCGACGAGCGCCGCTATTTCTACCTGATCTGGGCGATTGCGCTGGGGGCGCTGTGGGCGACCGACAACCTGCTCGATTCGCGGCCGGGACGCGCGATCCGTGCGCTGAAGGGCGGGCTCGAAATGGCCGAGGCCTTCGGCGTCGACGGTGCGCGGCTCAAGATCGTCGCGTTCGTGTATGCGGCGCTGCTCGCCTGCGTGTCGGGCTGGCTCTATGCGCATCTGCAGCGGTTCGTGAATCCGACGCCCTTCGGCATCAACCAGGGGATCGAGTATCTGTTCATGGCAGTGGTCGGCGGCGCCGGCAGCGTCTGGGGCGCCGTCGTCGGCGCGACGCTGATAACGCTGCTGAAGGAGACGCTGCAGGACGTGCTGCCCGGGTTGCTCGGCCGCTCCGGCAATTTCGAGCTGGTGGTCTTCGGGATGCTGATGGTGCTGCTGCTGCAATTCGCGCGCGACGGCCTCTGGCCGCTGATCGCGCGCGTGCTGCCGCGCGGGGCTCCGCCGTCCGTGCCCGACGCATCGCCTCTGGAAAGGCGCACGCGTTCGCCGCAAACCGGTGCGCTCCTCGAGGTACGCAAGGCGCGCCGCGTTTTCGGCGGTCTCGTCGCGGTCAACGATCTCGAGTTTTCCATCGTGCCCGGCGAGATCCTCGGCCTCATCGGGCCCAACGGCGCCGGCAAGAGCACCACCTTCAGTCTCATTTCCGGCGCGCTGCCGCTCTCTGGAGGCGACGTGATCTTTCAGGGCGAGTCGATCGGCAGCCGTCCGCCCTACGAGATCGCGCGGCGTGGCATCGGCCGCACGTTTCAGCACGTCAAGCTGATAGCTTCGATGAGCGTCCTCGACAACGTCGCGCTCGGGGCGTACCTGCGCGGTCGGGCGGGTATCGTGCGCGCGGCGCTGCGGCTCGATCGCCGGGACGAGGCGCGCACGCGCGCGGAAGCGCGGCGGGCCATCGAGCGCGTCGGTCTTGCCGCCCACATGTTCGACTCCGCGGGCAGCCTGCCGCTCGGCCAGCAGCGGATCGTCGAGATCGCCCGCGCGCTGGCGGCCGATCCGCTGCTGCTATTGCTGGACGAGCCCGCCGCGGGCCTGCGCTATCAGGAGAAGCAGGCGCTGGCGGCGCTGTTGCGCGGAATGAAGCAGGACGGCATGACGATTCTGCTCGTCGAGCACGACATGGATTTCGTGATGGGGGTGACCGACCGGCTCGTCGTCATGGACTTCGGCGAGAAGCTCGCCGAAGGCAGCCCTGCGGACATCCGCAAGGACCCGGTGGTCCTCGAAGCGTATCTCGGCGGCGTATGAGCAAGGGACAGGTGGTGGGCGGATGGCGATGACCCGCGCGGTGTCCGGAAGCGCGTTGCCGCCCGCGTCGGCAGGCGCAGCGCACGGCGACGTGCGCGCGACGCCCTCGGGCGGGCTCCTCGAGGTGCGTGACCTTGCGGTCAGCTACGGAAAGGTCGAGGCCGTGCATCGCGTCTCGCTCGACGTCGGCGAGGGACGCATCGTGACGGTGATCGGCCCCAACGGTGCCGGCAAGACGACGCTGCTCGGCGCGATCATGGGACTCCTGCCGTCACGCGGTGCGCTGCGCTATCGAAATGCGCCGATGACCCACCTGTCCGTCGAGCAGCGCGTCGAAGCCGGCCTCGTGCTGGTGCCGGAAAAGCGCGAGCTCTTCGCCAGCATGACGGTCGCGGACAACCTCGAACTCGGCGCGTTCGCCGTGCGTCGTGCCGGCGGCGGCACCGCGGCGCTAGCCGACGTGTACGAACGCTTCCCGCGGCTGAAGGAGCGCAAGTCGCAGCTCGCCGGAACGCTCTCCGGCGGCGAGCGGCAGATGCTGGCGCTGGGGCGTGCGCTGATGGCGCGGCCCAGGCTGCTGATGCTGGACGAACCGTCGCTCGGGCTGGCGCCGCTTGTCGTGCGCGAGATCTTCAGCATCGTCGCTGCGCTCAAGGCGACCGGCGTGTCGATCCTGCTGGTCGAGCAGAACGCGCGCGCCGCGCTGAAGATCGCCGACTACGGCTATGTGCTCGAAACGGGAGACCTCGCGATGGAGGGTCCGAGCGCCGATCTTGCCGCCAATCCGCGAGTGGCAGAAACCTACCTCGGCGGCCGCGCAACGGCCGCTGGCGCATAATTCGGGTTGAAACGCGCGGTCGCCGGCCCCATGGTGACTGCAGGGACACCAGCATCGCAGGTCGCGAGCCTGCCTAGCGCCACAGGCCCGGCGCGGGGTCGCTTCCGCTATCACCCTCCGAAATCCGATCCCTGACCTCCGTCCTCGACCCCTGAACGTGACCGATCTCCACGTACCTCCCGTTTCCGCCGCGCTGGTCGCCGAGGCGCGGCGCGTGCTGCTCGCGCCGGCCGCCCTCGACGACGCGGCCCTCTCCCGTGTCCTGGCCGACATCCACGCGCGCGAGATCGATTTCGCCGATCTCTATTTTCAGCATTCGCGCTACGAGAGCTGGAGCCTGGAAGAGGGCATCGTCAAATCGGGTGCGTTCAACATCGATCGTGGCGTCGGCGTACGCGCGGTCGTCGGTGAGAAGCAGGCCTTCGCGTACTCCGACGACATTTCGCGCGCGGCGCTCGACGAGGCGGCGAGCGCCGTGCGCGCGATCGGCCGTCAGGGGCAGTCGGCGTCCACGCCCCTCGGCCGCAACGGCGACGCGCGCATGCTCTACGCGATCGACGACCCGATCGCGAGTCTTGCGGAAGCCGAGAAAGTCGCGCTGCTCGACCGGCTGGAGCGCAAGACCCGCGCACGCGACGCGCGCGTGGTGCAGGTGATGGCGTCGATGTCCGGCGAGCACGAAACCATCCTCGTGGCGCGCAGCGACGGCCTGATCGCAGCGGACGTACGGCCGTTGGTCAACCTCACGCTGACGGTGATCGTCGAGGAGAACGGGCGGCGCGAGCGCGGTTACGCCGGCGGCGGCGGCCGCTTCGGCTACGCGTACTTCGACGATGCGCGCCTCGACGATTTCGCGCAGCGCGCGGTCGACGGCGCGCTGACGAATCTCGCGGCGCGTCCTGCGCCGGCCGGAACGATGACCGTGGTGCTGGGCAACGGTTGGCCCGGCATCCTGCTGCACGAGGCGATCGGGCACGGCCTCGAGGGTGATTTCAACCGCAAGGAAACCAGCGCCTTCTCGGGGCGTGTCGGCGAGCAGGTGGCGGTCAAGGGAATCACGGTCGTCGATGACGGCACGATGGACCGGCGTCGCGGCTCGCTCAATCACGACGACGAGGGCAACCCCACGCAGCGCACCGTGCTGATCGAAGACGGCATCCTGCGCTGCTACATGCAGGACCGGTTGAATGCGGGCCTCATGGGTGTCGCGCCCACTGGCAACGGCCGGCGCGAGTCATTCGCGCATCTGCCGATGCCGCGCATGACCAACACGCTGATGATGGCGGGTGCGCACGATCCGGCGGAGATCATCGCGTCGGTGAAGCATGGCCTCTACGCGAAGAACTTCGGCGGCGGACAGGTCGACATCACGAGCGGCAAGTTCGTGTTCTCCGCGGCCGAGGCTTACATGATCGAGGACGGCAGGATCACGCACCCGGTGAAGGGCGCGACGCTGATGGGCAACGGCCCGGATGCGCTGACGCGCGTCTCGATGGTCGGCAACGATCTCGCGCTCGACCCGGGGATCGGCACCTGCGGCAAGGACGGGCAGAGCGTGCCGGTCGGCGTTGGACAGCCGACGCTGAAGATCGACGGCCTCACCGTCGGCGGCACGGGCTGAGGCCGCGGGAGCGTCAGTGCAGCGGACCGCTGGGCTGCGCCTGCGGCAGCGACGGTGCCGGCGACGCGTGATGCAGCACCATCCGCCAGCCGGAGGGCGTGCGCATGAACACATTGGTGGCGATCGCGGCGCCGCGCGGATTGCCGTCGGCTAGATAGATCTGCTCGATCGCGCTCTGCACGGCGAGCCCCACCGTTTCCATCACTACCACCTGGTCGAGGCGGAATGCGAGCTTGCCGTCGCCGGTGAACAGCGCCTCGAAGGACCCGCGCACCGCGTCGTAGCCGACGTGACGCGCACCGCCCGGATGCACCGAGACGATCTCCTCGTCTTCGGCCCACGCGGCCATCATCGCGTCGATATTCTTCGCTTCGAACGCCTGGTAGAACGCGAGGGCCGCATCCTGTGGCGACGTGTAGATCGACGGCGTGCGGCCCTTGGGCATGACGCTTCCGTTACAGTCAGGGTTCGGTTGTCGCGGCGCTGCGCGCGGACAGGTGCAGCGGCATCGCCGCGCGCGAAAAATTGTAGACCATCCACGGTTGCAGATCGCGCATGCACTTGAAATGGCCGAGCGGGCACTCGCGCTTGAAGCAGGGGCTGCACTCGATGTCGATCTTGGCGATGCGCGCCAGCGGCGACAGCGGCGGCGTGTACTCGGGCGACGACGAGCCGAAGAGCGCGACGACGGGCACACCCACCGCGGCGGCCGCGTGCATCAGCCCCGAATCGTTGCTGACGGCCAGCGCGGCCATCGACAGCAGATCGATCGCGGTGCCGAGATCCGTCCTGCCGGTGAGGTCGTGGACCTGACGGCGCTCTTCGCCCATCGACTGCACGACCGCGCTCGCCGCGATCTTGTCCTTCGGCGAGCCGACGATCCAGACACGGAAGCCGTCGCGAAGGAACAGCGACGCCAGTTCGGCGAAGTGGTGGGGAGGCCAGCGCTTGGCGGGGCCGAACTCGGCGCCCGGACACAGGATCGCGACCGGACGGTGGGTTTTCAGCGACAGCGCGCGCACGGCGGCGTTGCGGTTCGCGACGTCCGGCACGAGCACCGGCGCGGGCGGCAGCGGCATCAGACTGCCGGGCTCGCCCGACAGCGCGGCGTAGCGCGTGACGAGCCGCGGCATCGCATCCTTGGACAATTTGCGTGGGTCGTTCAGCAGCGCCCAGCGCGCTTCGCCGACGTACCCGGTGCGCAACGGTATGCGCGCGAGGAACGGAATGAGCGCGGACTTCCACGAATTCGGCAGCACGATCGCGCGGGCGTAATTCTCGTTGCGCAGATCCGCGGCGAGGCGCCGGCGCCCGGCGAGGTCGACGCGGCCATGGCCGAAGGGGCTGTCGATGACCCGGCGGATGCCACGCATGCGCGCGTATACCGGGCCGCACCACGGCGGCGCCAGTACGTCGATGCGCGGATGCTCGTAGGGCTGGCGCAGCAGCGCGATCAGCGGTTCGGAGAGGATCGCGTCGCCGACCCAGGACGGAGCGACGACGAGGATGCGATCACGAGCCAAAGCGGGCGCGAAGCCGGCTTTCTGCGGCGTCAGTGACCGGCGATCGCCGGGCCGCCTTCGAGGCGGTACTGCGTTCCGCAATACGGACACATCGCGGACCCCGTATCGGCGACGTCGAGGAACACGCGCGGATGCGAGCTCCACAGCGTCATCGCGGGATTGGGACAAAAAACCGGCAGGTCGGCCGGATTGACCATCACGGCGGTGGATGCGGAGGCGTTGTCGAGCGTCATGATCAGACGAGCGTCAACCACGCCTTGTGCTTCGGGTCGCGCCCGTTGACGGTGTCGAAGAACATCGCCTGCAGCCTTTCGGTGACCGGCCCGCGCTTTCCCTCGGCGACCGTACGATTGTCGATCTCGCGGATTGGCGTGACCTCGGCGGCGGTGCCGGTGAAGAACGCCTCGTCGCAGACGTAGAGTTCGTCGCGGGTGATCCGCCGCTCGACCACCGGCAGGCCGATCTCCCCGGCGAATTCGATGATCGTCGCGCGCGTGATGCCGGCGAGCGCACCACCCGCGAGGTCCGGCGTGTGCAGCTTGCCGTCGCGCACGATGAAGACGTTCTCGCCGGAGCCCTGGCATACGTATCCCTGCGGATCGAGCAGCATCGCTTCTTCGTAGCCGTCGTGCGTCGCTTCCTGGTTGGCGAGAATCGACACCGCGTAGTTGCACACGGCCTTGGCGCCGCACATCGTGATGTTCGGATGATGGTGCGTGTACGACGAGGTCCTGACGCGGATGCCCTTTTCGAGGCCGTCCGCGCCGAGGTACGCGCCCCAGGGCCACGCCGCGATCGAGACGACGACGGGATTGGACTTGGCGGCGACCCCCATCGCGACCGAGCCGTAGAAGGCGATCGGCCGCAGGTAGCACGATTCGAGCTTGTTGTCGCGCACGCAGGCGCGCTGCGCGTCTTCAAGTACCTCGCGCGTGAACGGGATCTTCATGCCGAAGATCTGCGCCGAACGGAACAGGCGGTCGGTATGGTCGCGCAGGCGGAAGATCGCGGGGCCCTCGGCCGTCTTGTAGCAGCGCACGCCCTCGAACACGCCCATGCCGTAATGCAGCGTGTGCGTCAGCACGTGCGTCGTCGCGTCCCGCCACGGCACCATCTTGCCGTCGAACCAGATCCAGCCGTCGCGGTCGGCCATCGACATTGCAGACTCTCCTTGCCCTCGGAAGCCGGGAGTTTATCCGAAACCCGCCGCCCCTCGGCCGCTCGAAGCTTGCGAAACCGGCCACGGTGCGCCGAACACATGCAGCCAGAGCGCGTCCACGTCGTCGCGCCGTCCTGCGAGCGTCGCCGGATCCACGCGCGCCTGCGCCGCGCCGGTGAGCCGCACGCGATGCTGCTCGCGGCGCAACTCGCGATACGCATCGGCAACCCCCGCCGCGAGCGCCGCCGGCACGAGACCGAGCGCGCCCGCCATCTGCACCAGTGCGATGTTGCCGGCGTTCTGCGTGAGCGACGGATGCGTGCGCGAATGCAGCAGCACCAGAAACTGCACGACGAACTCGATGTCCACCATCCCGCCCCGGTCGTGCTTCAGGTCGAAGAGCGCCGTGCGGTTGGGATGTCCCGCGTGCATCTTGCGCCGCATGTCGACGACATCGGCGGCCAGCCGCTCCCGCTCGCGCGGCAGACGCAGGATCGCATCGCGCTCGGCGTCGAATGCCGCCCCGATCGCCTTGTCGCCGGCGACGAAGCGCGCCCGCGTCAGCGCCTGGTGTTCCCATGTCCACGCCGACTCGCGCTGGTACCTGCGAAACGCTGCCAGGCTCGACACGAGCAACCCCGTCGCGCCGTCGGGACGCAGCCGCAGGTCGGTGTCGTAGAGGCGGCCGGCCGTGCCGGTGCTCGTGAGCCACGTGTTGATTCGCTGCGCCAGGCGTGCGTAGCGCTGCTGCGCTGCGTCGGGATCGTCGGTCCCGGGATCGACGTCGTAGATAAACACGAGGTCGAGATCCGACGCGTAGCCGAGCTCCTTGCCGCCGAGCTTGCCGTAGCCGATGACCGCGAAGCGCGGTGGCGCCTCTCGGGGGGCGAGCTGCTGCCAGCAGTGTGCGAGCGTCGCGTCGAGGACGGCGTCGGCGAGGGCCGACAAATGATCGGCGAGGCGCTCGACCGACAACCGGCCGCCGAGATCCTGCGCGAGCAGGCGCATGGTCTGCGACTGCTGGAAATTGCGCATCGCGTCCATCTGCCGTTCGACGTCCCCGGCGTGCGCATCCATCTGGCGCTCGAGCTCGTCGCGCCACGCGGCACCGTCGGCGTCGGCGAGCAGCACGCGAGCGTCGAGCAACTCGTCCAGCAGGATCGGGTGGCGCGTGAGGTAGTCGGCCGCCCACGCCGATGCGCCCATCAGGTGGGCGAGCCGCGGCAGCAGTGGCGGATGCTCGACGAGGAGCGCGAGGTATGCGCTGCGCCGGCTGACCGCATCGAGCAGCGCGAAGAGCCGGTGGAAGACCGTTTCGGCCGGCGCGTCGGCGGGGCGCTCGCGCGCTGCCACCGCGAGCAGTTTGGGCACGAGCTGGTCGAAACGCTGCCGCGACGCCGCGGGAAGCTGCGTGTAGCGCGCCGCTTCGCGCGCGTGGCGCAGCGCGTCGATTTGCGCTGCCGGATCCTGGAAGCCTTCCGCGGCAAGCCGCGCGATGATGTCCGGCGTCGGCGTCGGGTCGCGCCAGAGCGCGACAAACGGCGCCTCCTCTTCGTCGGCGTCGTTGGCGCCTGTCGATTCGCCCAGCACCATCGCGAACTGCGCCGCGACGTCGCGCCGGTGCCGGTCGAGGGCGAGGGTGAACGCCGCAACGTCGGCAAATCCCATGCTGTCGGCGAGAGCGCGCAACTCCACGGCATCCGCGGGGAGCGCCTGTGTCTGTCGATCGTCGCGATACTGGAGCCGATGCTCGACGTTGCGCAGGAACGCGTAGGCGTCGTTCAGCGCCTGGCTCGCTGCGCCCGGGAGCACGCGCCGGCGCGTGAGCGCAGCCAGCGCCGGCAAGGTGCCGCGCACCTGCAGCGGCGGCTCGCGGCCGCCGCGGACGATTTGCAGCGCCTGCGCGACGAACTCGATCTCGCGGATACCGCCCGGCCCGAGCTTGACGTCGGACGCATGAGCGACGCGACGCTCCTGCGCACGAATCTGCCGGTGGATGTCCCGCAGTTCCTCGTAGGCATCGTAGTCGAGGTACTTGCGATAGACGAAGGGTGTCACCAGCTGCGCGAGCGCGTCGTGCGCGTCGCCGGTGAGCGGGCGCGCCTTCAGCCATGCGTAGCGCTCCCAGGCGCGGCCCTGCGTGATCAGATAGTGCTCGAGCGCTGCGAACGAGACGCTCAGCGGGCCGCTGTCGCCGTAGGGGCGCAGGCGCATGTCGACACGAAATACGTAGCCGTCGGCGGTGACTTCCCCGAGCGCGGCGATGACACGGCGGCCCAGCCGATCGAAGAATTCGCGATTCGCGAGCGCGCGGGTACCGCTGGTCTCACCTTCCTCGGGATAGGCGAAGACGAGGTCGACGTCGGAAGACACGTTGAGCTCGCCGCCGCCGAGCTTGCCCATGCCGATGACGATGAGCTGCTGGGGCGCGCCGGACTCGGCGCCGATCGGCTCGCCGTGCGCTTCGGCGAGTTCGCGCGCGTGCAGCGTGGTCGCGGCGTCGAGCGCGGCTTCGGCGAGCCGCGTGATCGTCGCGAGCACTTCGGCGAGCGGCGCGCGTCCGGTCAGGTCGCGCGCGAGGGTGTGGACGAAGACTCGACGACGCAGGACGCGCAGCCCCGCCGAGAGCGCAGCTCCGTCGCCTCCCGAGACGATCGCGTCGAGCGCGTGCGCAGCGGCGGTCCAGTCGAAAGGCGCGTCGACGCTGGCCGCGACCTCGTTGCGCAGCGCCGGGTGCGCGGCGAACGCATCGCGAACGTAGCGGCTCCAACCGAGCGCGTGCTCGAGATTCATGGCGGGAGGCGGGCGGACCTTGGCGGAGTGCGGGACCGAGTGCAGCGGGTCCGGAGACGAAGACGGAGGCTGTGGCTGAGGCTCTGGCGGAAGACGTGTGAAGGGCGCGGCGCGAAACGCGCAGTGAATCGTCCGCCATCCGCTACAATCTGCCTGAACGGCCCATTTTATGCCTTTTGCGCGCGTCTACCCTCGCGCCCCGGTCGAGCAGGCGCCACGTTCCGTTCGCTGGCTGAACTTCGCCGGCACGGCCGTTCTGGTCCTCGTCGGCGGTTTTTGCGCGCTGCTGCTCGCGGTGCGCTTCATCGTGTATCCCCAGCTCGAGTCGCATCGTGCGCAGATCGCTGACTACCTGTCGACACGCCTCGGTCAGGCGATCGAGATCGATTCCCTCGCGACCGGATGGGATGGCTGGAATCCGCGCCTGTCGATACGCGGGGTTCGCATCCGCGATCGCGCCGGGCTGCGCGCGACGCCGCTGCTCGAGCTGCCTCGCGTCGACCTCGTCGTGGCGTGGACGTCGCTGTCGCTGCTCGAGTTGCGGTTGCGCGAGCTCATCGTCGACGGGCCGCGGCTTTCCGTCCGGCGCGACATGCAGGGGAGGCTGCGCATCGCCGGCATCTCGATCGACCCGGATGCGCCGGTCGACGAGAGTCCTCTCGCCGACTGGCT
>JBDSLT010000250.1:0-2839 GCA_039916265.1 Casimicrobiaceae bacterium | reverse complement strand
AGCGCAGCTGCGTCAGCAGTTCCGGGTCGTCCAGCACGAAGCGCAGGAAGACGCGCGTGTAGAACCAGTCGATCGACAGCGGCTTGAAGTACCACGTCTGCACCAGCAGCCCGATGCACACGAGCAGGAGCGCGAGCAGGCCGAGCCCTGACCATTTCAGCGCCCGTCTCATGGACCGGGCGACGCGTGGGCGCGGGGATCGACCCGTGTGCCTGCTTCGCCCGCCGCGCGATCCTGCGCAGGCGCGGTGCCTTGGAGGTGTTCGAATTCTGGCACGCGGCATTCTCCCATGCGGCAACGCCTTACGCGACAGGCATGCCGTGGTGTGCGGCGCACTGCGATCACACTGATATATATTGACGCCGGAGGCCAACTTGGAAACCGTTTTTCCCCGGGCCAGCCCGTTGGCGACGGCGCGCGGCACCCGGCCCGGCGCCGTCGATCGGAAGCCGCGCGTCGAGCTTCCCTTTCGCAGGTGAAGCCGGCCGTCTGCATCGTCGGCGCCGGCGCGATCGGAGGCATGATCGGCGTGCGCGTCGTGCAAGCCGGCGCGGACGTGAGCGTCGTCGCGCGCGGCGCGACGGCCGACGCGTTGCGCGCACGGGGGTGGCGTCTTCTCACGCAGGGCGGCGAGACGACGGTGCCGGTGCGCGTGGTAAGCGATCCGGCGCGCGAGCCGAGACCCGACGTCGTCGTCGTCGCGGTCAAGGCGCCGGCGATGGCAAGCGCCGCGTCGATCGTCGGCGCGCTCGCGGGCCCCGAAACCGTCGTGGTCACCGCGATGAACGGCGTTCCGTGGTGGTTCTTCCACGGGCTGGCCGGCGCGTACCAGGACCTGCCGCTGCGCGCAGTCGATCCGCACGGCGCGATCGCCGCGGCGATCGCGCCGTCGTCCATCGTCGGGTCGGTCGTCCACCTGGCCTGCACGACGCCGGAGCCTGCCGTCGTCCGCCACGCCGTCGGCAATCGACTGATCGTCGGCGAACCGTCGGGCGCGTCGACGCCGCGGCTCGCCGCGCTCGCCGATCTGCTGCGTGCGGCGGGATTCGACGTCGAGGTGTCGCCGAAGATCCAGGCCGACATCTGGTACAAGCTCTGGGGCAACATGACGATGAACCCGATCTCGGCGTTCACCGGCGCGACCGCCGATCGCGTCCTCGACGATCCGCTGGTCAATCGCTTCTGCCTCGACGTGATGGCGGAGGCCGCGGCGATTGGTGCGGCGATCGGCTGTCCGGTCGCGCAAAGCGGTGAGGACCGCAATGCCGTCACCCGGCGGCTCGGCGCTTTCAAGACGTCCATGCTCCAGGACGTGGAGGCGGGCCGGCCCGTCGAGATCGACGCGCTGCTGTCGTCGGTGCGCGAGATCGGCGCCAAGGTGGGTGTCGCGACGCCGCGCCTCGACGCGCTGCTCGGACTGGCGCGGCTGCATGCGCGCACCCGTGGGCTCTATCCCGACGCTGCGCAGCCGTGAGTCCCGATGCCACTCCGCCGTGAGGCGTGCGCGGCGCCGGACTCAGCTCTCGGCGAACAGCTCGACGATCTTTTCGCGCAGCCACCGCTGGCCGGGCTCGGCGTCGAAGCGCCCCGACCAGTGCACGCTGACGTCGAACTTCGGCAGCCCGACGGCGAGCCTCCACATCGTGTAGCGGCCCAGCCGGCGAAACGCGACGGCGAGCCGCGAAGGCATCACGACGGCAAGATCCGATTCGGCGAGGATGCGCGGCAGCACCATGAAGTGCGGAATCGTGAGACGGATGCGATCGTCGAGGCCGAGGCCCGTGAGCGCGCGGCCGGTCGCCGGGTGCGAGCGCACGAGAACGTAATCGAGGCGGCGAAGGCCCGCGCGCGAAGGTCGGCGGCGCGCCAGCGGGTGCTCGGCGCGCATCAGGACGACGTAGGCTTCGTGGAGCAGGAAGCGGCGGCGCACGTCGGTCAGCGCCGGAATGTAGCCGAGCGCCAGGTCCACGCGACCGCCTTCGAGCGCGGGCAGGATGTCGTCGTCGTCGAGCTGGAATGCTTCCAGGCGCACGCCGGGTGCCACGCGCGCAAGCGCGCGGATCAGCGGCGGCAGGAAGATCGTCTCGCCGATGTCGCTCATGTGAAGGCGAAACGTCCGCGTCGAAGCGCCCGGGTCGAAGCGCTCGGTATCGCGAAGGGCGCCTTCGAGCGTCGCGAGCGCCTGCCCGACCGCGCGCGCCAGCCGCTGTGCCTTCGCCGTCGGCGCCATCCCGCCTTGTGCGCGCACGAACAGCGGATCGCCGTAGACCGCACGCAGGCGTGCCAGCGCATGGCTGACCGTGGGCTGCGAGACGCCGAGGCGCTGCGCGGCGCGGCTCACGCTGCCGGCGGCGTGCACGGCATGAAACGTCTGCAGCAGGTTGAGATCGACGGGACGCGTATTCATCCGACGAATAATGGATATCGACGACATGTCGTTTACAGATAGTACCGCCGGCGCTAGATTGCGGCTGACCGGGCGATGATCGGCGCGCGCCCCGAGGCAGGCCGTAGAGCCAGCCCGGCGCCGCGTCGCAACGAAGGCCCCGGAAAGCGACTGGAGGACCGATGGAAGTCTCGTTCGCGAAAGAGGTTCGCAGCCTGCGCCTGGGCGCAGGCGAAACTTTCCATGGCGAAGGCATCCTCGCGATCACCAAGGCGCTGTTGCAGTCGGGCGTCGCGTACGTCGGCGGCTACCAGGGCGCACCGGTCTCGCACCTGCTCGACGTGATGGTGCAGGCGAAGCCCTATCTTGCCGAGCTCGGCGTCCACGTCGAGGCCTGCGCCAACGAAGCGTCGGCGGCGGCGATGCTCGGCGCGTCGATCCACTATCCGCTGC
>JBDSLT010000249.1:0-2675 GCA_039916265.1 Casimicrobiaceae bacterium | reverse complement strand
GTCGTGCTGCTGCCGCACGTCGGCAGCGCGACGCACGAGACGCGCAAGGCGATGGGCGACCTGTGCAAGGCCAACCTCGATTCGTGGTTCGCCGGCAAGGGGACGGTGACGCTGATCCCCGAACTCGCGCCCGGCTAATCGTCCGGCGCGAGCGGCGTTGCCGCGGACGGCCGCTTGCGGCGCGGCTCGAACATCACGACGAAGAGTGCGAGCACGACGAGTGCCAGCGCGGCCCACTCCTGCGGCCCCGGCTGCTCGCCCAGCACGACGATGCCGGCGAACACCCCGACCACTGGCACCGGCAGCGACGACAGCGACGACACGGCGACCGGCAGCGTGCGCGCGAGCGTGAACCACGCCCAATGCGCCACCGTGCCGGCGAGCACGACGTTGTAGACGATCGCGAACCAGCCGCGTGCGGACAGCGCGGCGAGCTCCGCGTGCAGCGGCTGCGGATCGAAGAACGGCGCGAGCGCGGCGATCGGTATCCAGCCGAGAATCATCATCCAGCCGGTGAGCGCGTTCTGCGGAAACGCTGGCCGCCACTTGCGCAGCAGCACGGTGCCGAACGCCCACGCCACCGCGGCGGTGAGGATCATCGCGACGCCGAAAGGCTTGGATTGGATCAGCCGGAGTTCGTCGCCGATCAGCAGCGCCATTCCCGTCACGCCGAGTGCCAGGCCCACGAGCTTGCGCTTGCCGAGCGGTTCGTGAAGCATCACCGCGGCGATCGCCGTTGCCCACAGCGGCATCGTGTAGGCCAGGATCGCACTGCGGCCCGCGGGCATCTGCTGGACGCCGAACAGGATGAAGCCGTTCCACGCGGCGATGTTGAACAGCGCGAGCGTGGCGACGCGGCCCCACCACTCGCGCGGAATGCGGAGCGAATCGCCGGAGAAGCGCGCGACCAGCAGCAGGCCGATCGCGGCGAACGGCAGCGTGATCGCGCGGAACGTGAGCGGGGCCAACTCGGTCACGCCGAGCTTGAGGATCGGCCAGTTGCAGCCCCAGACGAGCGTCAGCACCGCGATCGGCATCAGCGAGCGGGCGAGCGGCGGGCTGGACGGCGGTGCCGGGGCGCTCATCCGGCGCCGCGCGACGGCAGCGCTTCACCGAATTTGGATTGGTGCAGCGCGCGTGCCTGGGTCACCCAGCCGTCGCGCCGGATGCGGCCGGGGAACTCCGGCAGCCGCGCGTCGAATTCGTCGATGTCGCGCTCGCTCCAGCGCGCGATCTGCCTGTAGCGGCTGACGCCGAGTTGTTGCAGCATCCGCTCCAGCACCGGACCGATGCCGACGATGAGCTTGAGGTCGTCGGGCGAGCCGGGTCCATCGAGAAGTGGCGGCGGCGCGTCGTTCTCGAGGTCGACGACGAGTTGCCGGTAGCGTGCCGTTTCGCCGCGCGCATCCGCGAGTGCGCGGTGCAGCGCGTGACGCTCTTCGCCAAACGATTCCGCCAGCGCCACCCACGGCGCAGTTTTCGTTGCCGCGGGCGCCGCCGGATCGGCAACCGCATCGCCGCTCACCGCCGCCGTGTCGCCCGCCGCCGCGATGTCGCCGCTCGCCGGCGCCCTGGTGGGCGCGTCGGCTGTGAGCGTGGCGCGAGGGCCGAGCGAAGCGCGCGCCTGGCGCGCACCGCGCGCGATGCCCGCGCGATACGCGACGACGATGCCGATCGCGAGGGCAATCAGCAGCAGCAGCGAGAGACCGTTCACAAAAAGCGGCGAAGGAGGCGGGTGGGGGATCGCCGGATGCGCCACCCGGCGCTCGGCAGATCGCGGATTGTATGCGAGCGCGGACTCGCGGGCCAGCGCCCGGCGGCGGCGCGCAATGCGCGGACTGCTAGAATCGGCGTGGAAAATCGCGATGAATCCCGCGCCCCCCGAAGCCGCCGACGGCCCGCGCAATGCGCCGGCGCCGGTGGCGCCGAAACCTGCTGTGTCCCCGTCGCGCGGCGTCCGCGGATGGGGGCTCGCGCTGGTCGTGCTCGCGCTGATCGCGGCAGGCGTGGTCGCGTGGCAGGACGCGCGGCAGCGCGCGGATGGGCTGCGCCTCGAAGTGGCGACGCGGCTCGCCACCGTCGATGGTGAGCTCGCTCAGTCGCGAGCCAGGGGTGCCGACCTCGGCAACGAGCTGCGCGACGCGCAGGCGAAAGTCGCGCTGCTGGAAGCGCGCCTATCCGAATCGCAGTCGCAGCAGGCGGCGCTCGAAACGCTCTATCGCGACCTTGCGCCGTCGCGCGACGAGCTCGCGTTGAACGAGGTCGAGCAGATCCTGGTGCTGGCGTCCCAGCAGCTGGCGCTCGCCGGCAACGTGCAGGCGGCGCTCGCGGCCGTTCAGCTCGCCGACGCGAAGCTCGGGCGCATGGAACGGCCGCAATGGGCGCCGCTGCGCCGCTTGCTCGCTCGTGATATCGACGCGCTGAAAGCGGTTCCCTACGTCGACGTCGCCGGGATTTCGGCCAAGCTCGATCAGGGCCTCGCGGTGATCGACATGCTGCCGCTCGCGAAGGACGAGCGGGTTCCGGCGCCGCAACGCGAGGTGCCCGAGGCGACGGAATCTCCATGGCTGCGCTTTCTGCGCGAGACCTGGGCCGAGATGAAGTCGCTGGTGCGCATCGAGGTGTCGGATCGTCCGGCCGCGCCGCTCATCCCGCCCAACCAGAGCTATTTCCTG
>JBDSLT010000248.1:0-5089 GCA_039916265.1 Casimicrobiaceae bacterium | reverse complement strand
CTAGCTTCGACCCCCTGCAGCCGGAAGCGGTCAGCGCCGGCGCAGGTTCCGCATGACCGCACACAAGGAGGAAGTCCAATGAAACGCAGATCGTTCGTGAAGCAGGTCGCCGTTGCGGGAGCCACCGCGACGCTCGTCGCACTCGCCGGACTCGCGCAGGCGCAGACGGTGCTCAAGTTCAGCCATACCGACCAGCCGGGCGGCGCGCGGCAAAAGGCCGCCGAGTTGTTCGCGCAGAAGGTCGAGCAGTACACGCAGGGTCGCTACAAGGTGCAGATCTATCCGGCGGGCCAGCTCGCCAACGATCCGAAGGCGGTCGAGCAGCTGCAGTTGGGCGGCATCGACTTCACGGTCACCGGCACCGGCACCTACGCGACGCACATTCCCACGCTCAACCTCACCGCGCTGCCGTTCCTGGTCGAAAGCTATCCGCAGGGCTGGAAGCTCTACGACGAGTCGAAGTGGATGCAGGCGCAGTTCGCCAAGGGTCCGGACAAGGGCTTCCGCTTTCTGTCGCCGTTCGAGGCGGGCTTCCGCTCGATGACGACCAAGGAGCCGCTGGCGACGCCGGCCGACGCGAAGGGCAAGAAGCTGCGGAGCTTCCCCAACGAGATGATGCGCTGGCAGCTGGAGGCGATGGGCTTCAACGTGCAGATCATGCCGCTGCCCGAAGTCTATCTGGCGATCCAGCAAGGCGTGGTGAGCGGGCAGGAGAACCCGATCGATACCATCTCCGCCAACAAGTTCTACGAAGTCGCGCCGTACGTGACGCTGACCCAGCACGTCTACAGCCCGATCCCGATGACCATTTCGGAAAAGACCTGGCAGAAGCTCTCACCCGCCGATCGCGAGGCGATCAGCAAGGCGGCCAAGGAAGCTTCCGACTGGAGCCGCAAGGAGGTCAGCAGCAACGACGATCGCCTGCTCGCCGAAATGACGGCGAAGGGCGCCAAGGTCTCGCGTCCGAACCTCGGACCGTGGCGTGAGGCGGTCAAGCCGGTGTACGCCGAGGCCAAGGCGAAATACGGTGCCGACGTCGATGCCATCCAGGCCGACGCCGACGCGGTGCGCAAGGCGCTGCCGGCGAAGTAGATGGGCGCCGTGCGCAGTGAGGCCAGCGCGGGCGCGGCGGCGACGCTGCTGCCCGCCGGCCCGCCCGCGCCGCGCCCGATCCGGTGGCTCGCGCAGCTGGTTGACTGGAGCATCGTGGTCATCGGCGCGACGATGGCGACGCTGGTGTTCGTGAACGTGCTCCTGCACCTCGTGCACGGCGACATCGCGTGGACCACCGAGTTCTGCGAGCTGCTGATGGTGTGGGTGACGTTCTTGGGAGGCGCGGCGGCCACGCGGCGCGGCGCGCACATGGTGATCGGCGAGCTCGTCGGCCGCCTCGACGGCGCGGCGCGGCGCATGGCGGATGCCGCGATTCAATTCGTCGTGCTGACGACGCTCGGGCTTCTCGTCTGGTATGGCATCGGCATCGCCGACGCCGGCCTGCTCTCGCAGCTCACCGTGCTCGGCTGGCCGATCGCGACGCAATACGCCGCGCTGCCCGTGGCGTCGGCGATCACGATGGTCTTCGTCGCCCATGACCTGGTCGAGATCCTGCGCGGCCGCACGCGCGCCGAGCGCTACGGCGAGGAGCGCGCTTGATCCTGTTCGAGACCTTCGGATTGTTCGTCGTCACGGCGCTGCTCGGCGTGCCGCTGGTCTACGGGCTGCTTCTTTCGACGGCAGGGGTCATCTGGTGGCACGGTCTCGGCCATCCGCTGACGTCGATCTTTCTCGCCTACATCGGTGGCGTCGAGCCGTTCGTGCTCATCGCCGTGCCGCTGTTCATGCTGGCCGGCGAGATCCTCTCGCGGGGCGGCGTCGGACTGCGCATCGTGAACTTCGCGACGAAGCTGCTGGGCTTTCTCCCCGGCGGACTCGGCATCGCTACCGTGGCTTCGAGCCTGATTTTCGGTGGCGTCTCCGGCTCGGCCATCGCCGACACCGCGGCGATTGGGTCGGTGATGACGCCGGCGATGGTGCGCAAGGGGTACAAGCCGGCGTTCGCCGGCGCGCTGATGTCGACGGCCGGGACGCTCGCCGTCGTGATGCCGCCGTCGATCCCGATGCTCGTCTACGCATTCGTGTCGGGCGCTTCGGTGCGTGACCTCTTCATCGCCGGCGTCGTCCCGGCCTTCGTCTTCGCGTTCGGGCTGGCGCTCGTCTGCGTCTGGCACGGCAAGCGCACCGGGTGCGACAGCGGCGATGCGCGAGCGCCCGCACGCGAGGTCTGGTCCGCGTTCGTGTCCGCGTTTCCGGCACTGCTGATGCCGGTGATCATCCTGGGCGGCATCTGGACCGGGCTGTTCCTGCCCACCGAAGCCGCCGCCGTCGCGGCGGCGTACGGGCTGTTCGTGGCGATGGTCGTCTACAAGGACCTGCATTGGCGCGACCTGCCCGCGCTCCTGCTGAAATCGTTCACCACGAGCGCGGTGGTGATGGTCGTCATCGGCGCGACGGCATCGCTCGCGTGGCTCATCACCGTCGAGCAGGTTCCCGTGCAGATCGCCGGTTTCGTCACCCA
Source organism: Casimicrobiaceae bacterium (assembly GCA_039916265.1). Taxonomy (GTDB): domain Bacteria; phylum Pseudomonadota; class Gammaproteobacteria; order Burkholderiales; family Casimicrobiaceae; genus VBCG01. The sequence goes on along the minus strand of JBDSLT010000248.1, from coordinate 2,514 downwards.
GTATGCGCAGACGCAGTGGACGTTCCTGCTGCTCGTCAACATCGCGTTGCTGGCGCTCGGCTGCTTCATCGAGCCCGTTCCGGCGCTGGTGCTCGCGGCGCCGCTGTTGGTACCCTTGGCGGTCGCGTTCAAGATCGACCCCGTGCATCTTGGTCTCATCATGACCTGCAACCTCGCGATCGGCCTGTACACGCCACCCGTCGGCGGGACGCTGATGGTCGGCGCGCGGCTCGCGGGTGTGGGCATGCTCGAGGTGGCGCGCGCACTGGTGCCGCAGCTCGTCATGAGCGTATGCATCCTGTTCGTCATCACTTACGTGCCGGCGATCAGCATGTCGCTGGTCCGGGCGTTGCGCTGACGATGCTGCTCGGCTGCATCGCCGACGACGTCACCGGCGCGACCGACCTCGCAAGCATGCTGGTGCGCGTCGGCATGCGCACGGTGCAGACGATCGGGGTTCCGGGCGAGGGCGGCATCGGCGGCGAGCCCGACGCGGTCGTCGTCGCGCTGAAGACGCGCACGCTGCCTGTCGCGGAGGCGCTCGCCCAGTCGCTGGCTGCGCTGGCGTGGCTGCGCGCCCACGGCGCGCGGCAGATCTACTTCAAGTACTGCTCGACCTTCGATTCGACGGACGCCGGCAACATCGGGCCCGTCGCGGACGCGCTGCAGGACGCGCTCGACACGCGCTTCACGATCGCGTGCCCGGCGTTCCCCGTCAACCGGCGCACGATCTATCTCGGTCATCTCTACGTCGGCGACGACCTGTTGTCCGATTCCACGATGCGGGACCACCCGCTGACGCCGATGCGCGACGCGAATCTCGTCCGCGTTCTCGGCCGGCAGACGCGACACCGCGTCGATCTGGTCCGCTGGCCCGTCGTGAGGCGCGGCCCCGAAGCAGTGCGCGCCGAGTTCGCGCGTCTCGGCGCGGAAGGCGCGCGCTACGCCGTCGTCGACGCGATCGACGACGACGATCTCATCACCATCGGCGCGGCGTGCCGCGACCTGACGCTCGTCACGGGCGGGTCGGGGATTGCTCTCGGGCTGCCGCAGAATTTTCGTGCGCAACGATTGCTGCCCGAACGCGCCGACGCCGCGGCGCTGCCGGCGGTCTCGGGCAAGGCGGCGGTGCTGGCGGGGTCCTGCTCTGCCGCGACGAACGCGCAGGTCGCCGCGATGGCGCGCACGCATACCGCAATCGCGCTCGACCCGCTGGAGGGCGGCGACGCCTCCGCGCTGGCCGCCCGCGCGCTGGAGGCCGTCGCGGCCGACCTCGCGGCGGGCCGCCCGTTCGTGATCTACTCGACCGCCGCGCCGGACGAGGTGGCTGCGGTGCAGGCACGACTCGGTCGTACGCAGTCGGCTTCGCTGATCGAGGCCGCGTTTGCGGCATTGGCGTGCGGACTGGTCGAGCGCGGCGTGCGACGCCTCGTGGTGGCCGGCGGCGAGACGTCCGGCGCCGTCGTGCAGTCGCTGGGAATCGATGCGCTGACGATCGGGCCGCAGATCGACCCGGGCGTGCCGTGGACGGCTTCGACCGGAACGCCGACGATCGCGCTGGCGCTCAAGTCGGGCAACTTCGGCGCGGAGGACATTTTCCTGCGCGCGCTCGCGATGCTGGAGTAAGCGAGCGGCCGGCGCTTGGCGCGCGCCGGCCGCTCGATGCTGAGGCGAGCGCTCGCCCGCGGCACGCTTACTTGGCCATTACGGCGTCCTTTTCGCACTTCTTCATGAAGCTGTTCTTGGCCGCGCCGGCCAGCTTCTTTTCCATCGCCTGATCGCCGCAGACCTTGGCCGCCATCTGCATCGTGTCCTTGTCGCATTTTTTCATGAAGCTGGTCTTGGCGGCGCCGGCCAGCTTTTTGTCCATCGCCTGCGCTTCACACGTGGGGCCGGCCGCGGCGAAGGCCGAGGTGCTGGCGAACAGCGTGGCGAGGGCGATGAGGGTGAAACGTTTCATGATCGGTCCTTTCGAGGGGTTGGAAAACCTGCGAATGCTACACCGTACTGCGCCGTACGCGCTTCCCGCATTCCTCGCAGCCTCCGGATCGGGGAACCGCGTCACCTGGCGCCTTCCATCCAGCGCCGGATCTGCGCGTACACGGCGGGACGGCTGAGCAGGTCCAGGTGGTTCATGTCGTGGCCGATCCATTGCCGCGATGGCGCAAAGTCCAGCGCACGGCCGGGACTGTCGTGGTGGCCGAGCGCGCTCGCCAGCGGGACGATGCCGTCGCCGATCAGGCGGTCCGACAGATCGCCCGACCGCTTGCCGGTCGTCGCGGCGACGGTGAAGCACGCCACGCCCGCCGGCAGCGGCACGGCCTGGCGGACGTCGCCGGTCCCCGCGAAGCGATCGCGGCCCATCCAGTCCTCGTCGACCAGGTTGCCGTAGCGCAGATCGGTGATGCCCGCGCTGCGCAGCCTGCCGAGACGCGCGAACGGCGCCGTGTAGCGGCTGACGCCGAGCAACCGGTCCACCACGTTGCCGTGCCGCTCCAGCGGCGCGCCGTGGTG
>JBDSLT010000247.1:0-7304 GCA_039916265.1 Casimicrobiaceae bacterium | reverse complement strand
CGACCGCGTCAAGCAGGAGCTCGTCGCCGAGAGCGTGCTGCCGGAGGAGTACGGCGGCGACGTGCAGTTCATCCCCGTCTCGGCGCGCACCGGCGACGGCATCGACCGCCTGCTCGAAGCGATCCTGTTGCAGGCGGAGGTGCTGGAGCTTAAGGCGCCGCGCGATGCGCCGGCGAAGGGCATCGTGATCGAGTCGCGGCTCGACAAGGGTCGCGGTCCGGTGGCCACCGTGCTCGTGCACTCGGGCACGCTGAAGCGTGGCGACATCGTGCTCGCGGGCGCCGTCTTCGGACGCGTGCGCGCGATGACCGACGAGAACGGCAAGCCGGTCGCGGAAGCGGGGCCGGCGATTCCGGTCGAAATCCAGGGCATGTCCGACGTGCCGATCGCCGGCGAGGACGTCATCGTGCTCGGCGACGAGCGCAAGGCGCGCGAGATCGCGCTGTTCCGCCAGGGCAAGTTCCGCGACGTCAAGCTCGCCAAGCAGCAGGCGGCGAAGCTCGAGAACATGTTCGACCAGATGGGCGAGAACGAAGTGAAGACCCTCGCGCTCATCGTCAAGGCCGACGTGCAGGGCAGCTACGAGGCGCTCTCGCAGGCGCTCACGAAGCTCTCCACCGACGAGGTCAAGGTGAACATCGTTCACGCGGGCGTCGGCGGCATCACGGAATCCGACGTCAACCTGGCGCTCGCGTCGAAGGCTGTGATCGTCGGCTTCAACACGCGCGCCGACGGGCTCGCGCGCAAGCTCGCCGAATCGGGCGGCGTGCAGATCCGCTACTACGACATCATCTACGAAGCGGTCGACGACGTAAAAGCGGCGCTGTCCGGCATGCTCACGCCCGAGCAGAAGGAGAGCCAGCTCGGCCTGGTCGAGGTGCGCGAGGTCTACCGCATATCGCGGGTGGGCACGGTGGCGGGCTGCTACGTCCTCGAGGGCGTCGTGCGGCGCGGCTCGAAGATCCGGGTGCTGCGCGACAGCGTCGTGATCCACGACGGCGAGCTCGACTCGCTGAAGCGCTTCAAGGACGACGTGCGCGAGGTGAAGGGCGGCTTCGAGTGCGGCCTGTCGATCAAGGGCTTCAACGACCTCGAGAAGAAGGACCAGCTCGAGGTCTACGAGGTCGTCGAAGTATCGCGCACGCTGTAGCCGATGAAACGCGGCTCGCAGCGCGCGCAGCGCGTCGCCGATCAGATCCAGCGCGAGCTCGCCGACCTCCTGCACAACGAGGTCAAGGACCCGCGCGTGGGCGACGTGACGATCACCGTGGTCGACGTCACGGGCGACCTTGCGCACGCGAACGTGCATTTCTCGCATCTCGCGGGGAAGGCGCAGGCGGACGACGCGGTGGCGGCGCTCGGACACGCCGGCGGCTTCCTGCGCAGCGCACTCGCGCAGCGACTCAACCTGTATTCGGTGCCGCAGCTCCATTTCGTCTACGACGATTCGATCGAAAGCGGCATGCGGCTTTCGCAACTGATCGACGCCGCGGTCGCGTCCGACAAGAAGACCGACGGCTGACGGTGGCGGCGCAGGCGCAACGACCGCCGCGGCAGCGCGTCGACGGCGTCCTGTTGCTCGACAAGCCGCTGGGACTGTCGTCGAACGCCGCGCTGCAGCTCGCGCGCCGCGCCTTCGACGCGCAGAAGGCCGGACATACCGGCACCCTGGACCCGCTCGCGTCGGGCCTGCTGCCACTGTGTTTCGGCGAGGCGACGAAGTTCGCGCGCTTCCTCCTCGACGCCGACAAGCGCTATACGGCCACCGTGCGCTTCGGCGTGTCGACGACGACGCAGGACGCCGAGGGCGCGATCGTCGCGACGGCGCCGGTGAATATCGACAGCGCGGCTGTCGACGCGGCGCTGGCGCGTTTCCGCGGAACGATCAGCCAGGTGCCGCCGGCCTATTCCGCGCTCAAGCACCAGGGCCGCAGCCACTACGAGTACGCGCGCGCCGGCATCGACGTTCCGCGCGCGGCGCGCGAGGTCCGCATCGACGTCCTCACGCTGTCGAGCTGGCGCACGCCGGACGCGATCCTCGACGTCGCTTGCAGCAAGGGAACCTACATTCGCGCGCTCGCCGCCGACCTTGGCGCCGCGCTTGGCTGCGGTGCGCATCTGGCTGCATTGCGCCGCGAGGCCACGGGCGGATTCGTCATCGGCGATGCCATCAAGCTCGATGCGCTCGAGGCGATGGCGCCGCAGGCACGCACCCGCGTGCTGTTACCCGTCGATACGCTCCTCGCTGAGCTCCCGCATCTCGCCGTCGATGCCGGGGAAGCGCAACGACTTCGCGACGGACGTCCCATCGCCGCGATCGCCGGCGGGCCGGCGCGCTATCGCGTCTACGCGCCCGAAGGTGCGCTGATCGGCGTCGTCATCCGCGACGGCGACACCCTGGTACCCGAACGCATGTCGAGAACCACGCCGTAAGCACAATCACAGGAGGACGGGTGGGTGGCGCAGGGCCGAGGGCGCCTGAACACTGAAGCCGTCGGACCTGTCCCGTGCACCCGTCCTCCGTCGACCAAGCCACGATCAATGTCGCGAGGCGTACGGGCCAACGTCAACGCGAGTCGACGTATGCGAGGGGCACGGGTATGAAGTCCTTGCCGTCGGGTGCTGCCGAAAGCCAGAGATCGAGCGCAAAGGCGGCGTTCGCCGGCGTGCCGCGGCGCTCGCCTTCGATGCGCCACATGCAGATGATGGCGTTCGCGGACTCGGACAGCAGCCCGGCCGCGTAGTCCGGCACCAGCCGCGGCTGGTGCTCGTCGCGCGCGCGCTCGATCCAGGGAGCGCTGGCGGCAGGATGGACTTCCGGCTGCGGGGCCGCGCGCACACGCGCCTGCACGGGCCCGCGCGCGCTCTCGCCGGTCAGGTGGGTGAATCGAAGCGCGCCGTTCTGCAACGGCCCCGGACTGTCGGGCGCATCGGGCGCGGCGGCAAGCAGGCGGGCGAACGCCTCCCGCGCGGACGCCTCGTTGCAGCCCCGCTCGACGGTGGCTCGATAGACGTCAAAGCGCTGGCGCGCGCTCTCGGACCCGGCGGCCTGCAGGAACAGCGTGCGAAGCTCGGGGTCGCCCGCCGCAGCGTAGCGCGCCGCACCGTTCATGGCGGCCGCAAACTCCCTGCGTTCGAGCTGGCCGCGGATGCGCGCGAGAATCTCCGTGCGATTCGCGGCGAGCTCGGCCGTCCGCTCGCGCCTTTCGCTTTCCACGCGCGCCTTGAGCTCGGCGATCGCTTCCGCCTTCGCGCGCGCCTCGTAGCTGCGCTTGATCGGACCGTACAGTCCTGCGGTCAGCAGCACCGCTGCGACGGCCAGCAGCGCCAGGCGTGTTCCGCGCGTCGTCTTCATCGCCGTGGGACGATCCAGGAAAAAAAAGGCCCTCCGCGGAGGGCCTTGTTGATGCGAGTGACGTCGATGTCAGTGATAGCGCGAGCGCCGCTGCGCGAGAATCGTGACGCCGCCGATGCCGAGAGCGAGCAGGATGAGGCCCCACTCGGAGAGCGTGGGAATCGGGGCCGTGGGCGTTGCGGCACCGCCGGGTGGGCCGACGACGGCCGAACCGAAGCCGTCGAGGTACACGTACCCGGGGTGCGCGGTGGGCGAGCAATCGGATGCCAGCGCCTGGATTTCCAGCGTGTCGCCGAGGTCGGCATCGGGCACAACGATGTCAACGTTCTGGAATTGCTGATAGCGATAGCCGCTGTTGCCCAAAATGAACGTCTTGCCCGGCTGCTGCTCATAGGCAAAGTCTTCATACAGCGTCGTGCTCTTGGTGATGTTGCGCAGGCGCACGAAGAAGAACGGTCGCTGGTTGTCCGCGTGGCCCGAGTCGTTGAGCACCGGCGCGTAGCTGAAGCGCACGTGCAGCTTGCTGTCGCCGGCGTCGCGATCGGCGTTGGTGATCACGTCCTGCTGCGAGATCGAATTGAGTATCCCGCCCGCCTGCGTCGGATGGTTCACCAGGGCGGTGAACGCGCCGGCGCGCGGCAGCGTCAGTTGCGGCGCGCGCGGGTCGGGGGTCGCGCCGACGACCGTACTGCGGAAAGTGCCTCCCGCGCCAATGTTGAGGCTGGCGCTGGTGAATGGCGGCGAGCCGGTCAGGCCTTGATTGATGCCGGCGGTCTGCGTCCACCCCGTGTAATTGCCCGTTTCGAAGCCGCCATTCTGGAAAATGGCGTAGGCGGGCGACGCCGCCATGAGCACTGCACCTGCGGCTAACCATTTGCGCATTTTTGAATCCTCCCGTGCGTTGCGTTGTCGATCAGATCAGAACGCCCTTGCTGCCAGGACTTTAGCAGAATGTCGACGTGAGGGAGGGTTACGAGTGCCGGAAAACTTCCTGCGCTCGGCAAACCGATTGATGCCTGCAGGCGTGGCGGCGGACGATTGCGTTCGCTACCGGGTTGCCCGGAGGCGCCGCTCAGCATTCGTTAGCATTCAAGCTTTTGATCTACAAGTGTGTTATTTCTTGTCCTCCAGCGCCGCGGTCGCTTGTTGGCCAGTCCACCCGTTTGAATAGTTATGTACAAGATGTCCAGTCAGTCGTTGTACAGATACAACAACGACTCCGGCGCAAGGAACTTTGGTCGCCACGCAATCCAAAACGTAGCGTTTTGATGCGCAAGTGCCGCGCTTTCCGCGCCTCGGGCATTTCAGGCAGTTATCGTCAGTCGTCCGGCCCTCGCCCCATGGTTGCCAGAACCGTGCGGATGTGGCTATAATCGCGGTCTTTCCCCAAGACGACACGAAAAGAGCCGAAGGAAAATGAGCATAGCTGGCATGCTGCAAGAGAAGTCGAAGGTCATCGCCGATCACCAGCGGGCACAAGGCGACACCGGCTCGCCCGAGGTGCAGATCGCGCTCCTCACCGCGCGGATCAACGGCCTGGCGGGCCATTTCAAGGATCACGTCAAGGATCACCACTCGCGTCGCGGTCTGCTGCGGATGGTTTCGCGCCGCCGCAAGCTGCTCGACTATCTCAAGTCGCGCAACTCGGATTCGTACCGGTCGCTGATCGAAAAGCTGGGCTTGCGCAAATAGCGCACGGCCGCCTGCTTCCCTACCACGAGTGGCCGTGCCCGGTTTTGTGTAATCGGCACGGCCGTTCTCATTCCAGGATTGCGAGGACATTGTGCTGACACCTGTCAAGAAGTCGATACCCTTTGGACGCCGCACGCTGACGCTCGAGACGGGCGAAGTCGCCCGTCAGGCCGGCGGTGCGGTGATGGCGAGCCTCGGCGATTCCGTCGTGCTCGTGACCTGCGTCGCCGCGCGCTCGGCCAAGCCAGGCCAGGATTTCTTTCCGCTGACCGTCGACTATCAGGAGAAGACCTACGCGGCCGGCAAGATTCCCGGCGGGTTCTTCAAGCGCGAGGGCCGTCCGTCCGAGAAGGAAACGTTGACCTGCCGCCTTATCGACCGGCCGCTGCGGCCGCTGTTTCCCGATGGCTTCTACAACGACGTGCAAATCGTCGCGACGGTCATGTCGGTCGATCCTGAAGTCGACCCCGACATCCCGGCGCTGATCGGCGCCTCGGCAGCGGTCGCGTTGTCCGGCATCCCGTTCAGCGGCCCCATCGGCGCAGCGCGCGTCGGCTACGTCGAAGGCGCGTACGTCCTGAATCCGACGAAGACCGAGCTTGCAACCTCGCAGCTCGATCTCGTCGTCGCCGGCACCGAAGCTGCGGTATTGATGGTCGAATCGGAAGCGCACGAGCTGCCCGAAGAAGTGATGCTGGGCGCGGTGGTGTTCGGGCACCAGCAGATGCAGGCAGCGATCGACGCGATCCACCAGCTCGTCGAGGAAGCGGGCAAGGCGCTGTGGGAATGGCAGCCGCCGGCCAGGGACGAAGCGCTCTGCGCGCAGATCGCCGCTGCCGCCGAAGGCGATCTGCAAGAGGCGTATCGCATCCGCTCCAAGCAGGCGCGGACCGATCGCCTGAAGGAGATCTCGAAGAAGGTGGGTGAATCCTGCGTGCCCGCCGACGCGTCCCCCGATCAAAAGCGCCACGTCGGCAACATCCTGTTCGACCTCGAGGCGAAGATCGTGCGCCAGCAGATTCTCGGCGGCGAGCCGCGCATCGACGGCCGCGATACGCGCACGGTGCGCCCGATCTCGATCCGCACGGGCGTGCTTCCGCGCACGCACGGTTCCGCGCTGTTCACGCGCGGCGAGACGCAGGCGCTCGTCGTCGCCACGCTGGGCACCGCACGCGACGAGCAGATCGTCGACGCGCTGATGGGGGAGTACCGCGACCGCTTCATGTTCCACTACAACATGCCGCCGTACGCCACCGGCGAGACCGGCCGCGTAGGTTCGCCCAAGCGTCGCGAAATCGGCCACGGCCGCCTCGCCAAGCGCGCCCTTCTCGCGGTGCTGCCCACCGGCGAGGAATTCGCGTACTCGATGCGCGTCGTTTCGGAGATCACCGAGTCGAACGGCAGCTCGTCGATGGCGTCGGTGTGCGGCGCGAGCCTCGCGTTGATGGACGCCGGCGTGCCGACCAAGGCGCACGTTGCGGGCATTGCTATGGGCCTCATCAAGGAAGGCAACCGTTTCGCGGTGCTGACCGACATCCTCGGCGACGAGGATCACCTCGGCGACATGGACTTCAAGGTCGCCGGCACCGATCGCGGCATAACCGCGCTGCAGATGGACATCAAGATCCAGGGCATCACGCAAGAGATCATGGCGGTCGCGCTGACGCAGGCGCGCGAGGGCAGGATGCACATCCTCGGCTTCATGCAGCAGGCGCTGCCGCATGCACGCACCGAGATCTCGCAGCACGCGCCGCGCATGTTCACTTTCAAGATCAACCCCGAGAAGATCCGCGACGTGATCGGCAAGGGCGGCGCCGTGATCCGCGCGCTGACCGAAGAAACCGGCACGACGATCGACATCAAGGACGACGGCACGGTGACGATCGCCTCGGTCAATGCCGACGCGTGCAACGTCGCGCGCAAGCGCATCGAGGACATCACCGCGGAAGTTCAGGTCGGCAAGATCTACGAGGGACCGGTGTTGCGATTGCTCGACTTCGGCGCGATCGTGCAGCTGATCCCCGGCAAGGACGGGCTGCTGCACATTTCGCAGATCGCCAAGGAGCGCGTCAACGCCGTCTCCGACTACCTAAAGGAAGGCCAGATCGTGCGCGTCAAGGTGATCGAGGCCGACGACAAGGGCCGCGTGCGCCTGTCGATGAAGGCTGCGGCCGAAGAGGACGCCGCGACGAAGGCGCAACCGCAGACGGAGACGACGCCGGCGGCTTGACCGCGGCTCGCTCGAAGAAAGGCGGCC
>JBDSLT010000246.1:0-3919 GCA_039916265.1 Casimicrobiaceae bacterium | reverse complement strand
TTCCTGCCGCGAGAGGAAATCCTCAACTATCTCGACGCGATCCTGCGGGTCTACAACCGCCACGGTCGCCGCGACAACAAGTACAAGGCGCGCATCAAGATCCTGGTGAAGGAGCGTTCGCCGGCGGCGTTCGCGCGGGATGTCGAGGCCGAGTGGGCGCACCTGAAAGGCGGTCCGGCGACGGTGCCCGACGCGGAGATCGAGCGCCTGGCCGCGCACTTCCCCGCACCCGCCTACGAAGCGCTGCGCGAGGACGATTGCGGCTACAAGTCGGAGCGCGCCGACAACCGCGCGTTCGCCAACTGGGCGCAGCGCAACGTTCACCCGCACAAGGTGCCGGGCTACGCGATCGTCACGCTGTCGCTGAAGAAGACCGGCGTCGCCCCGGGCGACGTCACCTCCGACCAGATGGATGCCATCGCCGATCTCGCCGACGCCTACAGCTTCGGCGAGCTCCGCGTCTCGCACGAGCAGAACCTGATCTTCTCCGACGTGCGGCAGCACGACCTGTTCGCGCTGTGGGCCGAGCTGAAGGCGCTCGGTCTCGCGACGCCCAACATCGGACTGCTGACCAACATCGTGTGCTGCCCGGGCGGCGACTTCTGCTCGCTCGCCAATGCCAAGTCGATTCCGATCGCGGAGGCGATCCAGCGGCGCTTCGACGACCTCGACTATCTGCACGACATCGGCGAGCTCGATCTCAACATCTCGGGCTGCATGAATGCCTGCGGCCACCATCACGTCGGCCACATCGGCATCCTGGGCGTCGACAAGGGCGGCTCCGAGTGGTACCAGGTGTCGATCGGCGGCTCGCAGGGGAACGACGCGGGGCTCGGCAAGGTGATCGGCCCGTCGTTCGCGGCGCCGCAGATGCCCGACGTGATTGCGCACCTCATCGAGACGTACCTCGCGCAACGTCACGACGACGAGCGCTTCGTCGACACGGTTCACCGGGTCGGCGTCGAACCCTTCAAGGAGCGCGTGTATGCCGCAGCTCATTAAGGGACGGGCGCTTGCCGCCGACCGCTGGGCGCTGCTGCGCGAGTCCGGCGCGGCGCTGCCCGACGGCCGCGCCATCGTCGCCCTGGCCGCGTGGGTCGCGCAGCGCGACGCGCTCGCCGCACGCGGCGACGTCGGCGTATGGCTTGCGCCCGCCGACGATCCTGGTGCGCTCGCCGGCGACATCGCGCGCCTTCCGCTCGTCGCCGTCGACTTCCCGCAGTTCGTCGACGGTCGCGGCTACTCGACGGCGCGCCTGCTCCGCCAGCGCTACGGCTACACGGGGGAGCTCCGCGCGATCGGCGACATCCAGCGCGATCAGCTCTCCTACCTCGCGCAATGCGGCTTCGACGCCTTCGCGTTGCGTGACGGCGAGGATGCGAACGGCGCGCTGGCCGCCTTCCACGATTTCGCCGACGGCTACCAGATCACCGAAGCGCGCACGCCCTGGTTTCGCCGCCGCGTCGCGATGTCCCGGGCGGTCGTCGAGTGAGCCGGGGGCGGATCCGATGAAAGGGACCGTTTATCTCGTCGGCGCAGGGCCGGGCGCGCCGGACCTGCTGACGCTGCGCGCAGCGCGGCTGCTCGCGCAGGCCGACATCGTCTTCCACGACGCGCTCGTTCATCCGGAGACGATCGCGCTTGCCGCGTCGGCCGAGAAGGTCGCCGTAGGAAAGCGTTGTGCGAAGCATTCGACGGCGCAACGTTTCATCAACAAGCGGCTGGTCGACGCGGCGGCGACGCATCCAATTGTCGTGCGTCTCAAGGGCGGAGACCCGATGCTGTTCGGCCGCGCGCAGGAGGAAATCGCCGCGCTGGAAGCGGCGGGGGTGCCCTACGACGTGGTGCCGGGAATCACCGCGGCGCTGGCCTCGGCGGCGGCCGTGGGCACGTCGCTGTCGCAGCGGGGAACCGTGCGCAGCATCGCGCTCGCCACGCCGCGCGTCGGTGCCGGCGAAGACGCGAGCGATTGGGCGCATGGCGTTGCGGGCGCGGACGCCGGCGCGATCTACATGGGCATTCGCGAAGCGCCCGCCATCGCCGCGGCGTTGCAGGCGGGCGGCAAGCCGCCGACGCTGCCCGTCGCCATCGTCGAGAGCGCTTCGCTGCCGCAGCAGCGGATCGTCTACACGACGCTGGCCGGGCTCTGCAACCTTGATCCGGACGAGTTCGCCGGCCCGACGATGCTGCTGATGGGACCGCAGTTCGCCGCTCGTCGCGTTGCCGTCGCGCGACCCGGGCGCGCCGACGGGAACGACGCCGGCACGCCGCTGCGGCGCTTCGCCTGAGACTCACGGGCCGTTGGTAGAATCGCGGAGCGGTCGCGGCGCTTGACCGCGAGCGTCCCGCCCAATGCCGCTCCCGCTGTTCTCACTGCCGCCCCCCGCGCAACGTCACTGGATCGAGGAGCGCCTCGCGCGACCTGCGCCGGCCGGCGCGAGCGGCATGAGCGACGGCTTCCGGCTGCCGGGCCGCGACGGCGAGCCGACGCCGGCGGCGGTGCTGGTCGCGCTCGTCAATCGCGCCGACGGATTGAGCGTGCTGCTCACGCAGCGCAGCGCCCACCTCCCCGACCATCCCGGCCAGATCAGCTTCCCGGGCGGGCGGGTCGAACCCGCCGATCGCGATCACGCCGCCGCGGCGCTGCGCGAGGCCTCCGAGGAGGTCGGCCTGCCGTCGGAGCGCGTCGCGGTGCTGGGCGAGTTACCGTACTACGAAACGGTGACCGGCTACCGCGTGACACCGGTCGTCGGGTGGGTCGAGCCGCCGTTCGCGTTGCGCGCCGATCCGATCGAAGTCGCCGACATGTTCGAAGTCCCGCTCGCGTTCCTGCTGGAGCCCGCCAACCAGCAGCGCCATTTCCGGATGCTGGGCACGCAGCGCCGCGAATATTGGGCCATCCTGTATCGCGACCGCTACATCTGGGGTGCGACGGCCGCGATGCTGATGATCCTCGACCGCACGCTGCGCGCATGACGGGTCGCGCCGGAAGTGGCCGGGGCCGTGCAGTGATCGCACCGTCGCCGACGGGATTGGTGCTGTCCGGGGGCGGCGCGCGCGCCGCCTACCAGGCCGGTGCGCTGCGCGCCGTCGCGGCGATCCTCGGCAGGCGCCAGCCGCAGCCGTTCCCCGTCATTTGCGGGACTTCGGCCGGCGCGATCAACGCGGCGGCGCTCGCAACGCACGCCGGCGAGTTCCGCCGCGACGTCGCGCGACTCCTGCGCTGGTGGCGGCGCATCGAGGTCGCCGACGTGTATCGCGCCGACTTCGCAACGCTGTCGCGCCACGGCGTGTGCTTTCTCGCCGCGATGACCGGCGTGGGACGGCCGCCGCCGAACGCCGCTTCGATGCTCGACAACGCACCGCTCGCACACCTCCTCGCCCGCGTCGTGGACTTCGATTGCATTGCCGCCAACGTCGAAGGCGATGCGCTCGCCGCCCTCGGCATCAACGCGACGAGCTACAACACCGGGCAGGCGGTGACGCGTGGGCGACGACTACTACATGGACGCCTCCGTGCGCCAGATCACGCCGCTCTCGCCGGCGCTGCACCTCGGCGCGCGCCGCATCCTCGTCATCGCCGTCGGACAGTTCTCCGAGCAGCAGCCGGGGCAACGCGCCGCGGCCGCCGTCTATCCGTCGTTCGCGCAGGTCGCGGGCCACGCGCTGTCGTCGGTCTTCCTCGACAACCTCGGCGCCGACCTCGAGCGGCTCGCGCAGGGCTATGCCGACACGATGGCGCGGCGCGACGAGCTGGCGGCGTTTCTCGATCCGCGGCGCGCGCGCTTCGTTCCGGTGTTCCTCCCCGCGGGACCGTGAAGCAGGCGGGCGCGGCGCGCCCCTTCACGTACAATCGCCGCGGGATTCAAACCGGACTTCGAGCATGCTGACGACGACCCCTCCGCGCAGCCTGGAGCTG
>JBDSLT010000245.1:0-6989 GCA_039916265.1 Casimicrobiaceae bacterium | reverse complement strand
GCCGGATGAAACACGGCCGCCAGCGTGCCCAGTACGACGATCACTGTCGCCATTCGCAGGCCGGTCGCAAGTCGGTCGACCGGCGGTTTGTCAGTGCTTGCACTCATCGAAGTCTCCTGTAGGCCGGGGACCTGCCGCCGATGTTCGGGCGGAGCCACCGCGCGATCACACTATCGCGGAAGCCGTGCGCTGTAGCCTACGGAAAATTCGACGCCGGTGATGCGGAAAATTACCAGCCGGTCGGCAGCTTCTTGAGGATGGCGATCGTGCGGTCCTCGACCGCCAGATAACCGCCGGCGACCAGATCCTTCATCAGCTTGCCGATCATGTCGCGCGACGCGCCGACGCGGTCGGCGATGTCCTGCTGCGTCAGCTTCTCGGGCACCACGTGCTTGCCGTCGACGTCGACCGCGAGCGTATTGAGCAGCCGCACCAGACGTCCGTAGACATCGGAGAGCGCGAGGCTCTTCAGGTTGCCCGTCGTCACGCGCACGCGGTGGATCAGCCGCTCGATCAGGTGCAGCGCGAAGTCCGGATGCGCGAGGATGAACTCGCGGAACTGCGCGCGGTTCACGACGGCGCAGGTCGTCGGCTCGACGGTGATCACCGACGCCGAGCGCCGCGCGCCGTCGAGCGACATCTCGCCGACGTATTCGCCGGGACCGTGGAAATCGATGACGAACTCGCGGCCCTGCTCGTTGCTCGCGAAGACCTTGACGCGGCCCGACAGCACGATGAAGAGCGCGTCGCCGACGTCGCCTTCGTTGATCAGGATCGAGTTGCGCGGAAAGCTGCGGGTCACGCCGGACGCCGCGATGGCGTTCAGCGTTTCCGATTGCAGGGGAGTGGCCGGCGCGGCGGAGTCGGGCATCGTGGTCACGTGCGTGCGCACGATCAGCGCGTTGGATCGTATCACAGGCGAGCCGGCGCCCACCGCGCACAGCGTCGCCGCGCGCCGTGAAGCCGCTACTGCCGCCGCAGTCGGACCTGCCCGCCGCCGCGGCGACGCGCTGGCCCGGCGCGACCCTCGCGGTGCTCGCGATCGCCCTCGCGGCGCTGGCGCTGGCGCGCGTGCCCGTCGTGCGCCTTGTCGATCTGGCGCTCGTCGACGGGCAATTCGCCTGGCTTGCGCGCCATGCGCCGCTTCCCGCGCACGACGGCATCGTCATCGTCGGTCTCGACGAGGCAACGCTCGCTGCCGATCCTGCGCCCATCGCGCTCATGCATCGAACGCTCGCGCGTGCGTTCGTTGCACTCGCCAGCGCGCACCCGCGCGCCGTTGGCGTCGACATCATCCTGCCGGACCGCTCGTACGACACGCTCGCACCCGGCGGCGATGCCGCGCTCGTCGCGGGCATGCTGACGCTGCGCCGCGCCGCGCCGCTGGTGATCGGGCTCTCCACGCGCGCCGACGGATCGCTGAATCCGGTGCATCCTCCGTTGCTGGCGGCGGCCGGCGCAAGCGGTCTCGCGCTGCTGCCGATCGACGACGATGCACGCGTGCGCCGCTACGACGATCGCTTCGGGCAACGCGGCGAAAGCGTGCCGACGTTCGTCGGCGAGCTCGCGCGCGCGCTCGGCACGACACCGCGCTACGGCATGCTCCAGTACGCGCTCGGTGGCGGCTTCGACTACGTGCCGATCGCACGCGTGCTGGAACTCGCGGATGCCGGGCGGCAAACCGAACTGTCGGCGCTTTTGCGCGATCGCATCGTGCTGGTGGGCGCCGTGCTGCCCCACGACGATCGGCTTCGCCAGCCCGTGCCGCTCGCGCGCTGGGAACGCTCGAACGACGTGCCCGGCGTGCTGGTTCACGCGCAGGCGCTGCGCACGGCGCTCGCCGGTGCGGCTGTCGCCCCCCTGCCGTGGGCCGGAGGATTCGCGCTCGCGCTCGCCGGCGCCGCGCTGTGGGCAATCGACGGCCTGCGGCGGCGCAGCCTCGCGCTCGTTGCCTGGGTCGTGTTGTCGGTCACCGCGAGTCTCGTCGCGCTGCGCAACGGCGTCGAGCTGCCGCTGGCCGCCATGCTCGGCGCAGCCGCGGCGGCGTTCGCGCTGCGTGGCGCGTTCGACCTGTGGCGCGCGCGCCACGATCGCGCGCGACTGACCGCGCTGTTCGGCGGGTACGTGAGCCCCGGCGTGTTGCGCGAGATCGTCGCGGGACGGCTGGTCGCGCGCGAGGCCGAACGCCGCACGCTCGCGTTCCTGTTCGCCGACGTCCGCGACTTCACCGCGCTTTCCGCGTGCACGCCGCCGGAGGACGTGCTGCGCCTGCTGAACCGCTATTTCGACGCGATTGCGCCCGCCATCCATCGCGCAGGCGGAACGATCGATAACTTCCGCGGGGACGGGCTGATGGCGGTGTTCGGCGCGCCGAACGCGATCGCGAATCTGGCCAACGCGGCGATCGCCGCGGCGCGTGCGATGTTCGAGGCTCTCGCCGCTTTGAACGCCGCCTTCGCTCGCGAGGGCCGCGCGCCGCTGGCGATCGGCGTGACGCTCGCGCAAGGCCCCGCGGTGGTCGGCAACGTCGGCGCGCGCGAGCGCTACAACTACACGGCGCTGGGCGACGCCGCGAACGTCGCCGCGCGGTTGCAGGACGTCGCGAAGGCCTCGGGATATCCGCTGGTCGCCACTGCGACGCTGGTGGCCGCCGCTGACGGGGCTGCCGCGCTCGGCTGGACGCCGCTTGGCTCGATCGCGCTGCGCGGCCACGCCAGCGTGGACGCGCTGGGGGCGCGTCCGTGACTCGCAGCGGCACCGCCGCGCCGCGACCGCTGCATGCGCGCGGACCTCGGGCGCGAATTTTCCGCATAGCGCCCCCTCACGAATCGGCCACCGCGGCACCGCGCAGCGCGTATGCTCGTGCAATGAACGTCGTGCGCCCCGGCGCTTTCCGCACGCTCGGCGCGGCCGCTGTTTTCGCGTGGACCGCGCTCGCGTGCACCGCGCTCGCGACCGCGGCGCCGGTCGCGCTCGTCACCGACGTCGTGGGCACCGCGACGCAGCGCGGCGCGCCGCTGCGACTTCTCGCCGAACTCGAGCCGGGCAGCGAGGTCAGCGTCGCCGACGGCGGACGCGTGGTCGTGTTCTATCTCGCCGACGGCGCCGAATGGACGTTGGCGGGCCGCGGGCAATTCCGCCTTGCGCCCCGCGCGCCGCGGCCGCAGCACGGCGCGCCGGCGCCGCAGCGCCAGCCAGTGGCGACGCCGCTCGCCGGCGTGCGGCTGCGCACCGACCGGGCGGTCCAGGGCGGATTCCAGATGCGCGGCGGCAGCGATCGCCCTGCGCTCGTCGCGCCGGTCGATGAGGCGCTGCTCGACGGCGATGTCGAATTCTCCTGGGAGCCGGCCGGTGCGGGAACGCTCTATCGCTTCGAACTGGTCGACGCGGCGGGCAGCAGGATCCACCTCGTCGAGACCCGGGAACGCGCGCTGCGCCTGCCCGCAGGCGTCGCGCTGGCGCCCGGCACCGCCTACGTCTGGGCGGTGAGCGGGCGCGATCCGGACCTGCCGCTGCCGTTCTATCGCGCCGCCGGCTTCCGCGTGGCCGACGCCGCGACGCGCACGCGCTTGCGGGCGGCGCAACCGCCGCCGGACGCCCCGTTCGCCGAGCGCGCGCTCTACGTTGCCGTTCTCGAGGATGCCGGCGTCAAAGCCGCGGCTCGCGCGCTTCGCACTGCCCTCGCAGCGGAGCGAACGGCCGGCTGGGCGCCGGCGCGCTGAGTGCTAATACTTGCGCTGATCGTCGATGACCTTGCCGTCGTTGGCGAGCGCGCCGGGTGCATGGAACGCAACGTCACCGCGCAGCTTGGTGACATCGCGAATCGACTCGACGATCGCCTCGCGGCGCGATGACGCGCTGTCCGGCAATTCGACGTGCAGCGTCATCCGGTCGGCGCCTTCGGGATTGTCGACGACGAGCCGGGCCCGCGCGATCTCGGGATGCCGGCGCACGATCGCGGCCACCTGCGCAGGGTCGACGAACATTCCCTTGACCTTGGTGCGCTGGTCGGCGCGGCCGAGCCACCCCTTGATCCGCATGTTCGTGCGCCCGCAGGGCGACACACCCGGCAGCGCGGCCGAAAGATCGCCGGTGCCGAAGCGGACCAGCGGATAGTCGACGGTATAAAGCGTCGTCACGACGACCTCGCCGACCTCGCCTTGCGCGACCGGGTCGCCGGTGCCGGGGCGCACGATTTCGAGAAGCACGCCTTCGTCGACGACCAGCCCCTCGCGCGCGGGCGTCTCGTAGGCGATGCATCCGACATCCGCCGTCGCGTACGCCTGGTACCCGTGAATGCCGCGCGCGGCGAACGCTTCGCGCAGGCTCGCAGGGAACGGCTCGGCCGACACCAGCGCCTTGTGCAGCGACGGCAGCGGCACGCCGAGCTCGTCGGCCTTGTCCAGGATGATCCTGAGAAACGACGGCGTGCCGACGTAACCGTCCGCCTTCAGCTCCGCCATCGCCTGCACCTGCTGCTCGGTCTGCCCGATGCCGCCGGGAAACACCGTGCAGCCGAGCGCGTGCGCGCCCGTTTCGAGCATCGAGCCGGCCGGCGTGAAATGATACGAAAAGCAGTTGTGGACGAGCTCGCCAGGCCGGAAGCCCGCGGCGAAGAGCGCGCGCGCGAGACGCCAGTAGTCGGGCGCCGCGCCCTCGGGCTCGAAGATCGGGCCCGGAGACGCGAACACGCGCCGTGCGGCGCCCCAGCGCGTTGCCGCAAGGCCGCCGAAAGGTCGCGCGGACTCCTGCAGCGCGAGGAGCTCGGACTTGCGCGTCACGGGCATTCCCGCGAGGGTGGCACGCGAGGTGATCGCCGCGGGATCGACGTCCGCGAACAACGTGGCGAACGCCGGTGCGCGCGCCTTGGCGTGCGCGATCTGCTGCGTCAGGCGCGCGAGCTGCTCGCGCTCGCGCGTCGCGGGGTCGCGGGTTTCCAGGGTGTCGAAGTGCCTGGGGCTCATGCGAGCCAGCGCTTGCGGCGGCGGTAGTGCTTGACGTCGCGAAAGCTCTTGCGGCCCGCGGTCGACAGCCCGAGGTAGAACTCCTTGACGTCCTCGTTGGACGCCAGCTCGCTCGCCACGCCGTCCATCACGACGCGGCCGTTCTCGAGGATGTAGCCGTAGTTCGCGTAACGCAGCGCGATCGTCGTGTTCTGCTCGGCGAGCAGGAACGACACCTGCTCCTTCGAGTTGAGATCGCGGACGATCTCGAAAATCTCCTCGACGATCTGCGGAGCGAGTCCCATCGACGGCTCGTCCAGCAGGATCATCGTCGGTCGCGCCATCAGCGCGCGGCCGATCGCCGTCATCTGCTGCTCGCCACCCGACGTATAGCCGGCGAGGCTCGACCGGCGCTCCTTCAACCGCGGAAAATAGTGATAGACCTTGTCGAGCGCCTTCGCGATGTCGGCGCGCGAGTCCTTGCGCGTGAATGCGCCGGTGAGCAGGTTTTCATCGACGGTGAGGTGCTGGAAACAATGGCGGCCTTCCATCACCTGGCACACGCCCATGCGCACGAGGTCGTTGGGGGTGAGCTTCTCGACGCGCTTGCCGGCGAATTCGATCGTGCCCTTGGTGACCTCGCCGCGCTCGGCGTGGAGCAGATTCGAGATCGCCTTCAGCGTCGTCGTCTTGCCGGCGCCGTTCGCGCCGAGCAGCGCGACGATGCCGCCCTGCGGGACGCAGAGCGATACGCCCTTCAGCACGAGGATCACGTGGTCGTAGATCACCTCGATGTTGTTCACCGAGAGATACGCGACGGCGGCGGGCTGCGGTTGTGCGGTCATTCGTCGATCCGCCCGCCATCCGGAGATTCGTCGTCTTCCTGCGTCAGCCTTCCTTGGCGCAGTCGCGCGGCTTGATGTTCTTCTCGGCGGCGTATTTGCCCGCCGTCTCCTCGACCATCTTGCGCACCATCTCACGATCGCCTGCCATGAACGGCGTGACCTGCTTGAAGCCGGTGCCGTCCCATTGCTGGAACTTGACCATGCCCGAGCCTTCGTGGTCCGCGCAGCTCGTCTTGATCGGCGGGAAGAGGCCCGGCGCGCCGAGTTCCTTGATGCGCGCCTCGGTGAGGTTCAGGTGCTCGAAGCCCCAGCGCAACTGCTCGGGGCTCATCACCTTGCCCTTGCCGTACTTAGCCTGCGCGATGCGCAGCGCCTCGACGACGATCATTCCGTACACCACGCCGCGCGTGTACATGACGTTGCCCAGGCGCGACGGATCCTCGAGGTTGCCCTTGCCGGCGCCGTAGACCTTGGTCTTGATGTCCTGCATCACCGGGAAATTGGTGCCCGACGCCGTGAACGACGCGCTGACGTAGCCCTTCGCGGCAGCACCCGCGGGGATGACGTCCTCCTCGGACCCCGCCCACCAGACGCCGACGATCTTGTCCATCGGATAGCCGGTCTTCGCCGCGGTCTTGAGGGAGACCGTGCTCATCACGCCGAAGGTCCACACGATCGTGTAATCGGGTCGCGCCTGGCGGACCTGCAGCCACTGCGATTCCTGCGTCTGCCCCGGCGGCGTGATCGGAATCTTCAGCACGTCGAAGCCGAGCTTGGCGCTCAACGCGTCGAGCACGGGAATCGGCTCCTTGCCGTACGCCGAGTCGTGGTAGAGGAACGCGATCTTCTTGCCCTTGAGCTTGTCGAGCCCGCCCGACTTCTGGCCGAGGTAGGCGATCATCGCCGCCATCTGGTCCCAGTAGGTCGTGCCGAGCGGAAACACCCAGTCGTAGACGCGCCCGTCGGCAGCGCTCGCGAGCCCGTAGCCGAAGGTCGTCATCGGAATCTTGTCCTGCGCGACGCGGCTGAACAGGCCGTAGGCGATGCCGGTCGACAGCGGCTCGACCGTCGACGCGCCGCCGTTCTTGCGCTTCAGCCGCTCGTAGCACTCGACGCCCTTGGACGCGTTGTACTCGGTCTCGCATTCCTCCCATTGCAGTTTCACGCCGTTGATGCCGCCCGTCATGTTGGTGAGCGTCCA
>JBDSLT010000244.1:0-2954 GCA_039916265.1 Casimicrobiaceae bacterium | reverse complement strand
CGGGTCGATCCGGTACACGTTGCACGAGCCGATCTCGCTTTCGGCGCGCGCGCCCTCGTAGTCGCACCTGATCCCGTAGTCGGGGTCGGTGAACCAGATCGAGCCGTCGGACCTGACGACGATGTCGTTGGGCGAGTTGAAGCGCCTGTCGCCAAAGCGGTCGGCGAGAACGGTGACGGCGCCGTCGTGCTCGGTTCGCGTCACGCGTCGAGTCCGGTGCTCGCAGGTGACGAGGCGCCCTTCGCGATCGACGGTATTGCCGTTCGAATGGTGCGACGGCTGGCGGAACACCGAGACACGCCCATCGCACTCGTCGTAGCGCAACATCCGGTCGTTGGGGATATCGGAAAAGACCAGGTAACGCCCGCCGCCGAACCACGCCGGACCTTCGCACCAGCGCGCGCCGGTCCACAGCCGCTCGACGCGCGCGTGGCTGACGAGGCAAGCGCGGAACTGCGCTTCGAGCACCTCGAAACCCGTTCCCTCGACGGCGCCGTAGTAGGTCATCGGCCGCCGCCACGGCGGCCCGGTCGCTGCACGCGGAACGACATCGACGTCAGTGGATCTCGGGCTCGGCGGTGGCCGCTGTGCCCTCGAGGAAATCGAAGTCGCAGCCCTGGTCGGCCTGCGTGATGTGGCGCTGGTACAGCGCGCCGAAGCCACGCGTGAATTTTGGCGCCGGCGCCTTCCACTCCGCACGCCGCCGCGCGAGTTCGTCGTCGCTCACGTGGAGTTGCAGCCGGCGCGCGTCGACGTCGAGCTCGATGACGTCGCCGTCCCGCACGAATTCGAGCGGACCCCCTACGAACGACTCCGGCGCCACGTGCAGCACGCAGGCGCCGTAACTCGTGCCGCTCATTCGCGCGTCGGAAATGCGCAGCATGTCGCGCACGCCTTCGGCGAGAAGCTTCTTCGGGATCGGCAGCTGGCCCCACTCGGGCATGCCCGGCGCGCCCTGCGGTCCCGCATGCTTCAGCACGATCACCGAGTCCTTGGTCACCGGCAACGCGGGGTCGTCGATCCGGGCTGCCATGTCGTTGTAATCGGCGAACACGACGGCCGGTCCCCGGTGCTTCAGCAGATGCGGCTCGGCGGCGGCGGGCTTGATCACCGCGCCGTCGGGCGCGAGGTTGCCGCGCAGCACCGCCAGACTGCCGCCCTTCACCAACGCCTTGTCGAACGGTAGGATCACGTCGTGATCGAACACCTCGGCGTCGGCGATATTCTCGCCCAGCGTGCGGCCGTTCACCGTGCGCTCGCCGAGCGACAGCAGCGTGCGGATCTCACCCAGCAGCGCGCGCAGGCCGCCTGCGTAGAAGAAGTCTTCCATCAGGTATTTGCCGGCCGGCCGCACGTTGGCGATCAGCGGCGTCATTTTCGCGAGCGCGTCGAAGCGGTCGATCGTGAGGGGAACGCCGGCGCGGCGCGCGACGGCGACCATGTGGACGAGCGCGTTGGTGGAGCCGCCCAGCGCGACGATCGTCGTGACGGCGTTGTCGATCGCGCCCGCCGTCGCGATGTCGGAGGGCTTCAAGTCCTCCCAGACCATGTCGACGATGCGGCGACCCGTTTCGGCGGCCATTCGTCCATGGCGGGAATCGGCCGCGGGGATCGACACGGCGCCGGGCAGCGTGAAGCCCATCGCCTCGGCCGCGGACGTCATCGTCGACGCCGTGCCCATCGTCATGCAGTGTCCGGGCGAGCGCGCGATGCCCTCCTCCATCTGCAGCCATTGCGCGTCGGTGACGTTGCCGGCGCGCTTCTCCGCCCAATATTTCCAGACGTCGGAGCCGCTGCCCAGTTTCTGGCCGCGCCAGTCGCCGCGCAGCATAGGCCCCGCGGGCATGAAGATCGTCGGCAGGTTCATCGACAGCGCACCCATCAGCAACGCCGGCGTCGTCTTGTCGCAACCGCCCATCAGCACGCAGCCGTCGGCCGGGTACGAGCGCAGCAGCTCCTCGGTCTCCATCGCGAGGAGGTTGCGATAGAGCATCGTCGTCGGCTTCTGGAATACTTCCGCGAGTGCGAGCGCCGGCATTTCCAGAGGGAAGCCGCCCGCCTGCAGTACGCCGCGCTTCACCTCGTCGGCGCGCTGGCGGAAATGCGAATGGCAGGCGTTGATGTCGCTCCACGTGTTGATGATGGCGATCACCGGCTTGCCGAGATAGTCGGCGCGCGAATAGCCCATCTGCGCGATGCGCGAATGGTGGCCGAAGCCGCGCATGTCGGATTCGCCGAACCAGCGATGCGAGCGTAGTTCGTCCGGCTTCAACTTTTTCATGGGACTCGGCAGCGCGTTGCGGGAACGGACGATTATAGCCAAGGCCCCGGTTTGCGCCGCGTTCGCCTCGCGCTATAGTCGCTGTTGCGGATTCCCCGGCCGCAACTGCGCCGTGCTCCCGCCGCCCCAATGCGCGAACGGGCGCCTCGCGTCCGCGCCGTTTTTCCGGAGTCCGCCATGGGTGCCTCGAAACTTCGCGTGTCGCAGGCCCGCGGATGGCGCAGCGCCGCCGCGTGCGCCGCGCTCGCCTTCGTCTGGTGCGCGGCCGCGCAGGCCGCCGACACCGCGACCCCGAAAATCGACAGCGAGAAGCTGTTCGGCGCCATCGTCAAGGTATCGACGCGCGCGGTGCCCAATGCGCGTAGTGCACCCAGTCTTGGCAAGGCGCGCGAGGGCTCCGGGGTGGTCATCGGCGACAACGGCCTCGTCCTGACGATCGGCTACCTGATCGTCGAGGCCGACGAAGTGAAGATCACAGACGCCAAGGGCCGCGTGCTTCCCGCGCAGATCGTGGGCTACGACCACGCGAGCGGCCTCGGCCTCGTACGCAGCGTCGTCCCGCTCGACGCCGTGCCGGTCGCGTTCGGCGACTCTTCGTCGACCCCCGAGCGCGAACCGGTGCTGATCGCCAGCGCCGGCGACGACAACGCGACGTTCGCGTGGATCGTCTCGA
>JBDSLT010000243.1:0-6732 GCA_039916265.1 Casimicrobiaceae bacterium | reverse complement strand
TGGTTGCGATGATCGACGCGACGTTGCCGCATGTCACGCTGGACGACGTCCTCGAGCAGCCCGCCGAGCCGCCGCTGCTGCTCGTCCTCGACGGCGTCACCGATCCCCACAACCTCGGCGCATGCATGCGCAGCGCCGACGCTTTCGGCGCGCAGGCGGTAATCGTGCCGAAGGACCGCGCGGTCGGCCTCAACGCGACAGTGGCGAAGGCGGCGAGCGGCGCGGCGGACACCGTGCCGTTGATCGCCGTAACCAATCTCGCGCGCGCGCTGCGCGACATGAAGGAGCGCGGCGTGTGGATCGTGGGGGGCGACGCCGGCGGGGAACGGCTCTACGACGCCGATCTCACCGGGCCTATCGCGTGGGTGCTGGGTGCTGAGGGAAGCGGCTTGCGCCGCCTGACGCGCGAATCGTGCGATCGCATCGTCGGTATTCCGCTCGTCGGCAGCGTCGCGAGCCTCAACGTGTCGGTCGCAACGGGGATCTGTCTCTATGCGACGCGACGCGCGCGCGCAGCGCAGCAGGCGCCCGTCAAAGGCCCATGAAGCGAAACGCCCCGCGGCGTAGATCCCGCGGGGCGCCCTGACGGAGACCGGCTTGCGGCGCGTCCGCTATTCCTTGATGTCGACGCCGTAGAACGTGTGCCGGCCGAACGGCGACAGCTTGTAATCGATCACTTCCTTGCGCACCGGCTTCAACTGCACGGCGTGCGCGATCGTAAACCACGGTGCCTGCTCCTTGAACACAACCTGCGCCTGCATGTAGAGGTCCGCACGTTGTTTCTGGTCCGACAGCGTCTTCGCCTTCAGCACGAGATCCTCGAATGGCTGATAGCACCACTTGGCGACGTTGCTGCCGTTCGTCTTCGCCGACTCGCAGCCGAGTAGCGTGTGAAGGAAGTTGTCGGGATCGCCGTTGTCGCCGGTCCAGCCGAGCATCCCCATCTGGTGTTCGCCGTTCTGCATCCGCTTGCGGTACTCGCCCCATTCGTACGTCTTGATATCGGCGGTGATGCCGACCTTCGCGAGGTCCGCCTGCATCAGCTCGGCGATGCGCTTGGCGTTGGGGTTGTAGGGACGTTGCACGGGCATCGCCCAGAGGTCGGTCGTGAAGCCGTTGGGATAGCCGGCGTCGGTCAGCAGCTTCTTCGCGGCGGCGGGATCGTACGGGTCGTCCTTGATGGCGTCGTTGTACGACCATTGCGTCGGCGGGAGTGGATTTTTCGCCGGCACACCCGCGGACAGGTACACGGCGTCGATGATCGCTTTCTTGTTGATCGCCATGTTGACCGCCTTGCGCACGCGCACGTCGTCGAACGGCTTCTTGGTGACGTTGTACGCGAGGTAGCCGACGTTGAGGCCCGGCTGCTCGAGCACGGTGACGTTCGGGTCCTTGCGGATCGCGTCGAGGTCCGCCGGGTTCGGATACGGCATCACGTGGCACTCGCCCTTCTGCAGCTTCGCCCAGCGCACCGACGCGTCCGGCGTGATCGAAAACACGAGATCGTCGATCTTCGCCTTGCCGCCCCAGAACTGCGGGAACGCCTTGTAGCGGATGATGGCGTCCTTCTGGTATTGCACGAGGTGGAACGGACCCGTGCCGATCGGCTCCTGGTCGATCTTCTCCGGTGTGCCGGCCTTCAGCATCGCATCGGCGTATTCCTTCGATTGCACGCCCGCGTACTCCATCGCGAGGTCGGACAAAAACGGCGCTTCCGCCTTGTTGAGCGTGACGCGCACCGTGTAGTCGTCGACCTTCTCCACCGACTTCAGGAGCTTCGGCAGTCCCATGTCGTTGAAATAGGAATGGTTGGGGCTCGTCACCTTGAAGTACGGGTTGTCTTCCTTCCACTGCCGGTCGAACAGGAACAGGACGTCGTCCGCATTGAAGTCGCGCGTCGGCTTCCACGCGCGGTGGTTGTGCCACTTGACGCCCTTGCGCAGCTTGAACGTGTAGACGGTGCCATCCGGCGATATCGTCCAGCTCTCGGCAAGGCCCGGCACGACGGCGGTGCCGCCGCGCTCGAAGTCGACGACGCGGCTGTAGATCTGGCTGTTGGCGTCGAACGACGTGCCCGTCGTGTTGACGCCGGGGTAGAAGTTCTCGGGGCTGCCTTCGGAGCAGAACACCAGCGTCTTGCCGCCGGCGGTGGTGGCGAGGGCCAGCGCGCAGAGCGCAACGGTCTGGACGACAGCGTGGCGCGACCCGCGAAAGCGGCGGGCGGCCGGGGAAAACTGGGACATGACGGAGCCTCCTGTGAGAGTCCTGTGCTTGCTCGGGCGTTGAGGGCCGCGCTGCAGTGCGCGCTTCAGGCGAACTGCTCCGCGAGGTGACATGATACTTGCCGGCCGTCGACTTGGCGCGGCAACGGTCGTTCGGAGCGGCAGCGGTCGATCGCGTGGGGACAACGCGTCGAAAACACGCACCCCGGAGGCGGCGAAAGCGGCGACGGTCGCTCGCCCTGGAGCGTGATCCGCTGCCGCTGCTGCGCCGGCGGCAGCGACGGCGTCGACCCGAGCAGGGCCCGCGTGTAGGGATGCAGCGGCATGGCGAATATGCGCGGCTTCGGCCCCTGTTCCATCGCGATTCCGAGGTACATGACCATCACTTCGTGCGCGATGTGGCGGACGACGCCGAGGTCGTGCGAGATGAAGAGGTAAGCGAGGCCAAGCTCGTCCTGGAGGTCGGCCAACAGATTGAGCACTTGCGCCTGCACCGACACGTCGAGCGCGGACACCGGCTCGTCGGCGACTACCAGCGCGGGCTCGAGCATCAGCGCGCGGGCAATCGCAATCCGCTGCCGCTGGCCGCCGGAAAACATGTGCGGATAGCGGTCGAAGTGCTCGGGTCGCAGTCCGACTCTGGCGAGCATCGAGCGCGCGCGCTCGGTGCGCGCGGCGGCGGGAAGCTCGGTGTTCACCGCCAGGGGCGCCTCGAGGATCGCACCGATCTTCTTGCGCGGATTGAGCGAGCCGTAGGGGTTCTGGAAGACCATCTGCACCGACTTCTGCAGTTCGCGCCTGCGCGCCGGGGGGGCCTTCGCGGAATCGACGCCCGCGAGCTCGAGCGCACCACCCGACGGCGGCTCGATCAGCGACACGACGCGGCCGAGCGTCGACTTGCCGCAGCCGGATTCGCCGACGACCGCGAGCGTGCGGCCGCGCGGAATCTCGAACGAGACTCCACCCACCGCGTACAACAATGCCGGTGCGCGGAAAGGGCCGCGACGCACCGCGTAGACGCGCGTCAGGTCCGCGGCGCGGACCGCAGGCTCGGCAGCGCTCAAGGGGTCGCTCCAGGCTCGGCGAGCGGACCTTCGCGGGCGATGGCCGCGTCGCGGCCGGGATCGCCGAGCGGGAAGTGGCAGCGCACCCGGCCGTCCTGCCAGGGGCGCAGTGTTGGCATGCGCCGGCAACTCTCGTTCGTGGCGAAAGCGCAGCGCGGCGAAAACAGGCAGCCTTCCGGGCGGTCGTAGAGGCCGGGCACCACGCCAGGAATCGTCCGCAGGCGCGCGTCGTTCGTGCTGCGCTCGGGCATCGCGGCCAGCAGCGCCGCCGTGTACGGGTGCTGAGGCGCCGCGAACAACGCGGCGGCGGGGCGCTCCTCTACGATCTGCCCGGCGTACATCACGGCGACGCGATGCGCCATCTCCGCGACGACGCCCATGTTGTGCGTGACGAGCACGAGCGCCATCCCACGCTCCTTTTGCAGCGCGCGCAAGAGGTCGAGAATCTGCGCCTGGATCGTGACGTCGAGCGCGGTGGTCGGCTCGTCGGCGATCAGCAGGCGCGGGTTGCACGCGATCGCCATCGCGATCATCACGCGCTGGTTCATCCCGCCCGACATCTGATGCGGAAACTCGTTCAGGCGTGCGGACGCCGCCGGGATGCCGACCTGCTCGAGCAACTCGGTCGCGCGCCGCCGCGCCGCCTTGCGGTCGATCCCCAGGTGGAGGCGCAGTGTCTCGCCGAGCTGGAAGCCGATGGTGAAGCATGGATTGAGGCTCGTCGTCGGCTCCTGGAAGATCATCGCGATCTCCTTGCCGACGAGCGCGCGTCGCCCGCGGTCCGAGATCGTCAGGAGATCGCGCCCTTCGAAATCGAGGCGCTTCGCGCGCACGCGTCCCGGGTAGGCGACGAGGCCCATCGCGGAGAGCATCGTTACGCTCTTGCCGGATCCGGACTCGCCGACGATGCCGAGCACCTCGCCCTCGTCGACCGTAAGCGACACGCCGTCGACAGCGCGCAGGACGCTGCCCTGCGTCGGGAATTCGACGGCGAGATCCTCGATGGCGAGCAGCGGCATGTCAGGGGCGCCGGGCCGCCCCGAACCGCTGACCGCGTCCCGTTGGAGGCAGCGAGCGAAGCGAGCGTAGGGGTCGTTGCATCCTAGCGCTTGAGCTTCGGATCGAGCGCGTCGCGCAATCCGTCGCCCAACAAATTGAAAGCCAGCACGGTGACGAGGATCACCAGGCCGGGAAGCGTGACGACCCACCACGCGCGCAGCACGAACTCGCGTGCGTCGGCGAGCATCGTGCCCCATTCGGAGGCGGGCGGTTGGGCGCCGAGACCCAGGAAGCCCAGCGCCGCGGCGTCGAGGATGGCGACGGAGACGCCGAGCGATGCTTGCACGATGAGCGGCGCCGCGCAGTTCGGCAGCACCTCGCTGAACATGAGGCGCAGCCGGGACGCGCCCGTCGCCCGCGCCGCCGTGACGTAGTCCTTCGACATCTCGGTGATCACCGCAGCACGCGTCAGCCGCACGTAGTGCGGCAGGACGACGACTGCGACGGCGAGCATCGCGTTCATGATGCCCGGTCCGAGGATCGCGACGATCACGATGGCGAGCAGCAGCGAGGGCAGCGTCAGGATGATGTCCATCAGCCGCAGGATGGCGATCTCGGTGGCGCCGCGCGCGTAACCCGCGATCAGTCCGAGCGCGATTCCGACGACGATCGACAGCGCGACCACCGACAGGCCGATCAACAGCGACAGCCGCGCGCCGTAGATGAGCCGCGACAGCATGTCGCGCCCGATCGCATCGGTGCCGAGCAGGTACGCGCGCGAGCCGCCATCCTGCCATGCCGGCGGGCGCAGGAACGCGGCGCTGTTCGTGAGGTCGGGCGGGTAGGGCGCGACGACGTTGGCGAAAATTGCCGTCAGGAGCACCAGGACGACGACGACGAGGCCCGCCACTGCGCCGTGGTTGGCGGAGAAGTAACCCCAGAACTCGCGCAGCGGTCCGGGCGGCGCGGGTGCGACGATGGTGCGTTGCGCGTCGCTCTTCGCGTTCACGCCTTGCGAATCCGCGGATTGATGACGCCATAGGTGACGTCGACCAGCAGGTTGACGATCATCACGATCATCCCGAGCATCAGGATGCCGCCCTGCAGCACCGGATAGTCGCGGCGGCTGATCGCCTCGATCATCCACTTGCCGACGCCCGGCCACGAGAAGATCGTCTCGGTGAGGATCGCGCCGGTGAACAGCACGCCGACTTGCAGGCCGATCACCGTGATCACCGGAATCAGCGCGTTGCGGAACGCGTGCAATGCGACGACGCGAAAGCGCGAAAGTCCCTTCGCGCGTGCGGTGCGGATGTAGTCCTCGCCCAGCACCTCGAGCATGGCCGAGCGTGTCATCCGCGCGATCACCGCGAGCGGGATGGTGCCGAGCACGATCGTCGGCAGGACGAGATGCGCGAGCGACGACGCGAACGCGCCCTTTTCGCCCGACAGCAGGGAGTCGATCGTAAGAAATCCCGTGACCGGCTCGATGAAGTACATGACGGAAATGCGGCCCGACACCGGCGTCCAGCCGAGCTGCACGGAAAAGAGCAGGATGAGAAGCAGGCCCCACCAGAAGATCGGCATCGAGTAGCCGGCGAGCGATACGCCCATCACGCCATGGTCGAAGATCGAGTTGCGCCGCGTCGCGGCGAGCATGCCGGCCGGAATGCCGACGACCAGCGCCAACAGGATCGCGCAGACGGCCAGCTCGAGCGTGGCAGGGAACAGCGTCATGAACTCGCGCAGCACCGATTCGCGCGTGATCATCGAGCGCCCGAGGTCGCCGTGCAGTACGCGGCCGATGTAGATGCCGTACTGGACGATAACCGGCCGGTCGAGGCCGAATTCCTTGAGCAGCGCCGCGTGCCGCGCGGCGTCGATGCCGCGCTCGCCCGCCATCGTCTCGATCGGGTCGCCGGGCACGAGGCGAATCAGGAAGAACGCGACGAGGGTGATCCCGAAGAACGTCGGGATGACGAGCGACAGGCGGGTAAGCAGGAAGCGCAGCATGGGGACGTGTCTGCGGGGCCCGATCGGCCGCGTCATTGAACCACAGTTCCTTAGCCGCCACGGCCGGGAACGCCGTGCATTGACGCTCCCGGGCCGTTTGGGCATCATCGACCGGCGCCGCGAGGGATCTCCCGTGCCGCGCCCCCCTCCACGTGCTGGCCTTCATCCTGCGTCGCATGCTGCAATCGATCGCCGTCTTGGCGGTTGTCGCCTTCATCGCCTTCTCGCTGTTCAATTTCACCGGCGACCCGGTCTCCTTCATGGTCGGGCAGGACGCGACCGCGGCGGAAAAGGCCGCGCTGCGTGTGGACCTCGGGCTCGACCGGCCGAGCTACGTGCAGTTCGCGCGCTTCGTCGGCAACGCGCTGCGCGGCGAGTTCGGCCGCTCGCTGCGGCAGGCGCGCAAGGTCTCGACGCTGCTCGAAGAGCGCCTG
>JBDSLT010000242.1:0-5102 GCA_039916265.1 Casimicrobiaceae bacterium | reverse complement strand
CTGCTTGGAACCCACCGCGCCGCCGGCGAGCTGGATCGCGCGATTGGCGATCACTTCGTTGGCGTTCATGTTCGATTGCGTTCCGGAACCGGTCTGGAACACGACCAGCGGGAACTCGGCGTCGAGGCCGCCGTCGATCACCTCCTGCGCAGCGCGCTCGATCAGCGCCGCCTTGTCGGGGGCGAGCTCGCCGAGCGCGGCGTTGGCGCGCGCGGCGCATTGCTTCAGCAGGCCGAAGGCGCGGATCACCGGCCGGCCCCAGTGAAAGCGTCCCACGCCAATCGGAAAGTTTTCAATCGAGCGCTGCGTCTGCGCGCCCCACAGGTGTCGTGCAGGGACGCGCACTTCGCCGAGCGCGTCTTTTTCGATGCGGATGCCGTCGTCGCTCATGGAAGGTGCCTGCGCGCTGCGCGCACCGAACTTTCTATGCTACGCCAGTCGCGCCGACGAGCGCGCGCGTATGGAGCGCGATCATCCGCTCTTCGTCGGTGGGGATGACGTAGGCCGGGATGCGGCTTGTGCCCGAGGTGATCCGCGTCGCGTGCGCGCCGTTGGCGGACTCGTCGAGCGCGAGACCGAGCCACGCCGCCTGCGCGAGCACCTGCGCGCGCACCGGCGCAGCGCGCTCGCCGATGCCGCCGGTGAAGACCAGCGCATCGAGCCCACCCAGCGCCGCGGCGAGCGAGCCCAGTTCGCGCGCGATCCGATAGCAGAACAGCGCGATGGCAAAACGCGCGCGCGGATCGTCCGATGCCAGCAGCGTGCGCATGTCCGACGAGATCCCCGACACGCCCAGCAGTCCCGACTCGCGATAGAGCAGGTGCTCGATCGCGCGCGCGTCCATGCCGAGCGTGTTCATCAGGTAGAGCACGACGCCCGGGTCGAGCGCGCCGGTGCGTGTGCCCATCATCAGGCCGTCGAGCGCGGTGAGCCCCATCGTCGTCGCTTCGCTCACGCCACCACGCAGCGCGCACATCGACGCGCCGTTGCCGAGATGCGCGACGACCACGCGACCGCGCGCCGCGGCCGCGTCGATCGCCGGCAGCGTGCCCGCGATGTATTCGTACGACAGCCCGTGGAATCCGTAGCGGCGCACGCCGCGCGCGGTGATCGACGCGGGCAATGCGAACGCCTGCGCCAGCGCAGGCTGCGTGCGATGGAACGCCGTGTCGAAGCACGCGACCTGGGCCAGCGCGGGCGCGCGCGTCATCAGCGCTCGGATCGGCGCGAGGTTATGCGACTGGTGCAGCGGCGCCAGCGGCACCAGCGCCGCGAGCCGGTCAAGCACGGCGGCGTCGACCCGCACCGGCTGCGCGAAGTCGACCCCGCCGTGGACCACGCGATGGCCGACGGCCGCGATGCGCCGGCCGCCGAGACGCTCGTCGAGGAAATCGAGCAGCCGGTCGACCGCTGCGGCATGATCGACGCGAGCGCCCGCCGGCCAGGAATGTTGCGCCACCGTAGCGCCGGACGCGTCCTGCGCGACGAAGCGGGGCGCGTTGCCCAGCCCCTCGACCTGGCCGCGCAACTGCGGCACGAGTTCGCGCGCCGCGAGATCGAAGACGGAGAACTTGAGGCTCGACGAGCCCGCGTTGACGACAACGACTGCGTCCATCGTCGCGACGATATCAGGTCACGGCGGGGGCCGGCGGCGTTTCACGCAGCCGTTGATCAGCGCGGGCAGCGAGCGCTCGGAGAACTCGCAGCACTTGCAACACCGCGCTACGCGCGGTGGCGCAGCTTGCGGATCGCCTCGAGCTGCGCCATCGCCGATGCCAGCGAAGCCTCGGCCGCGGCGATTTCCTCCTTGGACGTCTTGTGTTGCATCGCCTCTTCCGCCGCTTTTTTGGCTTCGAGCGCTTTCGCCTCGTCGAGGTCCTTTGCGCGGATCGCGGTGTCGGCGAGCACCGTCACCGCGTGCGGCTGCACTTCGAGATAGCCGCCCTGCACGAACACCAGCTCCTCCTCGGCGCGATCCGGCAGCTTGATGCGCAGCGCGCCCGGCTTGATCTGCGTGAACAGCGGCGTGTGCCGCGGATAGATGCCGAGCTCGCCCTCGATGCCGGGCAGCACGACGAACTCCGCTTCGCCGGAGTAGATCAGCGATTCGACGCTGACGACGTCGACGTGGATGGTATTGGCCATGGTGTGCGGGCGCCCCGGTTTACTTCAACGTCTTCGCCTTTTCGAACGCTTCCTCGATCGCGCCCACCATGTAGAACGACTGCTCCGGCAGCGCGTCGCATTCACCGTTGACGATCATCGAGAAGCCCTTGATCGTTTCCTTCAGCGGGACGATCTTGCCCGGCGAGCCGGTGAACACCTCGGCGACGTTGAGCGGCTGCGACAGGAAGCGCTGGATCTTGCGCGCGCGGAACACCGCGAGCTTGTCCTCCGGCGACAGCTCGTCCATGCCGAGGATCGCGATGATGTCGCGCAGCTCCTTGTAGCGCTGCAGCGTCGCCTGCACGCCGCGCGCGCAGTTGTAATGCTCGTCGCCGACGACCAGCGGATCGAGCTGGCGCGACGTCGAGTCGAGCGGATCGACCGCCGGGTAGATGCCGAGCGCCGCGATGTCGCGCGACAGCACGACCGTCGCGTCGAGGTGGCCGAAGGTCGTCGCCGGCGACGGATCGGTCAGGTCGTCCGCCGGCACGTACACGGCCTGGATCGACGTGATCGAGCCGGTCTTGGTCGACGTGATGCGCTCCTGCAGCCGGCCCATCTCCTCGGCGAGCGTCGGCTGGTAGCCCACCGCGGAGGGCATCCGGCCGAGCAGCGCCGACACTTCGGTGCCCGCCAGCGTGTAGCGATAGATGTTGTCGACGAAAAATAGAATGTCCTTGCCGTCGTCGCGAAAGCGCTCCGCCATCGTGAGGCCGGACAGCGCGACGCGCAGCCGGTTGCCCGGCGGCTCGTTCATCTGCCCGAACACCATCGCGACCTTCGATTCGGCGAGGTTGTCCATCTTGATGACGCCGGCTTCGGCCATCTCGTGATAGAAGTCGTTGCCTTCGCGCGTGCGCTCGCCCACACCCGCGAACACCGACAGGCCGCCGTAGGACTTGGCGATGTTGTTGATGAGTTCGAGCATCGCGACCGTCTTGCCGACGCCGGCGCCGCCGAACAGGCCGATCTTGCCGCCCTTGGCGAACGGGCAGATCAGGTCGATCACCTTGACGCCCGTGGGCAGCAACTCGACCGACGGCGCCAGCTCGTCGAACTTCGGCGCGAGCTGGTGAATGGCACGGCGCTCGTCGGTCTTGATCGGACCCTGCTCGTCGATCGGGCGACCCAGCACGTCCATGATGCGGCCGAGCGTCGCCGGACCGACCGGCACTTCGATCGGGTGGCCGGTGGCCGCGACCTTCATGCCGCGGCGCAGTCCGTCGGAGCTGCCCATCGCGATGCAGCGGACCACGCCGTCGCCGAGCTGCTGCTCGACCTCGAGCGTCAGGCCCTGCTCGGCAAGGCCGCCGTCGCCGGCGTTCTCGAGCGTCAGCGCGTCGTAGATCTTGGGCATCGATGCGCGCGGAAACTCCACGTCGACCACCGCGCCGATGCATTGCACAATCGTTCCCTGGCTCATGTTCGTTTCCCGGTTCGCTTTCGAATCGCTGCTAGACCGCGGCCGCGCCGCCGACGATTTCCGATATTTCCTTGGTGATGGCTGCCTGCCGCGTCTTGTTGTAGATGAGCTGCAGCTCCTGGATGATCTTGCCGGCGTTGTCGGTCGCCGCCTTCATCGCCACCATCCGCGCCGCCTGCTCCGAGGCCATGTTCTCGTTGACCATCTGGAACACGATCGCTTCCATGTACCGGCGCATCATGCCGTCGAGCAGGTCGCGCGCGTCGGGCTCGTAGATGTAGTCCCACGATCCATCCGACACCTCGACCGTGCGCACTTCGCCGGTGGGGGTGCGGTACTGGTCGGGAATGGGCACGATGCGCGCGTGCCGCGATTCCTGCCTCATCGTGTTCACGAACGTCGTGAAATACACGTGGATCTCGTCGATCTCGCCGGCGAGGTACTTGTCGATCAGCACCTTCACCGGGCCGACCAGCTTGTCGAGATGCGGGCGATCGCCGAGCTGCACCGCCGAGGACACGATCGTGGCGCCGAGGCGCTGCAGGAAGCCGAGTCCCTTGTTGCCGATGACGACGTAGTCGACTTCCAGCCCCTTCGCGCGCCACTCCTTGTGCTGCTGCGTTACCAGCCGCAGCACGTTGGTGTTGAGGCCGCCGCAAAGTCCCTTGTCGGTCGTGACCAGGATGACGCCGGTGCGCTTGACGCTCGCGCGCGGCGCCAGGAACGGGTGCTTGTATTCCGTATTGGCCTTCGCGATGTGCATCGCGATGTTGAACGCCTTCTCGAGATAGGGCCGCGTGGCGCGCATGCGCTCCTGCGCCTTTTTCATCTTCGAGGCGGCGACCATCTCCATGGCCTTGGTGATCTTGCGCGTGTTTTGCACGCTCTTGATCTTGTTGCGGATTTCCTTGGACCCTGCCATCGCTGTCCCCGGTCAGAACGAACCGGTCTTCTTGAAATCCTCGATCGCGGCAGCAAGCGCCTTTTCGTCGTCGGCGCTCATGTCCTTGCTCGTCTCGATCTTGTCCATGATTGCGGCGTACTTGCCCTTCATGAACTGGCGCAGCGCCGTCTCGAACGCCAGCGCCTTGTCGACCGGCACGTCGTCGAAGTAGCCGCGATTGACTGCGAACAGCGTCAGCGCCATTTCGTTGACCTGCAGCGGCCGGTACTGCGGCTGCTTCATGAGCTCGGTGACCACCCGGCCGCGGTCGAGCTGCTTGCGAGTGGCTTCGTCCAGGTCGGAGGCGAACTGCGCGAACGCGGCGAGCTCGCGGTACTGCGCGAGTGCCAGGCGCACGCCGCCCCCCAGCTTCTTGATGACCTTGGTCTGCGCGTTGCCGCCGACGCGCGACACCGAAATGCCCGCGTTGATCGCCGGGCGGATGCCGGCGTTGAACAGGTCGGCTTCGAGGAAGATCTGCCCGTCGGTGATCGAGATCACGTTGGTCGGCACGAACGCCGTCACGTCGCCGGCCTGCGTCTCGATGATCGGCAGCGCGGTGAGCGAGCC
>JBDSLT010000241.1:0-5395 GCA_039916265.1 Casimicrobiaceae bacterium | reverse complement strand
CGAGCAGCGTCAGCAGCCGCACGAGGTCGGGCGTGTCCCAGCGGCCGTCGATGTACGCTTCGGCGAAGCCCACGTCGCCGCGGCTGACGACGTCGGTGGCGACCGACCAGTCACGCATCGCCAGCGCCGCGGCGGCCGCGCCGTCCGCGTTGCCGTAAGTCCGCGTCGCGCCGTCGGGCGTGGTCAGCGCCAGCGCGCCGTGGGACAGGCGGGGCAGCAGGGCGAGCACGGCGCGCATCGTCGCCGGCACGCGCGTGGTGCGACGCTGCGCCGACTCCGGGGTGTGGGCAGCGCCCCCGCGAGTGGCGTCCGACAACCGACCGGGCGTGTACGTATCCATCGTCAATTGCGCGTCAGCAGTTTCGCCGGCGGCGCCGGCTTCGACACGTAAGGCACGCGCTTCAGCCAGAGGCGCGCAGCTTGCCAGTGAATCCGCCCGATCACGCCGAGCGTGAACCAGCGATAGCGCCACAGCAGTCCGCGCAGCGAAGCGCGATCGAGCGGCGCCGGCGTGCCGGAGATCCACGTTTCCAGCAGCGCGGATTCGGCAACATCGTCGCCCGCGCGCTCGGCGTCGAAATAGTCGATGCGTGCGAGCCAGCGGTCGACGCCGAAGTGAAAGCGGAATGCATAGCGCCCGCGCACCGCGCAAAAGGGCGAGACGTGAAAATCCTTGCGTGCGCTCACCGTCTCGCCGGACTCGAGCGCGCGGCCGTCGGAATGCGCGAGCAGGTACAGGTGCCGTTCGCCGAACGTGTTGTTCACTTCGGCCAGGACGGCTTTGACCGCGCCGCCGCGGTCATGACAGACCCAGAAGCTCACCGGGTTGAAGACGTAGCCCAGCATCCGCGGAAACGCGTAGAGCACGACGGCGCCGCCGGCGACGACGCCCTCGCGCGCGAGGAGGCCGTCGATCCACGGCGCCAGCGGCGCGCCGTCGCGCGGCCCGTGGTCACGCTCGTGGAACGCCACGAGACCACGCGTGTTGAGGGCGATGCCGCGGCCGGGCAATTCGGCGAGCCGTGCGAGCGGCATCCGCAGGCAGAAAGCCGGGTAGCGGAACGCGTGCTGCGCCGGCCGCGCCCGCCGGTGCGCGACCTCGCCGTGGATGATCGCGAAATCCGTCATCGCTCAGGCGGCGAGGCACACGGGCGCCGGCTCATGCGCCGGCGACGAAGCGCTGAGGTGCCGCAGGATCGCGTCTGCCGCTGCATGACCCGAGGCGAGGCCGTCCTCGTGAAAGCCGAAGCCGAGCCAGGCGCCGGCGTACCACGTGCGCCGCACACCCTGCAGCGCCTGGATCGCGCGCTGTCCGCGGAGCGCGGCGGCGTCGAGCAGCGGATGCGCGTACTCGAACTCGGCAATGATGGACGTCAGGGCAGGGTCGGTCGACGGATTGAGCGTGAGGATGACCGGGTGCGCGAACGGCAGCGGCTGCAACTTGTTCACGAGGTACGACACGGCGACGGGACGCGCGCCGTCGGGGTCGGTGGTGGCGAGATAGTTCCACGCCGACCACGCGCGCCGTTCCCGCGGCAGGAGCCGCACATCGGTATGCAGCAGCACGCGATTCGCCTGGTAGCGCACGCTCGCGAGCGCTTGCGACTCGGCAGCCGCGGGGTCGGCGAGAACGCGCAGTGCCTGGTCGCTGTGGCACGCGAGCACGACGGCGTCGAAACGCTCGGCGCGGCGCCCGCGGCTGTCGATCTCGACCCCGGTCGAATGGCGGCGCAGCGCTTCGACCGGCGTGGCGAGACGCACGTCGTGCAGGTCGCGCAGCATGCGCTCGACATACACACGGCCGCCGCCCGCGACCGTTCTCCAGCGCGGCCGGTCGGCGAACTGCAGAAGCCCATGGTTGTGACAGAACTGGACGAAGGCCGGCAGCGGAAAGCCGAGGATCTCGCGGCGGGGCGCCGACCAGATCGCCGCCGCCATCGGCAGCAGGTACCAGTCACGCAGCGCTTCGCCGTACCTGCCGGCGTCGAGGAACACGCGCAACGGAACGTCGGGAAGCGCATTGCGCCGATGCAGCGCCGTCGTCGCGCGATTGAAGCGCAGGATGTCCGCGAGCAT
This sequence comes from Casimicrobiaceae bacterium, assembly GCA_039916265.1. Taxonomy (GTDB): domain Bacteria; phylum Pseudomonadota; class Gammaproteobacteria; order Burkholderiales; family Casimicrobiaceae; genus VBCG01. The sequence continues at coordinate 3,319 of JBDSLT010000241.1, read as the reverse complement.
CCGGTAGAACGCGGGCCGCAGCAGATTGCGCCGCTGCGCGAACAGCGTCGCGAGGCTCGTCCCCGCCCATTCGAGGCCGTCGGCGTCGACGCGACACGAGAAGGACATCTCCGATGCGACGCTGTCGACGCCAAGCGCGTCGAAAAGCGCGACGAGCTGCGGATACGTGCGGTCGTTGTAGACGAGGAAGCCGGTGTCGACCGGATGCGTGACGCCGTCCTGCGTGACGTCGACGGTGTGCGTGTGCCCTCCTGCGTACGCGTTCGCCTCGAACAGCGTGACGGCAACACCCTGGCGCGCGAGGCGCCATGCGGCACCCAGCCCTGAGATTCCCGCGCCGACGACAGCGATGCGCACAGCGTTCCTCCACCAGAGTCGACCCACCGGGGCCTGCCGATACGGGCAGCGCCCGGCGCGCAAAGACCCTTCCGTGCGCGGCCGATGAGATCGATACGCGCCAAGCTCATCACTGGATTCATCGCGCGCGGGAGCCGCGCTGCGACCCTGCCCAGACGTTCCGCGGCCCCGCTTCCGACCGGGGGCCGCTCAGATCTTTGCGGTCAGCTGCGTCTCGGCCAGCAGCTTTTCGACCAGGTCGACCAACGCCCGCGCGTCCGGCGGCACGGTGTCCGCGAAGCTTGCGACGCGTGTGCCCGTGCGATCGACGACGTACTTGTGGAAGTTCCAGCGCGGCGCGTTGCCGGTCCGCCCGACGAGCTCCACGAACAGCGGGTTGGCGTTCCCCTTGCTCACCGTCGATTTCTCGAACATGGGGAACTGGACGCCGTAGGTGGTCCGGCAGAACTCCGCGATCTCCTTGTTCGACCCCGGCTCCTGCGCTCCGAAGTCGTTGGACGGAAAGCCGACCACCACCAGTCCGCGCTCCCTGTACTTGCGATACAGCGCCTCGAGCCCTTCGTACTGAGGCGTGTTGCCGCAATAGCTCGCCGTGTTGACGATCAGCAGCACCTTGCCCTGGAACTGGCACAGCGACTGCGGCTCGCCTGTCTGGAGACGATTGAACGTATGCTGGAGCAACGCGGGACACGCGCCCGCCGCTGCCGACGCGCCCGCTGCGGCAACTTTCGACGAAACGGCGGGAGTCTCGACCGCGCTGAGCGCCAGCACCGGCGAGAGCGCCGCCGCGAAGAGGTGGCCCGTCAGCAGCGCGTCGACCTCGACTGCCGTCGGCGCCGCGGGTGCGGCAAGCGCACGATCGCGCGCCGCCGTTTCGGCAGCCACGTAGACGGCGGCCGCTGGAAGCTCCGCTGCAGCACCGTAATCGCTGCGCTTGCACGACAGGTTCACGAGCGGCGCAAAGGCGGCGACCACACGATCGTCTTCGAGGGGCGTGGGCACCGGCAGCGTGAAATCGGCGTCGGCCGAGGGCGGACCGGCGTCGCCCGCGCCGTCGTCGGCGTCGGGCGCCAGAGCGACCGGGCCCAACGCCTGGCCGACCAGATCATTGCTGACGAGCTCCGCCGCAGCCACGACGAACAACACGAGAACGACCGCCGCGGCGAACAGGCCGGACGCGCGCCAACCGCGTTTGAACAGACTTAACATTGTCTTGGACAAATATTCATTTGACGCGTATATTAGCGCATTGCTGCGCTGCTGTCAATCAAACGTCCAAGACAAACCCATGAACAAACTCGTCGATTCGCAAGGCATGTTGCTGAATATCAGCGCGGTCGAGCGCGAAACGGGGTTGTCGAAAGACGTATTGCGCATGTGGGAGCGCCGATATGCCTTTCCCAAGCCCGGGCGCGACGACAATGGCGAGCGGCAGTACACGGTGGCCGAAATCGCGAAGCTGCGCAGCATCAAGCGCCTGATGGACGTAGGAATGCGCCCCGGCAAGATCATCGCGCTTTCGCAGGACGAACTCAATGCGCTGGCCGACTCGCGCGCGGGCGCGCGGCGCGACACGGTCCCCCCGGCGCTCGAGCACGACATCCTGACGATGCTGAAGTCGCACGACGTCACCGGCCTCCAGCACACGCTCGCCAATCTCCTGATGCGCCAGGGCCTGCAGACCTTCGTCCTCGAGACGATCACACCGCTGAACCGCGCTGTCGGCGAAGCATGGATGCGCGGCGAGCTGCAGGTCTTCGAGGAGCATCTTTATACCGAGCAGCTCCAGGCGGCGCTGCGCACCGCGATCAATGCCTTCCCGCGGCAAGCGGCCATTCCGCGCGTCCTGTTGACGACGCTCCCCAACGAGCAGCACGGCCTCGGCCTGCTGATGGTGGAGGCGTTGCTCGCTCCCGAAGGCGTGCAGTGTATTTCGCTGGGCCCACAGACGCCGCTCGAGGACGTGCGGCGCGCGGCGCTCGCGCACAAGGTCCACATCGTCGCACTGTCGTTCTCCGCGGCGTTCCCGCTGCGCCAGGCGACCGATGGCCTCGCGTCGCTGCGCCGGCAGTTGCCCGCAGGCGTACAGGTGTGGGCCGGCGGCGAGATGACGCGCCGCGTGCGCAAGACGCTGCCCGGCATCGTGCTGATCCCCGATCTCGCCGCATCGGTCAATGCACTGCGCAGCTGGCGCACGCACTGGATCGCGCCCGCGGCTTGACGGCCCGTGGTGCGCCGTGCGCGCGCATCCGCCCGCTGCGGCGCTGCGTACATTTGACAGGCGACATGGGCGCGCGCGATGCGCCGCCACGTACAATCGACGCCGCGGCGTGGAAGGAGCGGGTGTGCTCTACATCGAACTGTTCAAGGCTTTCGAAGCGGTGCGCTGGGACCTCGACCGGGACGTCCCGTGGCACGCGTTCGACCGCTCGAAGCTCTCCGACGAGCAGGCACGCACGATCAAGATGAACGCGATCACCGAGTGGGCGGCGCTGCCGGCCACCGAGATGTTCCTGCGCGACAACCGGCACGACAGCGACTTCTGCGCCTTCATGTCGATCTGGTTCTTCGAGGAGCAGAAGCACGCGCTGGCGCTGATCGAATACCTGCGCCGCTTCCACCCCGCGCTCGTGCCTACCGAGGACGAGCTGCACGCCGTGCGCTTCGAGTTCGATCCTGCGCCGCCGCACGAGACGCTGATGATGCATTTCTGCGGCGAGATCCGCCTGAACCACTGGTATCGCCGCGCCGCGCAGTGGCACACCGAGCCGGTCATCCGCAGGATCTACGAGCTGATCTCGCGCGACGAGGCGCGGCATGGCGGCGCATACCTGCGCTTCATGCGCCGCGCGATCGAGCGCTGCGGCGACGACGCGAAGCGCGCCTTCGCCAAGATAGGCGTGCTGATGGCGAGCGCGCGGCGCGCAGGCAAGCCGCTGCATCCGACGAACCTGCACGTCAA
>JBDSLT010000240.1:0-4559 GCA_039916265.1 Casimicrobiaceae bacterium | reverse complement strand
ACCTTGGTCCAGAAGCGCGCGTAGAGCAGGTGCAGGATCGCGTGGGTGATGCCCCCGATGTACTGGTCCATCGGGTTCCAGAAATCGTTGCGCCCGTCGACCATCGCCGGCGCATCCGGGCAGGCGTAGCGCATGTAGTACCACGACGAATCGACGAAGGTGTCCATCGTGTCCGTCTCGCGTTTCGCTGCGCCGCCGCACTTCGGGCACGTCGTGTTCACGAACTCGGCGCGCTTCGCCAGCGGATTGCCGCTGCCGTCGGGGACGCAGTCCTCGGGCAGGATCACCGGCAAATCCTTTTCCGGCACCGGCACCTCGCCGCACGCTGCACAGTGCACGAGCGGAATCGGCGTACCCCAGTAGCGCTGGCGCGAGATTCCCCAGTCGCGCAGGCGGAACGTCACTTTCTTTTCGCCGAGGTCCCTGTCGGCGAGATCGGCGGCGATCGCGTCGACGGCCGCCGCGTAAGCAAGGCCGTCGTACGCGCCCGAATTGACGCAGCGGCCGCGCGTCTTGTCTTCGTACCAGGGCTGCCACGCGTCAGTCGAGAACGTCTCGCCGTCGACGGCGATCACCTGCTCGATCGGCAACGCGTACTTCTTCGCGAAGGCGAAATCGCGCTCGTCGTGCGCCGGAACACCCATCACCGCGCCGTCGCCGTAGCTCATCAGCACGTAGTTGCCGACCCAGACTTCGACTCTCGCGCCGGTCAGCGGATGCGTGACGAACAGCCCGGTGGAGATCCCTTTCTTGTCCATCGTCGCGAGATCGGCCTCGATGAGGCTGCCGTGCCTGCATTCCTCGACGAATGCCGCGACGCTGGGATCGCGCGACGCCGCGTGCGTCGCGAGCGGATGCTCGGCAGCGACCGCGCAGAACGTCACGCCCATGATCGTGTCGGTGCGGGTGGTGAAGACCCACAGCCTGCCGTCGCCGATCTCATGCTCGTTTGCATCGCGGATGGCGTGCGGAAACGCGAAGCGCACGCCCTCGCTGCGGCCGATCCAGTTGGCCTGCATGACCTTCACGCGCTCGGGCCAGCCGGGCATCGTGTCCAGACAGTCGAGCAGTTCCTGCGCGTAGTCGGTGATCCGCAGGTAGTACATCGGGATCTCGCGCTTCTCGACGGGCGCGCCGGAACGCCAGCCGCGACCGTCGATCACCTGCTCGTTGGCGAGCACCGTCTGGTCGACCGGGTCCCAGTTCACCACGCCGGTCTTCCGGTAGGCGATGCCCTTTTCGAGCATCTTCAGGAAGAACCACTGGTTCCACTTGTAAAACGCGGGATCGCAGGTGGCGAACTCGCGCGACCAGTCGATCGCCCAGCCCATCGCCTGGCATTGCTTCTTCATGTACGCGATGTTGTCGCGAGTCCACTTCGCGGGCGCCTCGCGGCTTTTCATCGCCGCGTTTTCGGCCGGCAGGCCGAACGCGTCCCAGCCCATCGGCATCAGGACGTTGTAGCCCCGCATCCGGAGGTGCCGGTACATCATGTCGTTGATCGTGTAGTTGCGCACGTGCCCCATGTGCAGCTTGCCGGACGGATAGGGCAGCATCGACACGCAGTAGTACTTCGGCTTGTCGGTGCGCTCGTCAGCGCGATAGGCATCCGCGGCGCGCCACGCGGCCTGCGCGGCGTTCTCGATCTCGCGGTGCTGGTAGGGCGTCATCTGGCGCAGGGGAATTCGTACGTGCGAACGACCGGCGATTATACCGGCGCGGCGACGAGTACCCAGACGCCCAGCGCGGTGAAAAGCAGCGCCGCGGCGATGCGCACGGACTTGAAAGGAATGCGCTCGGCGGCAAGCTTGCCGGCGAACACGACCGGCACGTTGGCGATCAGCATGCCGATCGTCGTGCCGACGACGACCGCCGCGAGCGAATCGAAGCGCGCGGCGAGCACGACGGTGGCGACCTGCGTCTTGTCGCCCATCTCGGCCAGGAAGAACGCGACGACGGTGACGCCGAACACGCCCAAGTGCGTCGTCGGCGCCTTCTCCTCGTCCAACTTGTCCGGCTTCAGCGCCCACGCGGCGACGGCGAAGAACGACAGCGCGACGAGCCATCGCAGCACGTCGGCGGGAACTGCCGCGCGTATCCAGTTTCCAACAAGGCCGGCGAGCGCGTGATTCGCCAGCGTGGCGACGAGGATGCCCGCGACGATCGGCCACGGCCGGCGGAAGCGGGCGGCTAGAACCAGCGCGAGGAGCTGTGTCTTGTCGCCGATTTCGCCCAGGGCGACGACGGCGACGGAGACGAGGAAGGCTTCGATCAAGGCGCCGGCATTCTAGCGCGACGGTCGCCGGGCGACCGCCGGTCGGGCGTCACGCGCCGGGGGCGCCGGTGCCTATCGGTCAAACCGACCGGCGATGGGATAATTGCGGTTCAGCACGCGGCGACCGGCCACCCGCCAACCGGCCACCCGGCAACGCGTGACATGTTGGAGATTCGCGATGAAACGAAGCCGACGCCTGGGTGTTGCGGTCGCCGCCGTCGCTGCGTTGCACGCGGCCGTCGTGCACGCGGGGCCGCTGGCATTCGTGACGGATGCCGGTTACAGCGGCGACGTGAGCGTGGTGGACACGGCGACCAATGCCGTCGTCAAAACGATTCAGTTGCGGGACAATTCGCCCGTGGCGGTCGCTGTCGACCCGACGGGCGCCCGCGCCTACGTCGCGACATCGGGCCAAGTCGCCGTGATAGACGTGGCGAGCGTCCTCGTCCCGTTCGTCAATGCGGTGGTGGGCACGATTTCGGCCGGCCCGGGATTCAGCCCCAAATGCCTCGCCATGAGCCCGGACGGCACGCGGCTTTATGTGTGCAGCTACGGCAAGGTCTACGTCGTCGATACGGCGACGAACGCCGTCATCGCGTCGATCGACGCGAGTAACGGCGGCTCGGGTTACCTCAGGGGTGTCGCCGTCGACGCCGCGGGAACTCGCGCCTACGCGCTTCTTCAGGGTGCGCAGGCGACAGCGGTGCAAGTCATCGACCTCGCCACGCAGACAGTTTCGTCCACGATCCACTTTTACGATCCGGGACCGGTGAGTTCGGTGGTCCTCAGCCCGGACGGATCCCGGCTGTACGTCGCCGCCGGCGTGTTCAACCGGGGCGAAGTCTGGATCGCTGACACCGCAACTGGTACGCCACTGGGCAGGATTTCGGTCGGCGTCGGGCCGAGCGGAATGGCAATCGAGCGGCAGGGTCGCCGGCTGTACACAGCGAACGCGGGCGTCGGCACGGTGTCGGTCGTCGATCTGGCGAGTGGCGCTGTCGTCGCGACCATTCCTGTCGGCGTCAACCCTGCCGATCTCGCGCTGAATCCGCCGGGTACGCGCGCCTATGTGGCGAATGCCGGCAGCGGAACGGCGTCGGTCATCGACCTCGCGACGAACACAGTGATGACATCGATCGCCCTCCCGGGAACACCCGCGGGCATGGCGATCGCCGCAACGGCACCGGCGACCCCGGATGTCGACGGCGATGGCAGCGCCGATGTCGTCTGGCGCAACGCCGCGAGCGGCGAAGTCAACTGGTGGCGAATGAACGGAACGGCGTTGCTGCCGGGGTCAGGTCATGTGTCGACCGTGTCGTCGCCCGACTGGATCATTCTCGCCACCGGCGACTTCGACGGCGATGGCAAGGCGGACCTCTTGTGGCGAAACACCGCTACCGGCGACGTCAACGTCTGGTTTTTGGATGGAACCGCTGTCAAACCGACGTCCGGAAGTATCGCGGCGATCAATCCCGCACGATGGCAGTTCGCAGGCACCGGCGATATCGATGGTGACGGGAACAGCGACATCGTCTGGCGCGACGCGACGACTGGTGACGTTTATGTATGGTTCATGAACGGTCTCGCCATGCTTCCGGGTTCGGGTCCGATCGGCAGCGTGCCCAGCGCGTGGAACATCGTCGGCGTCGGCGATGTTGATGGCGACGGCAAGGCGGACCTCGTTTGGCATAACGTGATTACGGGGGACGTCAATGTCTGGTTGCTGGACGGGGACTCGATCAAGTCCGGGTCGGGAAGCGTGGCGAACCTGAATCCTGCGCAATGGCAGTTCGGCGGCGTTGGCGACGTCGACGGCGATCGCAAGGCCGACCTCGTCTGGCGAAACATCGTGACAGGTGACGTTCATGTATGGCTCATGGACGGCCTGGCGATACGAACGGGGTCGGGCTTCGTGAACACCGCGCCGCCGGCGACATGGTCGATCGTCGGAATGGGAGATTTCGACGGGGACGGCAGGGCGGACTTGCTGTGGCGCAGTTCCACGCATGCGATCAACACCTGGCTGATGAGCGGGAGGACGATCAAGCCGGCATCCGGGGAAATCGCGAATGTGGGCACTGCGCAGTGGCAGCCGGTGAAACCATGACCCGCATGCGACGGCTCGCTGCATTTGCGGCCTGTGTCCTTTGGGCTCAAGCCCTCGCCGCGCCGGTCAAGACCGACCACGTCGTCGCCGAGCTCGTCGCCGAGCGCGCTGCGCTCGTTCCCGGCGAGCCGGTGACCGTCGCTCTGCGCCTCGCGATCGAGGACGGCTGGCACACCT
>JBDSLT010000239.1:0-3139 GCA_039916265.1 Casimicrobiaceae bacterium | reverse complement strand
TCGTCGACCTGACCGAAGGCAATCACATCGAGCGCGAGCTGATGCTGGTCAAGGTTCGCGCGGCGGGCAAGGATCGCGACGAGATGAAGCGGCTCGCGGACATATTCCGCGGCCGCATCCTCGACGTAACCGACAAGAGCTACACGATCGAATTGACGGGCCCGGGCGAGAAGCTCGACGCATTCCTCACGGCGATCGAGCCCGGCGCGATCCTCGAAACGGTGCGCACCGGCGCATCGGGCATCGGCCGTGGCGAGCGAATACTGCGGATCTGAGACGGTCCGCGTTTTGATCATCTGAAGCAATCGGGAGAGCATGCACATGAAGGTGTATTACGAGAAGGACGCGGACCTGTCGCTGATCAAGGGCAAGAAAGTGACGATCGTGGGCTATGGCTCGCAGGGGCACGCGCACGCGTTGAACCTCAACGATTCCGGAGTGAAGGTGACCGTGGGCCTGCGCAAGGGCGGTGCCTCGTGGGACAAGGCCAAGAAGGCCGGGCTCAAGGTCGCCGAAGTCGGCGAGGCGGTGAAGAAGGCCGACGTCGTGATGATGCTGATGCCCGACGAGAGCATCGCGGCGACCTACGCATCCGAGGTCGAGCCCAACATCAGGAAAGGCGCCGTGCTGGCGTTCGCGCACGGCTTCAACGTCCACTATTCGCAGGTCGTCCCGCGCAGCGATCTCGACGTCGTGATGATCGCGCCGAAGGCGCCCGGCCACACCGTTCGCTCGACCTACGCTGCGGGCGGCGGCGTGCCGATGCTGATCGCGGTTCACCAGGACGCATCGAAAAAGGCGCGCGACATCGCGCTCTCCTACGCCGCGGCGATCGGCGGCGCGCGCGCCGGCGTCATCGAGACGAACTTCCGCGAGGAGACCGAGACGGATCTGTTCGGCGAGCAGGCGGTGCTCTGCGGGGGCCTCGTGGAGCTGATCAAGGCCGGCTACGAAACGCTGATCGAAGCGGGTTACGCGCCCGAGATGGCGTACTTCGAGTGCCTGCACGAGGTGAAGCTCATCGTCGACCTCATCTACGAGGGTGGCATCGCGAACATGAACTACTCGATCTCCAACAACGCCGAGTACGGCGAGTACGTGACCGGGCCGAAGATCGTCACCGCCGAGACCAAGCAGGCGATGCGCGATGCGCTGTTGCGCATCCAGACCGGCGAGTACGCGAAGGACTTCATCCTCGAGAATCGCGCCGGAGCGCCGACGCTGAAATCGCGCCGCCGGCTGACCTCCGAGCACTCGATCGAGCAGGTGGGCGAGAAGCTGCGCTCGATGATGCCGTGGATCAACAAGAACAAGCTGGTCGACCAGACGCGCAACTGAATCCTTTTTGCGAGGGCGAGATGAAGCGCAGACATGACCGCAGCACGCCGGCCCGCCAGCGCGGCTGGGCCGGACTGATCCTCCTCGTCATCGCGCTCGTCATTGTCGGCATGCTGGCCAAAACGGTGCTCCAGAGCTACGGCCTCACGGGCACGGCGACGCCCGCGTCGCGGACGACGCCGGTGGGGCAGGCGTCGCACGAAGTCACGACGGTCGTACCTGCGCCCCGCGATGCGATGGAGCGCGCACGCGGCCTCGAGCAAAGCGTGCAGCAGCAGGCGCAAGACCTCAACAAGCGCATCGACGAGGCGAGCAAGGTCAAATAGCTTTATGTCCGATTATCCGCATCCGATCATCGCCCGCGAGGGTTGGACGTTCCTGGCGATAGCGACCGTCGTGGCCGTCGCGCTGTCGTTCATGTCCTGGTGGCCGCTGGCGGTGCCCGTGTGGCTCGCCGTCGTGTTCATCGCGCAGTTCTTCCGCGATCCGCCGCGGCGCGTGCCGGCTGACGCGAATGCGGTGCTGTCGCCGGCCGACGGCAAGGTCGTCGTCGTCGAGAAAGCGCGCGATCCCTATCTCGACCGCGACGCGCTGAAGATCAGCGTCTTCATGAACGTCTTCAACGTGCACTCCAACCGCAGCCCCGTCGACGCGGAGGTGGCGCACGCCTGGTACAACGCCGGCAGCTTCGTCAACGCGGCACTCGACAAGGCGTCGCTCGAAAACGAGCGCAACGCGCTGCACCTGCGGACGCCGGCGGGCGTCGACGTCACCTGCGTGCAGGTCGCCGGCCTGATCGCGCGGCGCATCCTCTGCTACGTGAAGCCCGGGGACCGGCTGGCGCGCGGACAGCGCTACGGATTCATCCGCTTCGGCTCGCGCGTGGACGTCTACCTGCCGCCCGACGCGAAGCCGCGCGCGGCAGTGGGCGACAAGGTCTACGCGACGGAGACGATCCTCGCGGACGTTTCTCGCTGACCTTCCCGGTGGCCGTCGTTGTCGGGTGGCGGGGTTGCTGCTACGCTTGGCCCGCCCATGGACGACGACTACCAATCCCGCCGCGTGGCACTGAAGAACCGCGTTCGCCGTCGCGGCATCTTCCTGCTGCCGAACCTGTTCACGACGGCTGCGCTGTTCGCGGGCTTCTACGCGATCGTGCAGGCGATGAACGTGAACTTCGACTACGCGGCGATCGCAGTCTTCGTCGCGATGGTGCTCGACAGCCTCGATGGCCGCGTCGCGCGGATGACGCACACGCAAAGCGCGTTCGGCGCCGAGTACGACAGCCTTTCCGACATGGTGTCCTTCGGCGCCGCGCCCGCGCTCATCATGTATGAATGGGTGCTGCGCGACCTCGGCAAGCTGGGCTGGATCGCCGCGTTCGTCTACGTCGCCGGCGCCGCGTTGCGACTCGCGCGCTTCAACACGCTGCTGGAAGTCGCCGACAAGCGCTGGTTCACCGGCCTGCCGAGCCCTTCGGCGGCGGCGATCGTCGTCGGGCTCGTCTGGGTGGTCGACGACCTGGGCTACGACCCGGAGCCGCTGCGCTGGGTCGCGTGGGTCGTGACGATCTTCGCCGGTCTGACGATGGTCAGCAACCTCAAGTACTGGAGCTTCAAGACCTTCAACCTCAAGAAGAGCGTGCCGTTCCTGATGATCTTTCTGGTCGTGATGATCGTCGCGCTCGTCTCGTGGCAGCCGCCGCTCGTGCTCTTCGCCGCCTTCGTGGCCTACGCGCTATCCGGCTACGCGGTGTCGACGTGGCTCGCAGTGCGGAAGCGGCGCGCTGAAGCCTCGGCGA
>JBDSLT010000238.1:0-31937 GCA_039916265.1 Casimicrobiaceae bacterium | reverse complement strand
CTGCCGTACATCAGTCCACGGAACATGTGCAGGTACACGACGACGAAGAACATCGACGCGCCGGTCGAGTGCATGTAGCGGATGAGCCATCCCCACTGCACGTCGCGCATGATGTATTCGACCGACTCGAAGGCCTTCGCCGCGTCGGGCTTGTAGTTCATCGTCAGGAAGATGCCGGTGACGATCTGCAGCACCAGCGTGAACGCCGCGAGCGAGCCGAAGTAGTACCAGAAGTTGAAATTCTTCGGCGCGACGTACTTCCCCCACTGGCTCTCCCAGAGGGCCGTCAGCGGGAAGCGCGCGTCGATCCAGTTCAGAAGCTTTTCCATCCCTTGTGCTCTCGCGTCGGTCGACTGCTCGGTTGACTGCTCGGTTGCCGTCTACGCCTTGCCCGTGTCTTCGCCGATCGTGATCTTCGTCGCGCCCTCGTCGTAGCGATGCGGCGGGATCACGAGGTTCGTCGGCGCCGGCACGCCCTTGTAAACGCGCCCGGCAAGATCGAACTTCGACTGATGGCAAGGACAGAAGAAGCCGCCCAGCCAGTCGGGGCCGAGGTCCGCGGGCGCAATGTCCTTGCGAAAGGTCGGCGAGCAGCCAAGGTGCGTGCAGATCCCGACGGCGACGAACAGCGGCGGCTTGATCGAACGATGCTCGTTCTTGCAGTACGGCGGCTGCTGCGGTACGAGCGAGTTCGGATCGGCGAGCCGCGCGTCGAGCTTCGGCAGCGTGTCGAGCATCCCCTGTGTGCGGTTGATGAGCCACACCACCTTGCCTCGCCACTCGACGTCGATCTTCTGGCCCGCCTCGATCTTCGATATGTCGACCTCTACCGGCGCGCCGGCGGCCTTGGCCCGCTCGCTCGGCCATAAAGACATGACAAACGGCGTGGCGGCGGCGATCGCGCCGACGCCGCCGACCACGCTTGTCGCGCCGATCAGGAACCGGCGTTTCCTGCTGTCGACCGTAAAGTCCCCGGCATCGTTGGCCATGCGTATTTCCGAGAATTCGTTGGGAGGCTGCTCGAGGCGAAACGGCACATGCTGCGCCCGCAAAACCTTTCGATTGTACAAGATTCGCGGGGCCCGGCGGAAGCGTCGCAGCCGCTGGGCAGTGGAATTCCCCTACGAAACAGCCGGTTGCCGTGACGGTCACAGCGGCGCCCCTACGAGCCCGCGGCGTCGCCGCGGACCGACAGCGGGTGGGTGAGCGGTTATAATTCTTCCGACAGATTCCTACGGAAAACCCGTGTTGCGCAAGTTCTGGCTGCTATTCGCGCAAGCCTGCACGCTTTGCCTCGCCCTGCTGTTCGTCGTCGCGACGCTGCGCCCGGACCTGCTGCCGCGCGTGTCGGGCAAGGCGGCGAGCATCGTCACGTTGCAGGAATCCGCCGCGCCGACGGTCGCCGGCCCGGGCAACGCCGCGCATCGTGCCTCCTATGCGGACGCCGCGAAGCGGGCGATGCCTGCCGTGGTGAACATCTATTCGAGCAAGGTCGTGAAGGCGCGCAATCCGGTGCTCGACGACTCGCTGCTGCAAAAGCTGTTTCCCGACTTCGCCCAGCGCGTGCCGTCGCGTCGCGCGACGAACCTCGGCTCGGGCGTCATCGTGGCGCCGGAAGGCTACGTGCTCACCAACCATCACGTCGTCGAGGGCGCCGACGACATCGAGCTCGTCCTCGCCGACGGCCGCCAGGTGCGCGCGCGCGTGCGCGGCAGCGACCCCGAATCCGACCTCGCGGTGCTGAAGGCCGAAGGCGATAACCTGCCCGCAATCACGTTCGCGGCGTCGGACGACATCCAGGTGGGCGACGTCGTCCTCGCGATCGGCAATCCGTTCGGCTTCGGCAACACGGTGACGCTCGGCATCGTGAGCGCGCTTGGACGCAACCACCTCGGCATCAACCGCTTCGAGAACTTCATCCAGACCGACGCCGCGATCAATCCGGGCAACTCGGGGGGTGCGCTCGTCGACGCCGACGGACACCTCGTCGGCATCAACAGCACGATCTATTCGCAGACGGGCACCTCGACCGGCATTGGTTTCGCGATCCCGGTATCGCTCGCGCGAACCGTGCTCGAGCAGATCATCAAGGACGGCGAAGTGACCCGCGGCTGGCTCGGCATCGAACCGCAGCCGATGACGCGCGAAATCGCGCAGGCGCTCGCCCTCGACTCCGCCGACGGCGTGCTGATCCGGGGCCTGCAGCGCAACGGTCCGGCGGAGCGCGCCGGCGTGCTGGCGCGCGATATTGTGCTCGAGATCGCCGGAAAGGCGACGCCGGACGTGCCGCAGCTGCTGGCGCGCATCGCGGAGCTGCCGCCGGGCTCGAGCGCGAAGCTCAAGCTGTGGCGCGAGGGCAAGCCCGTCGATCTGGACGTGACGATCGGCAAGCGGCCCAAGCCCGCCGCGCAATAGCGCGCACGCCCGCGAAGGTCAGGCTTCCGCGCTGCCCTGTTCCTCGACGGGCGCCGGGACCGCGACGAAGCGCGCGAGCAAAAGCCCCAGCTCGAACAGCAGCCACAGGGGCACCGCGAGCAGGAGCTGCGAGATCACGTCGGGCGGGGTGAACACCGCGCCGAGGACAAAGGCGCCGACGATCACGTAGGGGCGCGCGGCGCGAAGCTTCTCCAGCGAAACGATCCGCAGCCGCACCAGGACGATGACGACGACCGGCGTCTCGAAGGTCAGCCCGAACGCGATGAACATCGTCAGGACGAAGGACAGGTACTTGTCGATGTCGGTCATCATCTGGACGCCGACGGGGGTGTAGCCGGCGAAGAAGCCGAACGCGATCGGGAACACGAGGAAGTACGCGAACGCCATTCCGAAGAAGAAGAAGAGGAAGCTCGACACGAGCACCGGCATCACCAGGCGCTTCTCGTGCTGGTACAGGCCGGGCGCGACGAACGCCCACGCCTGCCACAGCACGTATGGAAGCGCGACGAGGAACGCGGCCATCAGCGTCACCTTCAGCGGGACGAGGAACGTGCCCGTGACGTCGGTCGCGATCATCGTCGCGCCCTGCGGGAGCACGCGCAGCAGCGGCATCGCGAGGAACGCGTATATTTCCTTCGCCCAAGGGAACAGCGCGAGGAGCACCACGACGACCGCGATGATCGCGCGCATCAGGCGCGAGCGCAGCTCGATCAGGTGCGAGATGAAGCTTTCCTGCGGGGCTTCCTGCGTCGGCTCGCTCAAGGGATGGCCTTCACGCCCTTACTGCTGATCGAAGCCGGGCAGCGACGGCTGCCGCGGCGCCTCCACGGGCGCGGCAGCGTTGCGCAGCGCGGGGGTCGAAGGCGTGTGCGGCGTTGCCTGCGTCGAGTCGGGCGCCGGCTCGGGAAGCGGATTCGACGCCGTTGCCGCCGCGGGTTCTCCCGCGCCGGTCACCTGCTGCTCGACGCTGCGCACGCCGGCGTTGACCTCCGCCGTCGCCGTGCTGACCGACTGCTGGATGTCGCGCGCGGCGGATTCGACGTCGCGCTTCAGCCGGCGCAGTTCGTCGAGCTCCATCTCGCGACTGATGTCGGACTTGACCTCGTTGACGTAGCGCTGGAGGCGGCCGAAGAGGTGCCCGAGCATCCGGGCTGTCTTCGGCAGGCGTTCGGGCCCGATGACGACGAGCGCGACGACGCCGATGACGACGATTTCGGAGAGTCCTATGTCGAACATGAAGGTGCGAGTCCGGGCAACGGGGCCACAGCCGCCTGGGCTCGCCCGGACGATCGACCGCGCAGGAGGAGGCCCCGGGCCCGAGCGCCGGGGCGTGCTCAGACCTTGTGAGCGGGCTCCTTTTTCACTTCGCCTTCGATCGTACGTCCGGCGACCTGCGCAGCCGGCTCGGCCGGGGTCGGCGCCTCGGGGTCGTCGGCCGACTTCATTCCTTCCTTGAAGCCCTTGACGGCGCCGCCGAGGTCCGCGCCCATGTTGCGCAGTTTCTTGGTGCCGAAGATCAGCACGACGACGAGCAACACGATCATCCAGTGCCAGATGCTAAATGAACCCATTTCGCGTACCTCCTCAGTTCCTGCGCACGACCATCGGACCGAGCGGATCGCCGCCGCCGAGGACGTGGACATGGACGTGCATCACATCCTGCCGGCCGACCCTGCCGGTGTTGACGATCAGCCGGAAACCGTCGCCGGCGCCCTGCTCGCGGGCGAGCTTTCCCGCCAGCGTCATGATCCTGCCCAGTGCACCGGCGTCCTCGGGTGTCGCGTCGTACAGCGAGGCGACATGCCGTTTCGGTACAAGCATGAAGTGTACCGGCGCCTGGGGGTTGATGTCGTGGAACGCCAGGATATCGCTATCCTCGTAGACCTTGCGGCTGGGAATCTCACCGCGCACGATCTTGCAGAACACGCAGTCCGGGTCGTTGGACATGGAGGATCCGTAGTGATTCAACGGCGTGGCGCGTCAGCGCCCACGCGCGGCCCTTTCCGCATGCCCGGACAGGCCTTCGCGCCTCGCCAGTTCGCGGAGGACGTCGGCCGGGCCGAGGCCTCGCGCAGCGAGCAGCACGAGGCAATGAAACCATAAATCCGCAACCTCGGCGACGAGGCGGATTTTATCATTGTCCTTCGCAGCCATGACCGTTTCGGTCGCTTCCTCGCCGATCTTCTTCAGCATCGCGTCGTCGCCCTTGGCGTACAGCGAGGCGACGTAGGACGACGCCGGATCGGCGCCCTTGCGCGCTTCGAGCGTCGCGGCGATCCGCGCCAGCACCTCGCCCGCCTCCCCGTCGCGGCTATCCGCCATAGATCGTGTCCGGATCCTTAAGCACCGGCTCCACCGCGTGCCACTCGCCGCCGTCGAGGCGCTTGTAAAAGCAGCGTTCGCGGCCGGTGTGGCAGGCGATGCCGCCCACCTGCTCGACGATCAGCAGGATCGAATCGCTGTCGCAGTCCATCCGGATTTCGCGAACCCGCTGCACGTGGCCCGAGCGCTCGCCCTTTTTCCACAGCTTGACGCGCGAGCGAGACCAGTAGTGCGCTTCGCGGGTCTTCGCCGTCTTCGACAGCGCCTCGCGATTCATCCAGGCGAGCGTCAGGACGCGGTACGTCACCGCCTCCTGCGCAACGGCGGGGACGAGGCCGTCGATGTTCCAGCGTACGCGGTCGAGCCAGTCGGCCATGGCCGGGTCACCTGCCCGGCGCGCGCATTTCGATGCCCGCGGCGGCCATCGCCGCCTTGGCCTGCCCGATCGTGAACTCGCCGTAATGGAAGATCGACGCCGCGAGCACGGCGTCCGCGCCGCCCACCTTCACGCCGGCGATGAGATCGTCGAGCGATCCCACGCCGCCCGAGGCGATGACCGGAATGTCGACGGCCTCGCTGACGGCGCGCGTCAGCTTGAGGTCGAAGCCCTTGCGCGCACCGTCGCGATCCATGCTGGTCAGCAGGATCTCGCCCGCGCCGAGCGTCGCCACCTCCTCGGCCCAGCCGATCGCATCGATTCCGGTGGGCGTGCGTCCGCCGTGGATGTACACCTGCCACGCATCGACGGCGCATTGCTTCGCGTCGATCGCTGCCACGATGCATTGCGCGCCGAAATGCGCCGACGCCTCCGCGATCAGCGATGGATTCCTGACGCCCGCCGTGTTGATGCTGACCTTGTCGGCGCCCGCATTGAGCAACGCGCGGATGTCGTCGATCGTGTTGACGCCGCCGCCGACCGTAAGTGGGATGAACACCTGGTCAGCAACCGCCTCGATCATCCCGTAGAGCAACGCACGGTTCTCGACGCTCGCCCGGATATCGAGGAACGCGATCTCGTCGGCGCCTTCGGCGTCGTAGCGCCGCGCGACGTCGACCGGATCACCGGCGTCGCGCAGATTGACGAAGTTCACCCCCTTCACGACGCGACCTTCGGCCACGTCGAGGCACGGAATGATGCGCTTCGCGAGTCCCAGGGTCGTCACCCGCCCTTGGCGACCGCGAGGGCGGCCTTGAAGTCCAGCCGGCCTTCGTAGATGGCGCGGCCGGCGATCGCGCCGATGATGCCGTCGGTCTCGAAGGGCAACAGCTGCTTGATGTCGTCGATCGACGCGATGCCGCCGCTCGCGATCACGGGGATCTTGAGCTCGCGCGCGAGCTTCACCGTCGCGTCGACGTTGACCCCGGTCAGCATCCCGTCGCGGCCGATGTCGGTATAGACGATCGCCTCGACGCCGTAGTCCTCGAACTTTTTGGCGAGGTCGACGACGTCGTGACCCGTCATCTTCGACCAGCCGTCGGTCGCCACCTTGCCTTCGCGCGCGTCGAGTCCGACGATGATGTGGCCGGGAAACGCATAGCAGGCGTCATGCAGGAAGCCGGGGTTCTTGACCGCCGCCGTACCGATGATCACGTAGGTGATGCCATCGTCGAGATAGCGCTCGATCGTATCGAGGTCGCGGATGCCGCCGCCGAGCTGGATGGGAATCTCCTCGCCGATCACGCTCACCACCTCGCGGATCGAAAGCTCGTTGCGCGGCTTGCCGGCGAACGCGCCGTTGAGGTCCACCAGGTGCAGCCGCTGCGCCCCCTGCTCGAGCCAGTGTTGCGCCATCGCCGCGGGGTCTTCGGAGAACACCGTCGCAGCCTGCATGTCGCCCTGCTTGAGGCGCACGCAATGACCATCCTTGATGTCGATGGCGGGGATGATCTGCATGACTGACGCGGAAAGGATACGGCGGATGTCAGCGCTGCACGCGACAGACGCGGCGGCGGCGCGTTGGCGGGGTCGTTAGGCGAGTCCGTCCCAGGCGACAAAATTGGCAAGCAGCCGCAGCCCGGCGTGGTGGCTTTTCTCGGGATGGAACTGCACGGCGAAGATATTAGCCCGCGCTATGGCGCAAGTAAACGGTCCCGGGTAGGCGGTCGTGGCGACCGTGTCCTCCGGATCGGCGGGGACGGGGTGGTAGCTGTGCGCAAAATAGAAGCGCTCGTCGTCGCCTATTCCCCGCCACAGTGGATGGGGCCGCGCCTTCCGTACGGGACTCCAGCCCATGTGGGGAACCTTGAGGCGCTCCCCGCCGGGGCCCACCATCGTCCCATCACGAAAGCGAACGACCTGCCCCGGCACGATTCCGAGCGCCGGCGTGGGGCCCTCCTCGCTCCCGTCGAACAGCATCTGCAGGCCGAGACAGATGCCCAGAAACGGCCGGTCGCGCGCGACCTGCATCACGACGTCGCGCAACCCGGTCGCGTCGAGCGCGCGGATGCAATCGGGCATCGCGCTCTGGCCGGGGAGCACCACCCGGGCCGCCGACGCGATCACCTGCGGATCGTCGGTGACGGCGATGTCGCAAGCGGGGGCCACGTGCCTCAGCGCCTTCGCAACCGAGCGAAGGTTTCCCATGCCGTAGTCGACGACGGCCAGATCAGGCATCGGACGTCCCTACAGCGAGCCCTTCGTCGAGGGAATTGCGCCCGCGGCGCGCGAGTCGCGTTCGCACGCCATGCGAAGCGCGCGGGCGAACGCCTTGAACGCCGTCTCGGCCTGGTGATGCGCGTTGTCGCCGCGCAGGTTGTCGACGTGCAGCGTCGCTTGGGCGTGGTTGACAAAACCCTGGAAGAACTCGTGCACGAGGTCGACGTCGAAGGTGCCGATCAGCGATCGCGTGAACGGAACGTGGAACTCGAGTCCCGGCCGGCCGGACAGGTCGATCACCACGCGCGACAGCGCTTCGTCGAGCGGAACGTAGGCATGGCCGTAGCGGCGGATGCCGACCTTGTCGCCGAGCGCCTGCTTCACCGCCTGTCCGAGGGTGATCCCGATGTCCTCGACCGTGTGATGCGCGTCGATGTGCAGATCTCCCTTGGCGCGCACCGCGAGGTCGAGCATCCCGTGGCGGCCCACCTGGTCGAGCATGTGGTCGAGGAACGGCACTCCGGTGGCAAGGTCCGTCGCGCCCCGGCCGTCGAGCTTCACCTCGACCGCGATGTCGGTCTCGGCGGTCTTGCGTTCGACCCGGGCGGCGCGCGGCGCCATCTCTGTGGGCGCGTTCATGGGCGTGTCTCCAGCGCCGCGAGCAGCGCGTCGTTCTCGGCCGGCGCGCCGACGGTGATCCGCAGGCAGTTCGCCAGCAACGGGTGCCACCCGTGGACGTTCTTGACGAGGATGCCGGCGGTCTTGAGCGTGGCGAAGGTCGCCGGACCGTCGGGAACTCGCACGACGAAGAAATTCGCGGCGCTGTCGAAGACGGTCACGCCGGCGCCGCGGGCCAGCGCCGCCATCAGGCGGGAGCGCTCGGCGCGGATTGCCGCCGCATGCTCCGCGAAGACTCGATCGTACCCGAGAAGGACCCGCGCCGCGGCCTGCGTCAGCGAATTGAGGTTGTAGGGCGAGCGGACCTTGTCGATCTCGTCGGTCCAGGCGCGATGCGAGACCGCGTAGCCAAGGCGCAGCCCCGCCATGCCGATCTTCGACAGCGTGCGCACGACGACGAGGTTCGGGAACTCGAGCACGCGGGGCAGGAACGTGTGCGACGCGAAAGCGAAGTAGGCCTCGTCCACCACGGCGAGGCCGGGCGTCGCGCGGACGATGCGCTCGACATCGTCGGGCACGAACGCGCCGCCCGTCGGGTTGTTCGGCGACGCGAGCCACACGAGGGCGGGCCGCTCGCGCTCGATCGCTCCGAGCATCGCATCCGTATCGAGCGCGAAATCGGGTCGCAGCGCGACGGGAACGTAGCGAGCGCCCGCGTACGTCGCGTAGAGCCGGTACATCACGAAGGTCGGGTCGGGCGCGACGATCGCGTCGCCGTACTTCGCCACCGTCGTCGTGACGAGCTGCAGGATCTCGTCCGAGCCGTTGCCGAGCACGAGGCCTGCGTGTTCCGGCAGCGCGTGCGCCTTGCGCAGCGCCGCTTTCACCGCCTCGGCGCCGCCATCGGGATAGCGGTTGAGCGGGACGTGCGCGAGCGTCGCGCCGAGCTGTTCACGAATGGCGTCCGGCAGCGCATGCGGGCTCTCGTTGGCGTCGAGCTTGATCATGCCCTCGGACCGGGCGACGTGATACGCGGTCAGCGCGCGGACCTCGGAACGGACGGTCGCGGTCACGCGCGCGTCGACGTCGCGCGGATCGGCGATGAAGGCCGGCGAGCACGGCCCATTCATGCAGCGGCTTCTTCCGGACGGCAGCGGGCCTGTTCCGGCACCGCCGCGTCAGCAGGATTCCGGTGCATCGCGATCGGGTGGATCACGCGAATCTCCCTGGGTGTCGTCGAGCCGCGCTTGCGCGGACCGCGCGTGCGCGGTCAGCCCCTCGCCGTAAGCCAGCGTCGCGGCGATCGGCGCGAGCGTGCGCGCGCCCTCGCGCGAAATGCGCAGCACGCTCGTGCGCTTCTGGAAATCGTAGACCGACAGCGGCGACGAAAAGCGCGCCGTGCGACCGGTCGGCAACACGTGGTTCGGTCCCGCGCAATAGTCGCCCAGCGCCTCGCTCGAATGGTGGCCGACGAAGATCGCGCCGGCATGGCGCAGCTGCGGCAGCAGCGCGTCCGGGTCGGCCACGGCAAGCTCGAGGTGCTCGGGCGCGATCCGGTTCGACAATGCGCAGGCTTCGGCGAGATCGCGCGTGCGGATCAGCGCACCCCGCCGCTCCAGCGACGCCACGATGATCGAGGCGCGCGGCATGTCGCCGATTAGCCGCTTCGCGCTCGACCGCACCCGCTCGATCAGCGCGGCGTCCGGCGTGAGGAGAATCGCCTGCGCCATTTCGTCGTGCTCGGCCTGCGCGAAGAGATCGAGCGTGACCCAGTCGGGATTTGCCGTGGCGTCGGCTATCACCAGGACTTCCGAAACGCCCGCGACCATGTCGATGCCGACGGTGCCGAAGACGCGCCGCTTGGCCGCAGCGACGTAGGCGTTGCCCGGGCCGCAGATCTTGTCCACGGCAGGAATCGTCGCCGTCCCGTAGGCAAGCGCGGCGATCGCCTGCGCGCCGCCGATGGCAAAGGCGCGGGTGACGCCGGCGATATGCGCCGCTGCCAGCACCAGCGCGTTGCGAAGGCCATCGGGCGCCGGGACCACGAGCACGATCTCGGCGACGCCCGCGACGTGCGCCGGAATCACGCTCATCAGCACCGACGACGGATACGCCGCCTTGCCGCCGGGGACGTAGATGCCGACCCGATCGAGGGGCGTCACGCGCTGGCCGAGCTCGGTGCCGTCGGCATCGCGCAGCGTGAAGTCGGCGTACTTCTGCATCGCGTGATAAGCCCGGATGCGCGCCGCCGCCGCGCTGAGCGCAGTGCGCTCGGCCGCGCCGAGCGCGTCGTGCGCCGCACGCATTGCCGACGCGTCGATCTCGAGCGCGGCGACGCTGGCGGCGGCGACGCGATCGAAGCGGCGGGTGTACTCGAGCAGCGCGACGTCGCCGCGTGCGCGCACGTCGGCGACGATCGCGGCGACCTCCGCGTCGATCGCCGGATCCTGTCCTGCCTCGAAGCGGATCAACGCGTCGAGCGCAGCGTCGAAGCCCGCCGCGCGCGTATCCAGTACCCGCATCGCGAAAGTAGGGTCAGAGACGACTTTCATCGCTTCCAGTGCGCTGCGCCTGGAAGTCGGGAAAATCGTCTCTGACCCTACTTTCGCGTTCATGCGGCGGCCTGTTCGACGGCCGCGGCGAGCGCGTCGATCAGCGGCTTCATCGCGGCGCGCTTCAGCTTGAGCGCGCCGGGATTGACGATGAGCCGCGCGCTGATCGGCATGATGTCCTCGACGACGACAAGATCGTTCGCCTTCAGCGTGTTGCCGGTCGACACGAGATCGACGATCGCGTCGGCGAGTCCGACCAGCGGCGCCAGTTCCATCGAGCCGTACAGCTTGATGAGATCGGCGTGCATCGCCTTGGCGGCAAAGTGCTCGCGCGCGGCGCGCAGGTATTTCGTCGCGACGCGGATGCGCGCGCCGCGCTGCACGTTCCCGCTCCAGTCGTAGCCGCGTCGGGTCGCGACGACCAGACGGCAGCGACCGATGCCGAGATCGAGCGGCTGGTAGAGGCCGGCGCCGCCATGCTCGAGCAGCACGTCCTTGCCGACGATGCCCGCGTCGGCGGCGCCGTATTGAACGTAGGTCGGGACGTCGGTGGGTCGCAGGAACACGAGTTCCACGCCGGGGAGATTGGTCGGAAGAATCAGCCTGCGCGACGCATCGGGGTCTTCGGAGGGCACCACGCCGGCCGCCCGGAGGAGCGGCAGCGTTTCGTCGAGGTTGCGCCCCTTGGACAGGGCGATGGTCAGCGCAGGCATGGCAGTGCTCGGAATCGAGCCTGCCATTCTACCTACTGGCGCGGGGTGCGGACATTGGGTGGAGGGACGAGCGCGGCGTTGGTGCGAAACGGATTGATGTCGATGCCGCCGCGACGCGTAAAGCGCGCCTCCACCGTCAACGCCGTCGGCGTGCAGCGCGCAGCGACATCGACGAAGATGCGCTCGACACAGTGCTCGTGAAAGCCGGGATGCCGGCGATACGACACGAGATAGCGCAACAGCCCGTCGCGAAGGATGCGTGGTCCCCGATAGGCGATGCGCAGGCTCGCGATATCGGGCTGTCCGGTGACCGGGCAGACGGAGCGGAAAAGGTCCGTGGTGAGCGCCTCTTCGACCGTCGTGCCCCGCGCGGACAACGCGGCGGGGTCGACATCGTCATGCGTGCAGGCGACGTCGAGGCCATCGAGCGAATCGCCGCGCAGCATCGCGATGCGCTCTTCCGCGAAGTGCGCCGCCTCGCGCAACCGGACGCCAACCCCGGCACCGGTGCGCGAAGCGAGATCGCGCTCGATGCTCGCGGCGACGTCTGCCGCCGTCGCGAATGTCGACTGCGCAAACGAGCCGAGATAGAGCTTCATCGACTTCGACTCGATCAGCGACGCCGACGACGCCGGAACGTCGATCGAGGCGATGGCGATCGCGGGCTTGCCGCGCGGATCGAGCCACGTGAGATCGTAGGCAGTCCAGACATCGCTGCCGGTAAAGGGAAGGCGATCGCCGAGACCGATCTTCGCGCGCTGGGGTGCACGCGGGAGCGCGAACAGCTGCGAGGGATCGTAGGTGTCCGGGTAGCCGGTCGCCCGGCCGAGGGGACCGGCAGCGTCGGCGCCGCGGGTCTCGGCTGCGCGCGCCGCGCTCACTTCACCCGCCGGATCCGCGCGCCGATGCCCGAGAGCTTCTCTTCGATGCGCTCGTAGCCGCGATCGAGGTGGTAGATGCGGTCGATCGTGGTCATGCCTTCGGCCATCAGGCCGGCGATGACAAGACATGCCGACGCGCGCAGATCGGTGGCCATCACGTTGGCGCCAGTCAGTTTGTCCACACCCTTGACGATGGCGGTGTTGCCCTCGACCTCGATTGCCGCGCCGAGCCGCACGAGTTCCTGCACGTGCATCATCCGGTTCTCGAAAATCGTCTCGGTCAGCACCGAAGTACCCTCGGCGCGCGTCGCCAGCGCCATGAATTGCGCCTGCATGTCGGTCGGAAAGCCCGGGTATGGCGCCGTTCGCACGCTGGCGGCAGTGAGCGGGTTCCGACGCCGCACGCGCAGCGTCGTCCCGTCGGCGGCGACGTGGGCGCCAGCCTCCGCGAGCTTGTCGCTGACCGCACCGAGCGTCGCGGGGCATGCGCCGGCGATGACGACGTCGCCACCTGCTGCCGCGGCGGCTGCGGCGAAGGTTCCGGTCTCGATGCGATCGGGCATCACCGTATGCGTCGCGCCGTGCAGCTTCGCCACACCCTCGATGGTGATTCGGTCCGAGCCTGCGCCGGTGATCCTCGCGCCCATCGCCGTGAGGCACGCCGCAAGATCGACGATCTCGGGCTCGCGCGCCGCGTTCTCGAGGACCGTCACGCCGTCGGCAAGCGTCGCGGCCATCATCAGGTTCTCGGTTCCGGTGACGGTGACGACGTCGAACACGAAGCGCGCACCGGCGAGCCGCGCCGCGCGCGCGTTGATGTAGCCGTGCTCGAGGTCGATGTCGGCGCCCATGGCAATCAGGCCCTTGATGTGCTGGTCGACGGGGCGCAGACCGATCGCGCAACCGCCCGGCAGCGACACGCGCGCTTCACCGCAGCGGGCGAGCAGCGGACCCAGGGCAAGGATCGACGCGCGCATTGTCTTGACGAGCTCGTAGGGCGCGAGCGGCCAGTCGATGCTGGCGGCATGCAGGACGATCGCGTCGCCGTCGGTGTCGCGGGCGACGCCCATCTGCCCGAGCAGCGACTGCATCGTGTCGACGTCGTTGAGCGCCGGCACGTTCGTCAGGCGAAGCGGCTCGGACGTCAGCAATGCAGCGCACAGGATCGGGAGCGCGGCGTTCTTCGCGCCCGATACGCGGATCTCACCTTCGAGCGCCTGCCCGCCCTCGATGACCAGCTTGTCCATGCGGCATTGTATCGTCGGGGCCGCGCGCGCCCCGCAGCGGCACTACCGGCGTGAGCTCCACTCGGCGGGCGTCAGCGTCGTCATCGAAAGGGCGTGGATGTCGTCGCGCATGCGCGTGCCGAGGGCGGCGTAGACCCGTTGATGGCGCTTGATGCGGGACAGGCCGTCGAACGCCGTCGATACGATCACAGCCTCGAAGTGCTGGCCGTCACCGGTGACTTCGACGTGCGTGCACTCCAGGCCTGCGTTGATCGATGCCTCGATCGATTCGGGTGTTGTCATGGGGAGGACCCTCAGTACCGGAGCTTCCAGCCGCGCGACAGCAGGCCGAGCGCGACGAGCGACACGCCCAGCGCCGCAGCAACGACAACGGCGAGGCTTTGTGCCGGCGGCGCGTCCGACAGGCCGAAAAAGCCGTAGCGGAAGCCATCGATCATATAGAAGATAGGATTGAAGTGGGACACGAGCTGCCAGAAAGGCGGCAGCGTGTGGATCGAGTAGAAGACGCCCGACAGGAAGGTCAGCGGCACGATGATGAAGTTCTGGAACGCGGCAAGCTGGTCGAACTTGTCGGCCCAGATGCCGGCGACAAGACC
Source organism: Casimicrobiaceae bacterium (assembly GCA_039916265.1). Classification (GTDB taxonomy): domain Bacteria; phylum Pseudomonadota; class Gammaproteobacteria; order Burkholderiales; family Casimicrobiaceae; genus VBCG01. The sequence continues at coordinate 17,976 of JBDSLT010000238.1, read as the reverse complement.
GAGCGACGCGAGGATCAGGCTGCCGAGGAGTGCGAACGCGAGCGCCCAGAACGGATGCGGTATCGACAGCGCGCCGGGCAGGAACCAGAGGGTCACGAGGAACACGCCCAGGCCCACCGCGATTCCCCGCGCCATCGCGCCCAGCACGTACGCGCCGAAAATCTCCAGTGGCGACAGCGGCGGCAGCAGCACGAAGATCAGGTTGCCGGTGATCTTCGACTGGATCAGCGACGACGACGAGTTGGCGAACGAATTCTGCAGCACCGCCATCATCACGAGGCCCGGGACGAGGAACGCGGTGTAGCGAACGCGCCCGTCGAACACGGCGATGTGCGCCTCCAGCGCGTGCGAGAAGATCAGCAGGTACATGAGTGCGGTGAGGATCGGCGCGGCGATTGTCTGGAAGCTCACCTTCCAGAAGCGCAGCAGCTCCTTGTAGAGCAGCGTGAGCCAGCCGTGACCGCGGACGTCGGCCGGCGTCACGCTTCGGGAACTTCGAGCGACGGCGGCGGGACGGCGGGGCTGTCTTCGCCGGCCATGATGCGCAGGAACACCTGCTCGAGATCGGTCTCGGCGAGCGCCAGCTCGATGATCGCGATGCCTTCCTCGCGCAGCGCGGCGAGCAGCGCCTCGAGCTCGCCGTAGGCATCGAGCCCGAGGTAATGGACCCCGGAATCGACACGCAACACGCGGGGGCGCCATGCATCCGGAACACGCGCGGCTACGAGACGCACGGTGAGTCCCTGGAACCTGGACAGCAGGTTCTGCTTCGTGTCGAGCGCGACGATGCGGCCGGCCTTCATCATCGCGATCCGCGTGCACAGCGCCTCGGCCTCCTCGAGATAGTGCGTCGTCAGGATGATCGTGTGGCCGTCGCGATTCAGCTTGCGGATGAATCCCCACAGGCTTTGCCGCAACTCGACGTCCACGCCCGCCGTCGGCTCGTCGAGAACGATCACCGGCGGCTTGTGCACCAGCGCCTGGCCCACGAGCACACGTCGTTTCATGCCACCCGACAGCGAGCGCATGTTCGCGTCGGCTTTCGACGTGAGGTCGAGATGGTGGAGGATCTCGTCGATCCACGCGTCGTTGGCGCGCAGCCCGAAGTAGCCCGACTGAAATCGCAGCGTCTCCCGCACCGAGAAGAACGGATCGAACACCAGCTCCTGCGGGACCACGCCCAGCGCGCGCCGCGCCGCACGATACTGGGTGACGACATCGTGCCCGAGGACTTTCGCCGTGCCGGTGTCTGCCCGTGTCAGACCGGCGAGGATGGAGATAAGCGTCGTCTTGCCGGCGCCGTTGGGGCCGAGCAGGCCGAAGAACTCGCCTTCGTGGACGACCAGGTCGACGCCCGCGAGCGCCTGCACGCTGCCGAAGCGGCGCGCGACGGCAGCGACTTCCACAGCGGCGCGCATCGATCGCCTATTAAGTAGGGTCAGAGACGACTTAATTTCGGGAAAGAGGGTCGAGACGACTTCACCAGCTCACGCGGCAGTCGTCTCCATTAAGTCGTCTCTGACCCTACTTTTGGCAGGTAAGTCGTCTCTGACCCTACGCGTCCAGCAGCGGGTCGATGCCGTAGACGACCGCCAGCGACGACAGCGCCGCCGGCACGCCGGACAGCGAGATGGCGTGGCCCTGCGCGATGCCCCGGCGCTTCAATGCGATCATCACCGCGAGCGCGGCGGAATCTGCGCGCGTCATCGCGGTGAAGTCGACGACGCCGGTGCCGGGCAGCGGCAGGCGGCTCGACGCCTCCAGCGAAATGGCCGCCGTGTCCATCGTCAGCTCGCCGTCGAAGGACCAGCGCGCCCCGCCGTCGGTGGCCACGAAAGCGCCGGGGCTCGCGGGGGGCGCCTCCGTCACTTCCCGGCGCTCGCGTTCTTCGCCACCAGCGTCTTGATCAGGCCGTCGACACCGCCGGACTGGATCTGCGACGCGAAGTCGTCGCGATAATTGGTGACCAGCGACACGCCGCCGACGATGACGTCGTATACCTTCCAGGCGCCGTCCTTCTTCACCATGCCGTAGTCCAGCGGAACGTTCGCCTGTCCCTGCCGCCGAACCTCGGTCTTGACGATCACGTCGGTCGCGGCGGGGTCGGTGCGCAGCGGCTTGAAGTCGAAGGTCTGGTCGCGGTACTGGTTGAGCGCGCCTGAATAGGTGCGCACCAGCAGCGAGCGGAACTGATCGACGAGCTGCTTCTGCTGCTCGGGCGTGGCGTTGCGCCAGTTGCGGCCCATCGCCAGCATCGTCATCCGCTCGAAGTCGAAATTCGGCAGCAGCTTCGTCTCGATAACTTCGCGAATGCGCCCCTGGTCGCCCGCCTGCACCTTCGGGTCGGACTTGGTGATGTCGACCACTTCCTGCGTGACGCGCTTCACCATCGCGTCCGGCGCCTCCTCCGCGAATGCCAGCGGCGCGACGGCGGCGGCAAGCATGAAGGCCATCAGGCGGCTCGCCCGCCCGACCATCCCGCGACTCTCCCGCGTTCGCCCCGCCACCGTTTGCCTCGCCGCCGCTTGTCTCATTGCTGCAAGTTCCATTTACTCTTCCTCTTTGTCCGGCGGCACCTTGCCGTCGTAAAGCAGATACAACCGCCGCTGCAGATAGGCGCGGCGAATGAACGCGTAGCGATCGAGCGACGCCTGGTCGATCAGCGACTCGGCGCCAAGCGCCTGGGCCCGCTGGTCGACGGCCCCGACCCCGTAGAGCGAGTTGCGCACAGGCACGTCCGGGATATAGCCGACGAGCCCGGTGTAGAAGCGCACGCCAAGGCCCGTCCCGTCGCGTACCGTCGTCGGCCCGATCAGCGGCACGAAGAGATAAGGACCCTGCGGAAAGCCCCAGGTTCCGAACGTCAGCCCGAAGTCGAGGTTGCCCTTGGGGATCCCGGCGTCGGAGGCGACGTCGATCAGGCCGCCGAAGCCCGCCAGCGTGTTGACCATCACCCGGCCCATGTCGTGGCCCGCGGAGTCGAGCTTCCCGGACAGCAAGCCGTTGAGCGCCGAGAAGACGTCGTCGATGTTGCCGAAGAAATTGCGGATCACCTGCTGGACCGGCTTGGGCGTGTAGTCGACGTACGCCTGGACGAACGGCTTGACGACCTTGCCGTCGACCACCTCGTTCACGTCGTACATCGCCCGGTTCCACGGTTCGAAAGGGTCCACCTTTGCCGCCGGTCCCGTCGTTGTCGCACAACCGCCGAGCATCGCGGCGAGGATCGCTGCCATCAGGACGCGCCGCCCTGCCCCATGCACCATGCCCATCATTTGCCGCCTCCGGAGGATGCCTTGTCGAACAGGAACTGGCCGATCAGCTTTTCGAGCACGACCGCCGACTGCGTCTTGCCGATGCGACCCCCGTCGGCGAGCATCACCGTATCGCCGCCCGAATCGAGGCCGACGTACACCTCGCCGAGCAGGCCCGACGTCAGGATCGACGCGATCGTATCCTTGGTGAACCGCACATCCTGATCGATGCGCATGCCGACGATCGCCTGGTACGTCTTCGGATCGAAGCGGACCACGTCGACGCGGCCCACCACCACCCCGGCGGCCTTGACCGGCGCGCGCAGCTTCAGGCCGCCGATGTTGTCGAAGCCGGCCTCGAGCCGGTAAGTCGGCGACGCCTGCAGCGAGGTCAGGTTGCCGACCTTGAGCGCAAGAAACACGATGGCACCGATGCCGATGGTGACGAAAATGCCCACCCAGAGGTCGATCGTCGCGCGATTCACTACGCATCTCCACGAAACATGAATACGGTCAGGATGAAATCCAGCGCCAGGATCGCGAGCGACGCACCGACGACCGTCCGCGTCGTCGCCGTCGAAACGCCTTCGGCGGTCGGCTTCGCGTCGTAGCCTTCGAAGACCGCGATCAGGCTCACCGCGATGCCGAACACGACGCTCTTGATGATGCCGTTGGTGACGTCGGGCCAGAAATCGATGCCGCCTTGCATGTTGCCCCAGAACGAGCCGCTGTCGAGCCCGATGAGGCGCACGCCGACGATGTAGGCGCCGAAGACGCCCGTCACGGAGAACAGCGCCGCGAGGAGCGGCATCGACACGACCCCGCCCCAGAAACGCGGCGCGACGACGCGCGCCAGCGGATCGACCGCCATCATCTCCATCGCGGCGAGCTGCTCGGTGGTCTTCATGAGCCCGATCTCCGCGGTGATCGCGCTTCCCGCGCGGCTCGCGAACAGGAGGCCGGCGACGACCGGGCCGAGCTCGCGCACCAGCGAGAGCCCGACGAAGATTCCGAGCGAATCCCCCGCGCCGTAGCGATTGAGCGTGTCGTAGCCCTGCAGGCCGAGCACCATCCCGACGAACAGGCCCGACACGATGATGATCACGAGCGAGAGCACGCCGGAGAAGTAGATCTCGCGCAGCGTGAGCTGCAGCCGGCGGAACGCCGACGGCGAGTGGTACAGAACCAGGGCGAAAAAGCGGGTGGCGAAGCCCAGCCGGCTGATGGAATTCTGCGTGGCGCGCCCGACGCGACGCAGGGCGCCGGCGATGGCGTCAGTCGGCACGGGCGAACTCCTCGGCGAGCGCGTCCGCCGGATAGTGGAACGGCACCGGACCGTCGGGCTCGCCGTCGACGAACTGGCGCACGAACGGATCCGCGGATGCGCGGACCTCCGCCGGCGTGCCCTTGGCGACGATGCGGCCCGCCGACACGAAATAGATGTAATCGACGATCTTGAGCGACTCGTAGATGTCGTGCGTCACCACCACCGACGTGATGCCGAGCGCGTCGTTGAGCTTGCGGATCAGCTGACCGACGACGCCGAGCGAGATCGGGTCGAGACCGGCGAAGGGCTCGTCGTACATGACGAGCATCGGATCGAGCGCGATCGCGCGCGCAAGCGCAACGCGCCGCCCCATCCCGCCCGACAGCTCGGAGGTTCCGAGGCTGCTCGCACCACGCAGTCCCACCGCATTGAGCTTCATCAGCACGAGGTCGCGGATCAGCTCTTCGGGCAATTCCGTGTGTTCGCGCAGCGGGAAGGCGACGTTTTCGAACACCGACAGGTCGGTGAACAGCGCGCCGAACTGGAACAGCATCCCGATCTTGCGCCGCAACGCGAACAGGGCGTCCCGGTCGAGCTCGCTCACGGCCTGCCCGGCGACGATCACCCGCCCCGCCTGCGCCCGCAACTGTCCCCCGATCAGCCGCAGGATCGTCGTCTTGCCGCAGCCCGAGCCGCCCATGATCGCAATGACCTTGCCGCGCGGGATGACCATCTCGATCCCGCTCAGCACCGGGCGGCGCGGGTCGTAGCCGAACGACACGTCGCGCAGTTCGACGGCGATCTCGGTCGGGCAGGTGGGCGCCGCAAGCGGCGGCCGGGCGTCGGCGGGCATGAAATGAGGCACGTCCGGAAAGGGAACAAGATTGTAGCGGTACCCCTCCGTCTCCCGCAATGACCGCGGGTCATTTAGCGGGACGTGTCCTGGTCCGCGCCCGAATCGTCCAGCGTGTCCGATTCGGTTGCGCCGCGCTGGGGCGCTCGCCGGGCGTGGCCTCCCGGAATCCGCGCCCCGGTCCGTCGCGATGCGCGGCGGGGGGACTCGACACGCCGGCAACATGGGGAACGCCGCGAACGACTCCGTCGAGCACCGGGCCGCGCCGCAAGCGGCTCAATCGATCCCGCGTCAGCCTTTCAGCAGACGATGCTCGGCCGACGCGATCGGTCCGGGCCGCCCGAGGAGAACCACGACGTCACCGGACTCGAAGCGCCATTCGGCACCCGGCATCTGCGAGCGCGCGCCCCGTCGCCGAACGCCAGTCACCTCGACGAGCCCGGCAAGGCGCAATTCGCCCAGCGTCCGCCCGACGGCATGGGCGCGCTCCTGCAGGAGGACCGAATGCAGTCGCGGCTGCAGGTTGTCCTCGGCGTCCGCGGCGTCGGTGGCGCCGTGGAAGAAGCCGCGGAACAGGCTGTAGCGCTCCTCGCGGATCTTGCGGATGTTCTTCAGCACGCGGTTGAGCGGCAGGCCGAGCAGCAGGAGCGAATGCGACGCCAGCATCAGGCTGCCTTCGAGCACTTCCGGCACCACTTCCGTCGCGCCGGCCTCGTAGAGCCGGTCGAGCTCCCCGTCGTCGACCGTGCGCACGATCACCGGCACCTCGTGGCGCTGCGCCTGCACGTGATGCAGGATCTTCAGCGCCACCGGCGTGTCGGCGAAGGTGATCGCCACGGCGCGCGCCTTCGAGAGACCGGCCGACGTCAGCGTCTCGCGGCGACTCGCGTCGCCGTACACTACGGTGCTGCCGTCGGCGGCGGCCTCGCGGACGCGCTCGGGGTCGTCGTCGAGCGCCACGTAGGGAATCTCCTCCTGCTCGAGAAGCCGCGCCAGATTCTGGCCGCTGCGCCCGAAGCCGCAGATGATCACGTGGTCCTGGCGGTTCATCGTCGTCGCGGCGATCTGCGTGACCTGCGCCGCGCGCGCCAGCCAGTCGTTGGCGGTCAGCTTGCGCACGATCGGCTCGGCGAACTGGATCACGAGCGGCGCGGTCACCATCGAAACGATCATCGCGGCGAGCACCGCCTGCGTCAGCGCGGGCGAGAAGAGCTTGTTCTCGGTCGCGAGCGCCAGCATCACCAGCGCGAACTCGCCGGCCTGCGCGAGGTAGAAGCCGGTGCGAAGTGCGGTCGCCAGCGACGCGCCGAAAGCGCGCGACAGCAGCACAATCAGCGCGAGCTTGGCGAGCACCGGCACGACGAGCAGCAGCAGGACCCAGCCGAAGTGCGTCGCCACAGCCCGCGGGTCCAGCGCCATCCCGACGACGACGAAGAAAAGGCCCAGCAGCACGTCGCGAAACGGCTTGATGTCCTCCTCGACCTGGTAGCGGAACTCGGTCTCCGCGATCAGCATCCCGCCGAGGAAGGCGCCGAGCGCGAGCGAAAGCCCCGCCGCTTCCGTCGCGGCCGCGAGGCCCAGCGTGAAGAGCAGCACGTTCAGCACGAAGAGCTCGGGCGAGCGCGCCCGCGCGATGATCGAGAACCACGCGCGCATCGGCCGCTGGCCGAACAGAAGGATCGCGATCAGCACGATTGCCGCCTTGCCGATCGCGAGTCCCAGCGCCATCATTACATCCTTGCCCGATTGGTCGAGCGACGGGATCAGGATCAGGAACGCGACCACCGCGAGGTCCTGGAACAGCAGGATGCCCATCACGTCGCGGCCGTGGGGCGTGCCGAGTTCGGTGCGCTCGGCCAGCATCTTGGAGACGATGGCCGTCGAACTCATCGACAATGCGCCGCCGAGCACCAGCCCCGTCTGCCAGTCGAAGCCGATCAGCGCGAGGACGAGCGTCGCTGCGGCGGTCGTCAGCGTGACCTGCAGCAGGCCGAGCCCGAACACCGCTCGGCGCATCGCGCGGAGCTGCGGAAGACTGAACTCGAGCCCGATGGAGAACATCAGGAAGACGATGCCGAACTCGCCGAGATAATGCGCGTCTTCGCGGTCCGGCACCCACGCCATCGCGTGCGGGCCGACGACGATTCCGACGACGAGGTAGCCCAGGATCGCCGGAAGCCGCACGAGCCGGCACACGACGATGACCACGACCGCCGCGGCGAGCAGAACGAGGATGAGGTGGAGCGTGTGGTTCACGGCCCGAAGTTATCACGTAGCCTCGCGAGCGGAGGAGCGAAAAACCGCGGCGCTATACTCCCGCCGATGAACGCCTACGCGAGTGCCACGGCCGGCGTCGACGACACGGTCGGCGTCGAAGCCACGGCCGGCGGTGACGCGACGGCGGGCGTCGTCGTCGATGCCGCCCGCGCACTCGGCCTCGCACGCCAGGTGCTCGCGACCGAAGCGGCTGCCATCAGCGCGCTGGCGGCGCGACTCGCGGCGCCGTTCGTCGACGCGGTCGCGCTGGTGCTGCGCTGTCGCGGGCGTGTGGTCGTGTCGGGGATCGGCAAATCGGGGCACGTTGCGCGGAAGCTCGCTGCGACGCTGGCGTCGACCGGCACGCCCGCGTTCTTCGTGCATCCGGCGGAAGCGAGCCACGGCGACCTTGGCATGATCACGCCCGACGATGTCGTGGTGATGCTGTCGAACTCCGGCGAAACCGACGAACTGACGCTACTGACGCCGCATCTGAGGCGCCGGGGCGCGGCGTTGATCGCAATCACCGGCAACGCGCGCAGTTCGCTCGCCAAATCCGCCGACGTCCATCTCGATGCCGCCGTCGATGTCGAAGCCTGTCCGCTGGGTCTCGCGCCGACGGCGTCGACCACCGCGATGCTCGCGCTGGGCGATGCGCTGGCGCTCGCGCTGCTCGATGCGCGCGGCTTCGAGGTCGAGGATTTCGCGCGCGCGCATCCGGGCGGCGCGCTCGGCCGCAAGCTGCTGACGCGGGTCGCCGACATCATGCGCACCGGACACGAGCTGCCGATCGTCGGCGCCGATGCCACGCTGGCGCAGGCGGTGGTCGAGATGAGCGGCAAGGGAATGGGCATGACCGCCATCGTCGACGCCGCCGGAAGGATCGGCGGCATCTTCACTGACGGCGACCTGCGCCGCTGCCTCGATCGCGTGCGCGACATCAACGCTACGCAGGTCACCGACGTGATGACGCGAACGCCGCGAATCATCGAAGCGTCGCGGCTCGCCATCGATTGCGTCGAGACGATGGAGGCGCCGCCCAAGGTCTCCCAGCTCCTCGTCGTCGACGGCGCGGGACGCCTGGTCGGCGCGCTGCATCTGCACGACCTGTTCCGCGCGCGGGTCGTATGAGCGAAGTCGAAGAGCGCGCGCGAGCGGTGCGCCTCCTCACCTGCGACGTCGACGGCGTGCTGACGGACGGGCGGGTCTATATGGACGACGACGGCCGGGAATCGAAGGCGTTCTACGCCCTCGACGGCGTCGGCCTCCGCATGCTCGCCGACGCCGGCATCGTCGTCGCGTGGATCACGGGCAGCAGCGCGCCTGCGGTGGCGCACCGCGCGAGGCTGCTCGGCGTCGAGCATGTGATCCAGAACGCTCACGACAAGCTCACGCCGTGGCGCGCGCTCGTCGAATCGCTCGGGTTCGCGGCGGCGCAGTGCGCGCACATCGGCGACGATCTCCCCGACCTTCCTGTCATGGCGCATTGCGGCTTCGCGGTGACCGTGCCGCATGCGCCCATCCTGCTGCGCACGCGTGCGCATTACGTTACCGTGCGCGACGGCGGCCTCGGCGCGGTGCGCGAGCTGGCGGAGCTCATCCTCGCCGCGCAAGGCAAGCTGCCCGACGCGCAATCGGGACGCGCGGTCCCCGGCTTCCTGCCGCGCGGGTGATCGGCCCATGACGGCGCCGCGCGTGATCTTCGACCGGTTGATAGCGTGGTCGCCGGTGCTGCTGCTCGGCGGGCTCGCGGCACTGACGTATTGGCTGGACGCGCAGGTGCAGCCCCCTGCCCCGCGGCGGGACGGATCGACGCGGCACGACCCCGACCTCTTCCTCGTGAACTTTCGTGCGGTCACCTTCGACGCGCAAGGCAAGCCGCGCGAATCCGTCGCCGCGACGCGCGGCGACCACTTCCCCGACGACGAGACGACCGAGCTCACCCAGCCGCGCATCCGCATCACGCAGGTCGACAAGCCCGCGTTCGAGGTCGTTGCCGACCGAGCGAGGATCTCGGGCGATCGCGAGCACGCGTACTTCAGCGGCCACGTCGTGGCGAATCGCGCGGCCGAGGAAGCGGCATCCGCCAAGGCGCGGGAGGGCGCAGGCGCATTGACGCTGACGACCGAATACCTTCACGTGATTCCCAAGCAGGACCGCGCCGAAACCGACCGGGCGGTGACGATCCGCGAGCCGCGTGGAATAATCGAGGGCGTCGGGCTGGAGCTCGACAACAAGACCAAGACCCTCAAGATCAAGTCCAAGGTGACGGGGTCGTTCGAACCTCGCAACGTCCCGAGCAAATGATGCACCGCCTGCGTCGCACCGCTGTCGTCCTGCTCGCCGCGCTCGGCGGGCTCGCGTTCGCTCCCCACGCGCTCGCCGAAAAAGCCGACAAGGGCAAGCGGATCAACTTCTCGGCGGAACAGCCGCTCGAGGTTGACATCGAGAAGCGCAGCGGCACGGCGAAAGGCAACGTCGTCATCACGCAGGGAACGATCACGATCAAGGCGGACCGCATCGACTTCAAGCAGAACGCGGACGACTCGCTGTTCGCCACCGCGTACGGCAACCCGATCACCTTCCGGCAGAAGAAGGACGACTCGGATGAATACTACGAAGGCGCTGCGCAGAAGGCCATTTACGACGGCGCCAAGGACCTGCTCGAGCTTTTCGATCGCGCGATCCTGAAGCAGGGCGGCGACGAGATCCGCAGCAACTACATTTCCTACAACAACGGGACCGGCGTCATGCGCGCCGAGGGCCGGCCCGACGCGCCCGAGGCGGTCGACGGTCCGGGGCAGCGGGTGCGCGGCACGTTCCAGCCGCGCGCCGAATCGAAGAACTCGGGCAAGGACGGCGCAGGCAAGGGCGCCGACGGCAAAGGCAAGTCCGCCGACGAGGCGGACAAGGCTCCGGCATCGAAGAGCAAGGGCGCCGCCAAATCCGCTGCCGCCCCGAAGGCGGCGCTTACGCTGAAGCCCGCGGACGAACCCTCGAAACCGCAGTGAGCCAGCTCTCCGCGACGCATCTGCGCAAGCGCTACAAGGCACGGACGGTCGTACACGACGTTTCGCTCGATGTCGCGAGCGGCGAAGTCGTCGGGCTGCTCGGGCCCAACGGCGCCGGCAAGACGACGTGCTTCTACATGATCGTCGGACTTGCCGCCGCCGATGGCGGCACCATTGCGCTCGACGGCGAGAATCTCTCGCGGCTCCCGATCCATCGCCGCGCGCGGCGCGGCCTGTCGTATCTTCCGCAGGAAGCGTCGATCTTCCGCAAGCTGACCGTGGCGCAGAACGTGCGTGCAATCCTCGAGCTGCAGGACCTCGACGAGGACACGCTGTCGAACCGCCTCGACGCGCTGCTGGAGGACCTGTCGATCTCGCACCTCGCCGACGCCCCCGCGGTGTCGCTGTCCGGCGGCGAGCGCCGGCGGGTGGAGATCGCCCGCGCGCTCTCCACGCGGCCGCGCTTCATCCTGCTGGACGAGCCCTTCGCCGGCGTCGACCCGATAGCTGTACTGGACATCCAGAAAATCATCGGTTTTCTCAAGGAACGCGGCATCGGAGTGCTGATTACCGACCACAATGTCCGCGAAACGTTGGGAATTTGCGACCGCGCGTACATCATTAACGAAGGAAGAGTGCTCGCTTCGGGTGCGCCGGGCGAGATTGTCTATAATGAAGACGTCCGGAAAGTTTATCTGGGCGAGCATTTCCGGCTTTGAGGAACCTGACCGTTCCCTTACGTGCCGCGATGAAGCAGACGCTCCAGCTCAAACTCTCTCAGCACCTCACGCTGACCCCCCAATTGCAGCAGTCGATCCGACTGCTCCAGTTGTCGACGATCGAGCTCAATCAGGAAGTCGAGCGCCTGCTGCAGGAGAACCCGCTGCTCGAGCGCGCCGAAGCCGAAGAGGATCCCACGCGCGCCGAGGAAGTGCCGCTTGCCGGACCCAATCGCTTGTCCGAGTCGACCGAGCACTCCGCCCCCGACGTTCCGGACAGCAACGCCGCCGAGGCCCGCGGCGCGCACGACGACGCGCCGGAAGTCGCCGATTTCACCGACTACGGCGGAAGTGGCGGCGATGGCGACTGGGGCGGCGGCGGTGGCGGTGGCGGCGACGACGACGACTTTTATCCGCAGCAGGTGGCGACCAACTCGTTGCGCGATCATCTGAACGAGCAGCTTCGCTCGATGAGCCTCGAACTGCGCGATCGCCAGATCGTCGCCGCGCTGATCGATGCGCTGGACGACGACGGGTACCTGCCGGCATCGCTCGAAGAGATCGCCGAGATGTTTCCCGCCGAGCTCGAGATCGAGCCCGAGGAGCTGTCGATCGCCCTCAAGTACGTGCAGAGTTTCGACCCCGCCGGCGTGGGCGCGCGCGATTGCGCCGAGTGCCTCGCCTTGCAGTTGAAGACACTGCCGCCACAGACGCCGCATCGCGCCGACGCGCTCAAGGTCGTCGATGGCAACCTCGAGTTGCTCGCCAATCGCGATTTCACCAAGCTGAAGCGTTTGCTGCACGTGGACGATGCCGGGGTGCGCAGCGTGCGCGAGCTCATCCGCAGCCTGAATCCGCGACCCGGCTCCGCATTCACCAAGGCCGAAGCGAACTACGTGATCCCGGACGTTGTCGTACGTAAACTGCGGGGAAGCTGGGTGGCGGCGCTGAACGAGTCCGCGATGCCCAAGCTGCGCCTCAACCGGATCTATGCGGATATCCTTACGCGCAATCGCGAAAGCTCCAACCAGCAGCTTTCTGCGCAGCTGCAGGAAGCGAAGTGGCTGATCCGCAACGTGCAGCAGCGCTTCGAGACGATCCTGCGCGTCGCGCAGGCGATCGTCGAGCGGCAGCGCCGTTTCTTCGAGCATGGCGAGGTCGCCATGCGCCCTATGGTGCTGCGCGAGATCGCCGACATGCTGTCGCTGCACGAATCGACGATCTCTCGGGTGACGACGCAGAAGTACATGCTGACGCCCCGCGGCACGTTCGAGCTGAAGTACTTCTTCGGCAGCCACGTCGCCACGGACACCGGCGGCGCGGCGTCGGCCACGGCGATCCGGGCGCTCATCAAGCAGCTCATCGCCGCGGAGAACGCCAAGACTCCGCTGACCGACAGCAAGATCGCCGAGCTCCTGGGCGAACAGGGCATCCTGGTCGCTCGCCGAACCATTGCCAAATACCGCGAGGCCCTGCAGATACCGCCCGTCAATTTGCGCAAATCACTGTGACGCCCAGCAGCAACCGGAACAGCCGAGCCGTCCCACCACCGGAGAACCCGATGAACCTGAACCTCACTGGCCACCATCTCGAGATCACCCCCGCGATCCGCGCCTACGTAATCAGCAAGCTCGAACGCGTGACGCGGCATTTCGATCATGTGATCGACGTCACCGTGGTGCTGAGTGTGGACAAGCTGCAGCGGATCGTCGAGGCGAACGTGCACGTGCGCGGCAAGGAGATCCACGCCGAGAGCATCGATCCCGACATGTATGCGGCGATCGACGCGCTCACCGACAAGCTCGACCGGCAGGTCGTCAAGTACAAGGAGAAGCTTAGCGACCACCGCAGCGACCCGGACGCGATCGGCCGGGTCGTTCCGGCTGCGCGCTTCGATCGCTGAAGCGCGAAAGCCCCGGTCGCCGGCGTATAATCCGCCACGCTCTCTCCGGCGGAGGATCAGTCCTGACGGGCCGATTTTCCGCCGCTTTGCTTTGCGTGCGCGCCCGCTTCATCATCCATGAACAAGATCGCCGAACTGCTGCCGGCCGACAACATCGTGCTCGACCTCGACGCCGACTCGAAGGCTCGCTTGTTCGACGCGATGGGCGCGCTTTTCGCGCGCAACGCCGGGTTGGCCACGTCGCTGGTCACCGCGAGCCTTGCGGCCCGCGAGCGGCTGGGGTCCACCGGACTCGGCCAGGGCATTGCAATTCCGCACGGGCGCATCAAGGGCCTCGCCACGGCGACGGGTGCGTTCGCGCGCCTGCGCAGCCCCATCCCCTTCGACGCGCCGGACGGTCGCCCCGTCGGCCAGGTCTTCGTGCTGCTGGTGCCCGAGCACGCGACGGAGGCGCATTTGCAGTTGCTCTCCGAGCTCGCGCAGATGTTTTCCGAGCGCAGCTTTCGCGACCAGCTCGCGACCGCCGCCGATCCGGCGGAGCTCGCCCGACTGTTCGCGGCCTGGCAACCGGCGGCCTGACCGCCGCCGCCGGCGGCAAGCCACCCCCGATGAGCCCCCAGGGCGGTCAGACGGGCCGAGGACGCCGCAGCGAGCGGCGCGAGGACATCCGATGAGCGGTCATGTCGCCATGCGCCAGGTCAGCGTCGAGCGGCTGTTCGAGGAGAATCACGATCGCCTCGGCCTCGCCTGGCTCGCCGACCGGCAAGGCGGCAACCGGATGCTCACGGCGGAAATCGCGCTCAAGCCGACCGTCGGTCTCGTCGGCCACATGAATTTCATCCATCCGTTTCGCATCCAGCTCCTGGGCGCGGCCGAAGCCGTTTACCTTCGCGCGCTTCCCGCCGACGAGCTCGAGCGCTCGATCGAGCGGCTGTTCACCACCGACCTCGCGGCGATCGTCGTCGCCAACGGCGAGGCGGTGCCGCCGTTTCTCGAGGAGGGTTGCGGCAAGCGGCATATCGCGCTCTTCGTGTCCGCGCAGCCATCGCCGCACATCGTCGATGTGTTCCGCCTCTATCTCGCGCGCGTGCTTGCGGAGTCGACGACGCTGCACGGCGTGTTCCTCGACGTTCTCGAGATGGGCGTGCTGATCACCGGCGCGTCGGCGATCGGCAAGAGCGAGCTCGCGCTGGAGCTCATCTCGCGCGGCAACGGCCTCATCGCCGACGACATCGTCGAGCTCTTCCGCATCTCGCCCGACACGATCGAAGGCCGTTGCCCCGACGTTCTGCGCGATTTCCTAGAGGTGCGCGGCATCGGCGTCCTCAACATCCGCACGATTTTCGGCGAGACGGCCGTACGGCCGCGCAAGCTGCTGCGCCTGATCGTCCATCTCGAGGACCACAGCAACGAGACGTTCTCCGAACTCGACCGGCTGCAGGTCAACGCCACGTACCAGGAGGTGCTGGCGGTGCCGATCCGCAAGGTCACGATTCCCGTTGCGGCGGGCCGCAATCTCGCCGTGCTGGTCGAGGCCGCGGTGCGCAATTTCGTGCTGAACCAGCGCGGCATCGACAGCACCAAGGAATTCATCGAGCGGCAGCAGAAGCTGATGGAAGATGGCGACTGAGCGGCGCAAGCTCGATCTGCTGCTGATCGGCGGCGTATCGGGGTCGGGGAAGAACGTCGCGCTCGCGGCGCTGTCGGACGCCGGCTACTTCGCCGTCAACAACCTGCCGCCGCCGGCCCTGGCGTCCACCGTCGATTCGCTCGCGCGTGCGGGTCAGACGCGCGTGGCGGTCTCGCTCGACGCGCGTACCGGGCCCGGGCTGCCGACGCTTCGCGCCGACATCGACGCCGCGCGGGCCGGGGGCTGGGACGTCACCTTCCTTTATCTCGACACCAAGACGGACACGCTGGTGAAGCGCTTCTCCGAAACGCGGCGCCGGCATCCTTTTTCCAGCGCCGAGCGCACGCTGACCGAGGACATCGAGTACGAGCGCAACCTGCTCGTGGAGGCACGCGAGCTCGGCATCACCTTCGACACGAGCGACCTCCCCGCCGCCGCGCTGCGCGCCTGGATCAAGGACTTCATCTCGGTCGACCGCTCCAACCTCACGCTGCTGTTCGAGTCGTTCGGATTCAAGAACGGCGCTCCGCTCGACGCCGATCTCGTCTTCGACGTCCGCTGCCTCCCCAATCCGCATTACGAGCCGGCGCTGCGCCCGCTGACCGGCCGCGACGCGCCGGTGGTCGAGTTCCTCGAGTCCAACCCCGAAGTCGAGCGAATGTACGCCGACATCTATCATTTCGTCGCGAGCTGGCTGCCCGACTACACGCGCGACAACCGCAATTACCTGACCGTCGCAATCGGCTGCACCGGCGGCCAGCACCGCTCCGTGTACCTCGCGGAGCGCCTAGCGCGCACGTTCAAGCCGCGCCATCAGGTCCTCCTGCGCCATCGCGAACTCGAAAGTAGGGTCAGAGACGACTTATCGGCGACCGCCCCCAGGAAAAGTCGTGTCTGACCCTACTTACGGGCGCACGATCACGGTCGCGTTTACGGGCGCGTCGGGCATGCCGTTCGGGCTGCGGCTGCTCGAATGCCTGCTCGGCGCGGGCACGCGGGTGCGGCTGCTCTATTCGCCCGCCGCGCAGGTGGTCGCAAAGCAGGAATGCGACCTCACGTTGCCGACGCAACCCCGCGAGGCGGCTCGCGTGTTGGGGGAACGCTATGGAGCGCGCGAAGCTCAGCTGCACGTCTACGCGCGCGAGGACTGGTATGCGCCGGTCGCATCGGGGTCGAACCCCGGCGACGCGATGGCCGTATGCCCGTGCAGCATGGGCACGCTCGGCGCCATCGCCGGCGGTCTCGCCGACAACCTGATCGAGCGCGCGGCCGACGTCATGCTGAAGGAGCGCCGGCCGCTCGTGCTCGTGCCGCGCGAGACGCCGCTGTCCGTGATTCACCTCGAGAACATGCTGAAGCTCGCGCGCGCGGGCGCGGTCATCCTGCCGCCAGCGCCGGGTTTCTATACGCGGCCCCAATCCGTCGGGGACGTCGTCGACTTCATCGTCGCACGCGTGCTCGACCATCTCGGCGTCGTGCACGAACTCGTATCGCGCTGGGGCGAAGATCGGCACGCGGCGCCTCCCCCCGGCGGCACCGCCTGACCGCGCCCGCGATGCCGCCGTTTGTGCGCGAGCCCGCGGATCGGCGGCCCTTCTCCCTCCCGCTGTTCCCGCTGCGCACCGTGCTGTTTCCGGGCGGCGTGCTGCCGCTCAAGATTTTCGAGCAGCGCTACATCGACATGGCAAAGGATTGCCTGCGCGACGAGCGCCCGTTCGGCGTGTGCCTGATTACTCGCGGCGAGGAAGTCGCCACGCCGAACGCCCAGCCGCCCGAGTTTGCGACCATCGGCACGCTTGCGACGATCGCTTCGTGGGAGATGCCGCAGCTCGGCATTCTGCACGTCGCCACCACCGGCGGGCTGCGCTTCAAGGTGCAGCAACACGCCGTTGCGCCGTCGGGACTCGTCGGCGGCGAGGTGACGACGCTGGTGGCGGAAGCGGTCGTCGCATTGCCGGAAAAGCACGCGCCGCTCGCAAAACTCCTGCAGGTCATCGCCGCACGCATCGGACCGCAGAATTTTCCCGCCGAGCCGCGCTACGACGACGCCTCGTGGGTCGGCTACCGGCTCGCCGAGCTGCTGCCGCTCCCGCTGTCGATCAAGCAGAGCATGCTGGAGATCAACGACGCCGGCGTGCGCCTCGACGTGCTGTCGCAGTTCCTGGCCAGGCAGGGACTGCTGTGAAAGCTTGATCCACACCATAAAACCGGGCATCAGCTTTTCAGCAGATCAAAATCGAGACCGGCGAATCCTTCGAAGTCTCGATCGTACGACGCAAGCGTGGCGCCATGCTCAATGGCGATTGAGGAAGAGACCCGCGCGAAGCCGAGTCCGTGAAGTGATGAAGGTGCTCGCCGTTCGCTGAAGCGCTACGTGGTCTCCGCCGCCGATTGCGCGTCCTTCACCACCAGGTGGATGAAATGAAGCTTGCGCACGACGGCGCGCGACGTCACGAACGGGTAGATATCCGGCTGCCCGAGGCTGCGCGCCATCTCGTTCAGGACGGTGGTCAGCGCGAGCCATGAGTTGAACAACGTCAGGACGCGCGTGGCATCCGGATCGTCTGGCGAATAGAGATCGTCAAGCGCGTACGGCTCGATCTCCATCGTCACGTTCTTGCCGGTGAAGCCGAAGCCGATCGCCGTATCAAGCCCGTCGTACAGATGCAGGAAGTGCGCCCAGGTCTCCGCCCAATCCTCCCACGGATGCGATGAGGCATAAGCGCTGATGTAGCGGTCCGCCCAGTTCGCCGGCGGGCCCGTCTCGTAGTTCGCGTGCAGCGCGGCCGCGTAGTCGGCGCGCTCGTCGCCGAACAACTCGCGGAAGCGCTCGTGCCACGGCGTGCCGGCGACCAGACGGTCCCAGTAATAGTGGCCGATCTCGTGGCGGAAGTGTCCGAGCAGCGTCCGATAGGGCTCGTGGAGGGCATGCCTGAGCTTCTCGCGATTGGCGTCATCGGCCTCCTCGATGTTGAGCGTTATCAGACCGCCTCCGTGGCCGGTCATCACCGCCGGACCCTCCGGAGGCGAGCGCAGCAGGTCGAAGGCTATGCCTCGTTCGGGGTCCTCGATCTTGGACTTGA
>JBDSLT010000237.1:0-4201 GCA_039916265.1 Casimicrobiaceae bacterium | reverse complement strand
TTGATGGAGCTGCCGACGCTGTTCGTCTTCACGCACGACGCGATGGGCGATGGCGAGGACGGGCCGACGCACCAGCCGATCGAGCAACTCGCATCGTTGCGCGCGATGCCGGGCGTGACGCTGTTCCGTCCGGGAGACGCCAACGAAGTCGTTGAGGTGTATCGCTACGTCCTGCAGTTGAAGCACCGGCCGGCGCTCCTGGTGGTCTCGCGGCAGCCGCTGCCCACGCTCGACCGTACCCGCTATGCGCCGGCATCAGGGGTCGCGCGCGGCGCCTACGTGCTCGCCGACGCGGCGGGCGGCGATCCCGAGGTGATCCTGATCGCCAGCGGCAGCGAACTGAATCTGGCCGCTGCCGCGCACGAGGCGCTGACGGCAAGCGGGCTGCGTTCGCGCGTCGTGTCGATGCCGTCGTGGGATGTGTTCGAACTGCAGTCGCAGGCGTACCGCGAGTCGGTATTGCCGCCGGCCATCACCGCGCGCGTGGCGATCGAGCAGGCGGCGACCTTCGGCTGGGAACGCTACGTCGGACAACGCGGCGCGACGATCGGCATGCACACCTTCGGCGCGTCGGCGCCGTTGAAGGCGCTACAGCAGGACTTCGGCTTCTCGGTCGAACACGTCGTCGCCGCCGCCAAGGCGCAGCTGGCGTGACTACTCCGCGTCGGGCTGCTGCGCCGGCGCCGCGCGCGCGAAGGCGGGCAGCGCCTGACATGCCGCCTCGATGCGCGTCAGCGTCGGATAGGGCGACACGTCGACCTTGAAGCGGCGCGCGTTGGCGATCTGCGGCACAAGGCAGACGTCCGCCAGCGTCGGCGATTCGCCGTGGCAGAACGTGCCGGTCTCGTCGTCACGCTCGAGCTGTCGCTCCATGGCCTCGAAGCCGACGTCGATCCAGTATTTGTACCAGCCGTTGCGCTGCGCGTCGGTCGCGCCGAGCGTTCCCGTCAGGTAGTTCAGCACGCGCAGGTTGTTGAGCGGGTGGATTTCGCAGGCGATGCCAAGCGCGATCGAGCGCACCCGCGCGCGTCCCGCGGCGTCCTTCGGCAGCAGCGGGGGCTGCGGGTGGGTTTCGTCGAGATATTCGACGATGGCAAGCGACTGCGTGAGCACCCGGCCATGATCGAGCTCGAGCGCCGGCACGAGTCCCTGCGGATTGAGCGCCAGATAGTCCTGCGCACGCTGACTGCCCATCCGCAGGTGGACGAACGTGCGCTCGTCCGGCGTGACGGCCTTGAGATTGAGCGCGATCCGCACGCGATAGGCGGCGGAGGAGCGGAAGTAGTCGTACAGCTTCATCGCGTCGTCCTGCCTCCCGCGGCGATGGTCAAAATGCGGAGATGCCGGTCTGCGCGCGGCCGAGGATCAGCGCGTGGACGTCGTGCGTGCCCTCGTAGGTATTGACGGTCTCGAGGTTCAGCATGTGGCGTATCACATGGAACTCGTCGACGATGCCGTTGGCGCCGTGCATGTCGCGCGCGATGCGCGCGATCTCCAGCGCCTTGCCGCAGCTGTTGCGCTTCATGATCGACGTGATCTCCGGCGCCGCCGTACCCTCGTCCTTCATCCGGCCGAGGCGCAGGCAGCCCTGCAGGCCGAGCGTGATCTCGGTCTGCATGTCGGCGAGCTTCTTCTGCACGAGCTGGTTGGCGGCAAGCGGCCGGCCGAACTGCCGGCGGTCGAGCGTGTACTGCCGCGCCGCCTGCCAGCAGAATTCCGCCGCGCCGAGCGCCCCCCACGCGATGCCGTAGCGCGCGGAGTTGAGGCAACCCATCGGGCCCTTCAGCCCCTTCACGTTCGGGAGCTGGTTCTCGGCCGGCACGAAGACCTCGTCCATCACGATCTCGCCGGTGATCGACGCACGCAGGCTGAACTTGCCTTCGATCTTCGGCGCCGACAGTCCCTGCATGCCCTTTTCTAGGATGAAGCCGCGGATGGCGCCCGAATCGTCCTTCGCCCATACGACGAACACGTCGGCGATCGGCGAGTTGGAGATCCACATCTTCGCGCCCGACACGCGAAATCCGCCGTCGGCGCTGCGCGCGCGCGTCTCCATCGCGCCGGGGTCGGAGCCGTGATTGGGCTCGGTCAGGCCGAAACAGCCGATCCACTCGCCCGTGGCGAGCTTCGGCAGATACTTCCGGCGTTGCGCTTCGCTGCCGTAGGCGTGGATCGGAAACATGACGAGCGAGCTCTGCACGCTCATCATCGAGCGATAGCCCGAGTCGACACGCTCGATCTCGCGCGCGATCAGCCCGTAGCAGACGTAACCCATGCCGGCGCCGCCGTACTCCTGCGGTATCGTCGGGCCGAGGAGGCCGAGCGCACCCATTTCGGGAAACACCGACGGGTCGCTGGTCTCGTGGCGGAAAGCGTCGCGCACGCGCGGCAGCAGCTTCTCCTGAGCGTACGCATGCGCGGTGTCGCGGACCATCCGCTCCTCCTCGGTCAGTTGCTGGTCGAGGAGCAGCGGATCGTCCCACTTGAACGTGGGCCTGGCTGGCGTTTGCACGCGCTCGGGGGCATTCACGATGGAGTTCCGGAGGTTGGGGTCAGCGGGGTTGGCTGACGTGCGGCTCGACCGTGATTATCGCGCGCTCGCGGGTGCTACGTCCATTCGCCTCGCTGTTGCGCGACGAGACGGGCTCAGTCGGGGACGACGGCCGTAGCCTCGATCTCCACGCGCGCGCGGTCCTCGATCAGCGCCTTCACCTCGACGGCGGTCATCGCGGGAAAATGGCGGCCGATCACTTCGCGGTACGCGGCGCCGAGGGCGCGGTAGGAGGCGACGTACTCGCGCTTGTCGACGACGTACCACGTCATGCGGACGATGTGCTCGGGTCCGGCGCCGGCCTCGGCGAGCACCGCAACGATGTTGGCGAGCGCCTGGCGTGCCTGCACGACGAAATCGTCGGACTCGAACTGCTGCTGTCCGGTCCAGCCGATCTGGCCGCCGACGAACACCTGCGTGCCGCGTGCCGCGATGCCGTTGGCGTATCCGCGGGGTGGCGTCCAGCCCGGGGGTTGCAGGCGCTTCATCGTGCCGCCTCCTGTCGCAGCCGGAAGCGCTGCAGCTTGCCGGTCTCGGTCCGCGGCAGGCTCGCGACGTAGGCGATCGCGCGCGGATACTTGTACGGCGCGATCGCCTGCTTGACGAAGTCCTGCAACGCCGACGTCGTCGCCGCGTCGCCCTCGTGGCCCGGCTTCAGTACGACAAACGCCTTGACTATCTGCCCGCGCTCGTCGTCGGGTGCACCGACGACGCCGCAGTCGGCGACGGCGGGATGCTGCAAAAGCGCAGCCTCGACCTCCGGACCCGCGATGTTGTACCCGGCGCTGATGATCATGTCGTCGGTGCGCGCCTGATAGACGAAATAGCCGTCGGCATCCTGCAGGTACGCGTCGCCCGTGTAGTTCCAGCCGTCGCGAACGTACGCGCGTTGACGCTCGTCGGCGAGGTACCGGCAACCCGTGGGTCCCTTGACCGCGAGCCGGCCGACGGTGCCCGGAGGCAGCGGCTGGCCGTCGGCGCCCATGACGCAGGCGCGGTATCCCGGCACGGGGACGCCCGTCGCACCCGGACGGGCATTCGCCTCGTCGTGCGAGATGAAGATGTGGAACATTTCGGTGGACCCGATGCCGTCGATGATCTCGATGCCGGTCGCCGATTTCCACAGCGCGCGCGTCGCCGCCGGCAGCGCCTCACCCGCCGCGACGCATTTGCGCAGGCTCGACAGGTCGTGCGCACCGGCAGCGCCGGCCATCGCCCGATACGAGGTGGGCGCGGTGAACAGGACGGTCGCGCGATGCGCGGCGATCGCGGACAGCAGCGCTTCCGGCGCAGGCCGCTCGATCAGCAGGACGGCTGCGCCGACTCTCAGCGGAAACAGCAGCAGTCCCCCGAGACCGAAGGTGAAAGCGAGCGGCGGACTGCCCGCGAAAAGGTCGTCGTGCGACGCACGCAGCACGTGGCGCGGCCAGCAATCGCATGCGGCGACGAGATCGCGGTGAAAATGCATCGTCCCCTTCGGCGTGCCGGTCGTTCCGGACGTGAACGCGATGAGCGCGGTGTCGTCCGCCGCCGTATCGGTGTTTGCGAAGGTCCCGGATTTGTCCTGCGCACGCGCATCGAGCGCGTCGGCGGCGCCGCCGCCGTACGTGACGACGTGGCGAAGCGTCGGGCACGACGCGCGCGCGATGT
>JBDSLT010000236.1:0-4279 GCA_039916265.1 Casimicrobiaceae bacterium | reverse complement strand
GCCTATCTCACGGTGCTGGATTCGCTCGCCGGGCAATGCGCGGGGATTCGTCGAGCGGGTGCATGCGCGCTCGATCTGGCGCATCTCGCGTCGGGCCGCCTCGACGGGTTCTGGGTGACGAGCCTGAAGGCATGGGACGTCGCGGCCGGCAGCCTTCTCGTCAGCGAAGCCGGCGGGCGCGTCGGCGATTTCGCCGGCGGCAGCGAATACCTGCGGACGAACGAGGTGATCGCCGCCGCGCCGGGACTTTTCAATCCGCTGCGCGAGTCGATCGTGGCGGCGCATCCGGCAGCCTGACGGGCGACGCCGCGCGGGGGTCGCGGCGCGGCAGCCAGAGCACGGTGCAGAACGTTACCAGCGCCGTCGCAGCCATCACCAGCAGGAGCGTGCTGAATCCCGCTGCCTTCACGACGGGACCGAGCAGCCACACCGCGAGCGAGCTGACGCCGAACGCCACGGTGAGCCGCATGCCCGAGACGCGTGAACGCAGCCGGTCGTCCACGTAGCGGACGATCATCGCGTCGGTGAAGGGAATCGCGCCGAATACGACGACCATGAACGCGATCATCAGCGCGTACAGCGTCCAGCCCTGCGCGCTTGCGGCGAGCACGAACAGCGGGACCTGCAGTGCGACGATCCCCGCATACAGATACTTGAGCGGGACCCGGTCGATCATGAGCCCGACGGCCACCTGCGCGAACGATCCGACCACGTAGACCAGCGCGAGCAACACGCCGAGCGTCGCGGGGTCCTCGATCACGCCCGCCAAGCGCTCGCGCAGCAGCTCGCCGTTGCCGTTGGTCGTGAAATTGAACAGCAGGCTCGCGGTGACGGACGCCACGGTCATCACCGCGAACACGCGCACGAACGACGCGTCGGGCATCACGCGCGCGCCCGTCGTGCGGCGCGCCGGCGCCTCGTGCTCGGGCGGGGCGACGCGCGCGAACAGGAAACCGCAGGCGATCGAGACGAGCGCCGGCAGCGCGAACGCCGCTCGCCAGCCCACGTACTTCACCAGCAGGCCGGTGACGACGGCAGACAATGCGATGCCGAGGTTCCCCGCGAAGCCATTGACGCCGATGGTCAGCCCCGGACGTGGCGAATCGCGAACGAGCATCGGGATACCGACCGGATGGTAGATCGACGCGAACGCGCCGAGCAGCGTCAGCGCTGCCGCGAGTTCCCACGGACCGCGCGTCACGGCGACCAGGATCGCTGCGGCGCCCATCCCGAAGAAAAAGATCAGCATCATCCGGCGCCGGCCCCACAGGTCGCCGAGCCTGCCGGACGGCAGCGAGCCCAGGCCGAACAGCGCGAACGCGCCCACGCCGTAGGGCATGAGGTCCTCCCAGCGCTCCAGCCCGAAATCGCTGGCGATCGTCGTCACGGCGGTCGCGAAGATCAGCAGGAACATGTGATCGATCGCGTGACCGGCATTGAGCAGCAGCGCGGTCGAACGCTCGCGCAACGGCTTCATCCGGCGAGATCCTGGAGCTGGCGCGCCAGCGCCGGCGGCAATTCGACGCCTTGCGTGGCCGCGCGCGCCGCGAGGTCGGCGCGGCGTGCGCCGGGCAGGCGCACGCCGTCGTCTTGCAGGATCTCGGCGATCAGCGTCTCGACGCGCGCGTCGTACACGGCGCGACCGGCGAGCGCGCCCGGATCGACGACGAGGAACGCCTGCCCGATCCGCGGCCGGTTGCCGTCGTCGACGAAAAACGTGTCGGCTTCGAAACCGAAGGCTGCGCCGGTGAGCGCGCAGGCGAGCAGTTCGACGACCAGCGCCAGCATGGCGCCCTTGGTGCCGCCCGTCGGCAGCATCGACCCCGTCAGCGCAGCCTTCGCGTCGGTGGTCGGCTTGCCTTCACCGTCCAAAGCCCAGCCGAGCGGAATCGCCCTGCCCTCCTTTGCCGCGATCATCACCCGGCCGCGTGCGACCTCGGACAGCGAAAGGTCGACCATCAACGGGGCGCCCTTCGCGCGCGGAAACGCCGCGGCGATCGGATTCGTGCCGAAGACGGGATGCTTGCCGCCCGCAGCGGCCATGGCCGCGGGCGAATTGCCGAAGGCGAGTCCGACCATGTGCGCCTCGGCGACCGGGACAAGGTGGAAGGCCGCGACGCCGAAATGGTGGCTGCGCGTCACGCCGGCAAAGGCGACGCCGTGTACGTGCGCACGCGCGATCGCCTCGCGCACCGCCAGCGCGCAGGCCGGAAACGCGAGCCCGTCGCAGGCGTCGATCAGCACTGCGCCGCCGCGCTCGGCGAGGATCGCCGGCGTCGCGTCGCCGTCCGCGCGGCCGTTGCGCAGATGCGTCGCGTATTGCGGGATGCGCGACATGCCGTGCGAAGGCAGGCCCTGCGACTCGGCGTCAACCAGCGCCGCCGCGGTGGCTTCCGCCATCGCCGCGCTCGCGCCGGCGCGCGACAGCACCCGCACGGCGAGCGACGACAACTCGGGCAGCGTGAACGTCGGCATCGACTAAGCCCGGCCCAGCGCCGCGGCAACGCTTCGCGCGATCATGGTCGACACGCGCAGATTGGACTCGCGCGTGACGCCGGCGATATGCGGCGTCAGCACGAGGTTCGGGCAACCGGCGAGCGGCGAGCCCGCGGGCAGCGGTTCCTCCTCGAACACGTCGAGCGCCGCGCCGCCCAGCCGTCCCTCGCGCAGCGCTGCGGCGACGGCGAATTCGTCGACGACGCCGCCGCGCGCCGTGTTGATGAGGATCGCGTCGCTTTTCATCGTGCGTATGCGTTCGGCGTCGATCAGGTTGCGCGTCGCCGCGGTGAGCGGCACGTGCAGCGACACGACGTCCGCTTCGGCCACCAGTTCCGCGAAGGGGCGGCGCGCCGTGCAGTCCGCCGCCCACTCGGGCGCGTCGGCGCCCAGGTTGGCATCGAACCCGATCGTGTGCATGCCGAGCGCGCGTCCGAGTCGGCCGGTTAGGCGGCCGATGCCGCCGAAGCCGATCAGCGCGAGCGTCTTGCCGGCCAGCTCGCGGCCGTTCGACAGCGGTGCCCGGGGCCAGCGCCCCTCCGCGACCTCCGCCGTCGATGCATACGCGCCGCGCAGCAGCAGCATTGCCGTGCCGATCACGTACTCGGCTACCGCAAGCGCGTTGGCGCCGGTCGCCGGAATCACCTGGACGCCGCGCTTTTCGCAGGCCGGCAGGTCGATGTTGTCGAGACCCACGCCCAGGCGGCCGACGACGCGTACCGTCGGCGCCGCTTCGAGCAACGCGCCGCCGACCTGTGTGCGATT
Organism: Casimicrobiaceae bacterium; assembly: GCA_039916265.1. GTDB lineage: Bacteria > Pseudomonadota > Gammaproteobacteria > Burkholderiales > Casimicrobiaceae > VBCG01. The sequence goes on along the minus strand of JBDSLT010000236.1, from coordinate 1,018 downwards.
GCGGACGATCAGCGCGTCGGCCTTTGCGAGCGACGCCTTCAGCTTGATCGGATGGTCGACGAGATCCTTGTCGTAGAGCACGTCGAAGGAGGCGGCGAGCGACGCGACGGCGGCCGCATCCATGAACTCGCTGACGACGATTTTCATTTGGCGAACAGCCGGTCCATGTCCGCGAAGGCCTTGAACTCGAGCGCGTTGCCGAAGGGGTCGAGGAAGAACATCGTCGCCTGCTCACCGGGATCGCCCTTGAAGCGCGTGTACGGCTCGATGATGAATTTGACGCCCGCGCCACGGAAGCTGTCGGCCAGCTTCTGCCATGTCGAGGGATCGGTGACGACGCCGAAGTGGCGCACGGGCACGTTCTGCCCGTCGACGACGCTGGTCGCGTCGGACATCCCCGCCGCGCCCACCTTGTGCGCGACGATCTGGTGCCCGAAGAAGTCGAAGTCGACCCAGTCGTCGCTGCTGCGGCCCTCGGCGCAGCCGAGGAGATCGCCGTAAAAGCGCCGCGCCGCCGCGAGGTCGGTCACCGGAAAGGCGAGATGAAAGCGGGGATAGTTCGGTGCAGGCGTATGAGTAGGCATGATTCCGTTCTTGGCAGGCAGCGAGGGGGGCGTCAGACCTGCATGCCCCATTTTCGCACCGTTCGCCGCTCTATCCAGCGGAAGACCGCGTTCTCGACGATGAGCCCGATGACGATGACCGTGAACAGCCCCGCGAAGACATTGGGAATGTCGAGCTGGTTCTTGTTCTCGTAGATGAACCAGCCGAGGCCGCCGGCACCCGACGAGACGCCGAACACGAGCTCGGCGGCGATCAGTGTCCGCCACGCGAAGGCCCAGCCGATCTTGAGCCCGGTGAGGATGCTCGGAAACGCCGCGGGAATCAGGATCGCCGTCACGTAGCGCAGGCCGGACAGGCCGTAGTTGCGTCCGACCATGCGCAGCGTCGTCGACACCGACAGGAACCCCGCGTGCGTGTTGAGCGCGACCGCCCACAGCACCGAGTGGATGATGAC
>JBDSLT010000235.1:0-3588 GCA_039916265.1 Casimicrobiaceae bacterium | reverse complement strand
GGTCGAATCGTTGGTGAGCTTGCCGGCGTCGTCGAACAGCGCTGCCGCGCCTCCGATATACGCCTCTGGCTGCTGCATCACCGGCATGTCGAGGAACACGAACGACTGGCGGAGGTGGTGGTTCGCGCCGAACGCGCCGAGCGCGCCGGGGGAGACGCTGACGACGGCGCAGGGCTTGCCGCTCCAGACACTCTTGCCGTGGGGACGCGAGCCCACGTCGATCGCGTTCTTGAGCAGGCCGGGCACCGAGCGGTTGTACTCGGGCGTCACGAACAGCACGGCGTCGGCGCTTTGAACGCGCGAGCGAAACGCCGTCCACCCTTCCGGCACCGCGGCTTCAAGGTCCTGGTTGTAGAGCGGGAGGCTGCCGATGTCGACCTCGGCGAGATGGAGCCCGGGAGGCGCAAGCCCGGCAAGCGCTTGCGCAATCCTGCGGCTTATCGACGCCTTGCGGAGGCTGCCGACGAGTACGGCGACGTTGCGGGAATCGGCCATGCTTCGAATCCTTTGGAAGTGCGCGCCGAGGCTCGGCGCGGGACGAACCCGAAAGTATACGAGGCCCGCCGTTCGGCGGGATCGGTAGAATCGCGCTCCCGCACTTCGCCACGTCCCCCGTCCCCGCCGACCATGACTACGACCACCGACGAATCCCCGACCCGCCAGACCCTCGGTTTCCAGACCGAGGTCAAAGAGCTCCTGCAGCTGATGATCCACTCGCTGTACTCGAACCGCGAGATCTTTCTGCGCGAGCTGGTTTCCAACGCCTCCGACGCTTGCGACCGCCTCCGCTTCGAGGCGCTGGACCAGCCGGACCTGCTGGCGGGCGATGCCGCGTTGCGCATCCGCGTCGGCTTCGACAAGGCTGCGCGCACCGTGACGGTGTCCGACAACGGCATCGGAATGTCGCGCGACGAAGTGATCGCGAACCTCGGGACGATCGCCAAGTCGGGAACGCGCGAGTTCTTCGGCAGGCTGACCGGCGACAAGCAGAAAGACGCGAACCTGATCGGCCAGTTCGGCGTCGGGTTCTACTCTTCGTTCATCGTCGCGGACCGCGTCACCGTGCTGACGCGGCGCGCGGGCGTGCCGGCCGACGCGGGCGTGCGCTGGGAATCGGACGGCGGCGGCGAGTTCACGATCGAGGCGGCCGAGCTTGCGGCGCGCGGGACGTCCGTCACGCTGCATTTGCGTGAGGGCGACGACGAGCTGCTGTCGGGCACGCGCCTGCGCGCGATCGTGCGCAAGTACTCCGATCACATCGTCCAGCCGATCGTGATGAAGAAGGAGGAATGGAAGGACGGCGGCTACGTCGAGATCGACGAGGACGAGACGGCCAACCGCGCGTCGGCGCTGTGGGCGCGGCCCAAAGGCGAGATCACCGACGAGGAATACCGCGCGTTCTACAAGCACGTGGGCCACGACTACGACGACCCGCTCGCGTGGTCGCACGCGCGCGTCGAGGGCCGCCAGGAATACACCGAGCTGCTGTACATTCCGGCGCACGCGCCGTTCGACCTGTGGGACCGCAACGCGCGCCACGGCATCAAGCTGTACGTGCGTCGCGTGTTCATCATGGACGACGCCGAGCAGCTGGTGCCGACGTACCTGCGCTTCGTGCGCGGCGTCGTCGACGCCAGCGACCTGCCGCTCAACGTGTCGCGCGAAATCCTGCAGGAGTCGCGCGACGTCGAGACGATTCGCGCCGGATGCACGAAGAAGGTGCTCGATCTCCTCGGCGGCCTCGCTGCCGACGACCAGGACAAGTATGCGAAGTTCTGGACCGAGTTCGGCCAGGTGCTGAAGGAAGGCGTCGGCGAGGATTTCGCGAATCGCGACCGCATCGCCGCGCTGCTGCGCTTCGCATCGACACATGCCGACGCCGCCGGGGCGAAGGTCGCGCTGGCGGACTACGTCGCGCGGATGAAGGACGGCCAGGACAAGATCTATTACGTGACCGCCGAGACGTTCAACGCCGCGCGCAACAGTCCGCACCTCGAGATTTTCCGCAAGAAGGGCATCGAGGTGCTGCTGCTGTCGGACCGCGTCGACGAGTGGGTCGTCGGCCATCTCACCGAGTTCGACAAGAAGCCGCTGGTGTCGGTCGCGAAGGGCGGCCTCGACCTCGGTGCGCTCGACGACGCGACCGCAGCCACGGACGACGGCGACGTTGCCTCCGGCGGTCTCGGCGACCTCGTTGCGCGCGTCAAGGCGAGCCTGGGCGAGCGCGTGAAGGATGTGCGCACGACGCGCCGGCTGACCGAATCGCCGGCGTGCCTGGTCGCCGACGAGCACGACGTGAGCGGCAATCTCGCGCGGATGCTCAAGGCGGCGGGGCAACGCGCGCCCGAGGCGAAGCCGATCCTCGAGATCAACCCGGCGCACCCGATGATTGCGCGGCTCGTCGGCGAGCGCGCGCGTTTCGACGCCTGGGCGAGCGTGCTTTACGACCAGGCGCTGCTCGCCGAAGGCGGCCAGCTCGACGATCCGGCGAGCTTCGTCAAGCGGATGAACGAGCTGATGCTCGCGATGGCCGATTCCCCGCCGGGCGCGCCCGACGGGGACGCGCAGCCGGTCATTTCACCGGAGTGATGGGCGGCGGCGTCCAGCGACGATCGAGCACCTGCTGCTTGGGCCAGTAGAGACGCAGCATCACGGCGAACGGTCCCGCGGGCGTCGGCAGCCAGTTCGACGCCTTGGCGTCGCCGGGTGAATCCTTCTGCAGGTAAAGGTCCACCGAGCCGTCGGGATTGCGAGCGAGCTCGTCCTTGTCGGAGAGCTGGCTGCGCGACAGCGGGTTCGACGTGAGCCGGCCCTTTTCGTCGTACATCGCCACGCCCCAGAAGGCCTCGACAGGGGGTGCGTCCTTGTCGAAGTGCAGCACGTAGCGATTCTCGCCGGTGAGCCGGCGGCCCTGCGCGTCGAACTTCGCCGTGGCGAAGACCGCGTCCTCCGGCGCATTCGCGCCGGGGTTGACCGCCGCCATGACGGCGCGCAGTCCGTAGTTGGCGCCGTAGCGCCCGCTGTCCCAGTAGATGGACCAGCCGCCGCGCAACTCGCCGAGGTCGCTGCGCATGCTGGCTGCCATCGCGTCGCGCGCCGTCTTGACGCCGGCGGCGATGGCGGCCGCCTTGGCCGGATCCATCGCAGCGAGATCGAAGGGCTTGCCGGCGACAAGACCCATCGAGCCCAGCTTGTCGACCACCGCGGCGTCGTCTTGCGTGGGCGGGTTGTGCGCCAACAGCGCCGCCACGCGCGCGAAATACTTGCCGGCGTCCATCGCGGCCACCTGGTCGGTCGGCGCGGTGGCGGTGTCGATCCCCGCTACCATTACGGGGGCGGACTTCGATGGGCGTTTTTTCCAGCGCGATAGCGGCGTCGCGACGAAGCGGTCCTGCAGTTTGCTGGCGCCAGCCGCGGCGCCCTTGCCCGCGGCCTCGATGCGCCCCACCACCCAGACCATATCGGTCGGTGACTTGATGGGCGTCAGCGTGTCCGGGAGATCGCCCTTGAAGTGGGGGCCGACAATCGCAAAGTCACGCTTGTCGGTGCCCGTCGTGCGCGCGCCCGGCGACGAGAAAACGTTGGTCC
>JBDSLT010000234.1:0-6330 GCA_039916265.1 Casimicrobiaceae bacterium | reverse complement strand
TGCCGGTGGCCTTCTCGAACGCGTTTACCATCGGCCGGCACCATTCCTCCTGCACCGTGCAATAGACCACCAGTTCACCCTGGGCGGCCGCGGTCAGCGGCGCCGCGAGGGCCAACGCCGGTATCAGCATCCGGAACCAGTTGGGCATGCGCATCATGTTTCCTCCAGTCCTTGCGTGTTATAGGGGTATGCCGACGGCGTCGGCTAGCTTAGCGCAAAGCGCCGCGTTGGTCGCGAGCAACGCATTGCCGTTCAGCAGCCCGTCGCCCGCGAAAAAGTCGTTGGTCCGGCCGCCCGCCTCGCGCACCAGCACGATCCTGGCGGCGCAATCCCAGGCGTTGATGTGCAGCTCGCAGTAGGCTTCGACCGCGCCCGACGCGACGTCGGCCAGGCCGAGCGCGCCCGAACCCGCGCGCCGGATGGCCGCCCCGGCTCCCAGGAGGCGGCCGATCAGCGCCGTATAGTCGGCCGCCGAACGCCGCGTCGACCAACCGCATTCGACGCTCGCTGCCGTCAGTTCCGCGCAGGGGCTGGCGTTGAGGCGGGTGCCGTCGCGCCACGCGCCTTCGCCGCGCGCACCGGCGTAGAGCCAGTCGAGGGAGGGATCGTAGATCGCGCCCAGGATGGGCACGCCGCGCTCGAGAAAGCCGATCGACACGCAATAGCGCGGCAGTCCGCGCGCGTAATTGGCGGTGCCGTCGATGGGATCGATCAGCCACAGCCGTTCGCCTGCGGTGCCGCCATCCTCCTCGCCGATGACCGCATCCTGCGGATAGCGTGCGACGATGGCTGCCCGGATGTAGCGCTCCACCTCGCGGTCCATCGCGGTGACCACGTCGTGGCGGCCCTTGAGTGTCGCCGCCGCCTGACCCAGAGTTGCTGCGCGGTTTTGTCCTGCACTGCGTACGCTTCGTCGACGTTCGCGGGCGCTTCGGTCCTCGCTGCTTCGAACTGCATCCGCGTCGAGCGCGCGCGGAGGATCAGCGCGACGGCGGTTTGCACTCGGTCTGCAGGATTCATATTGATGGTGAGCGCGAATAGGGCAACCGGACGAATCAGGAGGCGGCAGTATTCGGCCCTATGGTAAATTCAACGAGCAAGTGCAACTTTGATTAAGCGCGATGATACGGCGAAGCCGGTGTTTCGAAGCTGTGTCGTTTGCGCGGTCGGTGGTCCTTCCTTCACCGAGCGCCCGTGTCGGCGGTGCGCCATTAGTTCTGCGGCAAGGCCTCACTGAAGCTTCGATGCGCACCGCTTCGCTCGCCGTCGTTTCGGAAACCGCGTTCCGCTTCAGCTTTTTGGCGCCCAACTCGGGATCGAAATCGCCGGTCACTGTTCATTCAGCATGGCCGCCAAACCCTCCCGGCTGTGCTGCTGGCCGATACGCTCGTAGACGGTGACGATCCACGCGGCTAACCGGGATCGTCGCGGCGGGGTGGCGCGCAATGCCGCCTGCATCGCCGGCCAATCCGGCAGGCGATCCGACCGATACGTCCCGTTCACGCGCGGCATTGATCGTGCCGCCGAAGGACATCGCCACCGAGCTGGCCATGGCACCCGCCGGTCGACGTGTCCTTTCGGCTAAAGTACTGCGGATGCCGCTTCTTGATTTTCTGCACGGCGGCCAGGGTGCCCGAGAGATGAGTGCGAACCGCCTTTTCGACAGCTTCACGATTGGCGGACTTGATCGCTTTGAGGATATCCGCGTGATGCCGAACCACCTCCGTGATCTTTCCCGGGTGGGGCAGATTGAGGCGTCTCAGGCGATCGATGTGTCCCGAGCGGTCGGAAATGAAGTGCCAAAGCGCACGCACGCCGGCGGCCTCGAACAGCGACAGGTGGAATAGGCGGTCGAGCGTGTTGAACTCGCCAATGTCGTTGTCCTCTCCGGCCAGCTTCTGCATGTGCACAAGCCGGCTCGCCGGCGCCAGCAACGCCGAAACATCGGCACGCGCCAGCAACTGGGCGACCTCTAGCTCGACGCCGACCCGCAGGAACTGCGTCTCCGGGCCGTGTTCGAGGTCGATCTTCGAGACCACCGTGCGCGACTGCGGATAGGAGATGATCAGACCCTCCTGTCCGAGTCGCTGGAGGGCTTCGCGAACGGGGGACTGGCTGACGCTGAATGCCTCGGCAATGTCGTTGCGGATCAGCGTTGTTTCTGGCAGCAGCTCAAGTGAGATGATCTGCGCCCGCAACGTCGAATAGACGCGCTCGGTCGGCGTGACCTTCGCGCCGGCCCGGGTGCGCAGGTAAAACTCGGTCGTTTTGACGCTTTTGTGTCCGAGTTGCTGCTGCGCTTCGCGCATGTCGGTCGCGTCGGCCTTGTCAGTGCCCGCCTTGGCTATTAGATCGCGAAATTGGAAACATTTGATCGCGGTTGCGGTGTCACCCTCACCGGCGTCGGCCGGCGCCTTCGCAGCTGCGCTGGCGGATCGAGCGCGACTATCAGGAGCTCAAACAGAAGTTCGGCCTCGCACGCAACGACTTGCGGCTCCCAAAAAAAACGCTGCGCGGACTGGTTGACTCTCGGCGCGCCGGAACTGTAAGCAAGATCGTGCCCGATGGTCTCACGGCTGATTCACCAGCAGCCGCGCCGCCTCCTGGACGCTCGCCACCAGCCGGTCACAGGCCAGCGTCTCGGGCGAGCGGCCCTCGTTGTAGCCGTAGCGCACGCACCACACGGGGCAGCCCACATTGCGCGCGGCGATCACGTCGTGGTCCGAATCGCCGATCATCAGCGAGGATCGGGCGCTGCTGCCCATCGCGCGGCAGGCAGCGTCGAGCATGTCGCCGTGGGGCTTGCGGCGGATGCCGTCGTCGCCGGTGACGAGGCCGGTGAAGAGCATCTTCACCTCGAGCCGCTCGAGCAGGCGTTCGGTGAAATAGCGTGGCTTGTTAGTGACGACGCTCATCTTGTAACCTTTCTCGCGCAGCAGCAGCAGACCGGGCAGCACGCCGGGAAAGAGCTCCGCCTCGGTGCCGACGGTCTTCGTGTAGTGAGCCTCGAAGCGCGCCACCGCCGCATCGACGCCGTAGTCAGACGCGCCGACCTGCTTCAGGGCACGCTCGACCATCGAGCGCACGCCGCGGCCGATCAGGTTCTCGACGTTTTTCTTCGTCAGCGCGGGAAGCCCGCGCTCGCCGAGCGTGCGGTTGAGCGCGACCGCGATTTCCGCCGCCGTGTCGATCAGCGTGCCGTCGAGGTCGAAAATGACGGCACGGATGGTTTGGGTAATAATCGGACCCACAGGAACATTTCGGCATTCGTCCACGAGGAGATGCTCATGAAAGTGCAATGGCTGCTCGCAGCGGCGGCTGTCATCGTATCGCGTCCCGCCTTCGCCGACACCATCACAGTTGTCACGTCCTTTCCCAAGGAACTCACCAGCGCCTACCAGGCGGCCTACGAAAAGAAATTCCCGAACGACAAGCTGGAAATCCTCAACAAGGGGACCTCCGCCGGGATTGCCTTCGTGCGCGAGCAACCCCCCGGCGCCCGGGCGGAGATCTTCTGGGCTTCCGCACCCGATGCGTTCGAGGTGCTCGCTTCCGCCAAGCTGCTCGAGAAAGTGGACGTCCCGACGCGCGGCATCCCCGACAAGATCGGATCGTATCCGATCAACGATCCCGAGGGTTTCTATCGCGGCCAGGCGCTCGCCGGCTACGGCCTCATGTGGAACACGCGCTACCTGCAGGCGCACAAGCTGCCCGCACCGAAGGAATGGGCCGATCTCACCAAGCCGGTCTACTTCGGTCACGTCGCGACTTCCGCGCCCTCGCGCTCGGGCACGACCCACCTTACTTTCGAAACGATCCTGCAAGGCGAAGGCTGGGACCGCGGCTGGACGCAGATCCTGCAGATCGCCGGCAACTGCGCGGCGGTGACCGAGCGTAGCTTCGGCGTGCCTGACGGAGTGCAGAACGGCCAGTTCGGCATCGGCCTCGTGATCGACTTCTTCGGGCTGGCGGCCAAGGCGTCGGGCTTCCCCGTGGAGTTCGCCTATCCGAGCGTCACGGCGATCGTGCCGGCAAACATCGCCGCGATCGCCGGTTCGAAGAGCCCCGAGGGCGCCAAGCGCTTCATTCAGTACACGCTGTCGGAGGAAGGCCAGGAACTGTTGCTGGATCCCAAGATCTCGCGCCTGCCGGTGCTGCCCACGACGTATGCCAAGGCGCCCGCCGGTTATCCGAATCCGTTCGGCGGTACGATCCGGGCCAAGGTGAACTTCGATTCGACGCTCTCGGAATCGCGCTACTACGTGGTGTCGTCGCTCTTCGACCAGATCATCAGCTTCCGCCTCAAGGAGCTGCAGGCGGCGACGAAGGCGATCCACGACGCCGAGATGCGCCTCGCCGGGCGCCCGAGCCCGCAGCTCGATGAAGCGAAGAAGCTCGCGTGGACCGCGCCCGTAAACGCCGAGCAGGCAAAGGACAAGGAACTGCTCGCCACCTTCAAGGCGAAGAAGGGCGATGACGCCGCGACGCGGCGCAAGACGCAGATCGAGGAGGAGTGGAGCAGCAAGGCCAAGGCGAACTACGTCCGGGCCGTGGAGCTCGCCAACGCAGCGAAATGATCGTCGCGATCGCGCTGGCGATCGCGGCGTTCCTCGTCGCCTTCCTGGTCGTCCCGCTCGCCAGCGTCGTCCATACCGCGTTCACCAGCGGCGACGGAGGCTTCACCTTCGGCCACGTCGTGTCGTTCTTCCAGATTTCGCTGATGCGCGAGTCGTTCTGGAACAGCCTCTACGTGGCGGGGATGTCGGTGCTGTTCGCCTCCCTCATCGCCGTTCCGCTTGCCTACTTCACGGTGCGCTACCGCTTTCGCGGCGCGCTCCTCATCCAAACGCTGGGCGTGCTGCCGCTCATCATGCCGCCCTTCGTCGGCGCGGTCGCGATGCAGCTCCTCTTCGGGCGCTCGGGCTCGGTGAACCTGCTGCTGAACGACGCGTTCGGCTTCGGCATCCCGTTCATGGATGGGCTGAACGGGGTCATCTTCGTCGAAAGCCTGCACTACTTCCCGTTCATTCTGCTCAACCTGGTGGTCGCCCTGCAGAACATCGACGGTGCCATGGAGGAATCGGCGCAGAATCTGGGCGCGTCGGGGTTCCGGCTCTTTCGCCGCATCGTGTTTCCGCTCGCCATGCCCGGATATGTGGCTGGTGCGTCCCTCGTCTTCGTCAAGGTGTTCGACGATCTCGGGACACCGCTCGTGCTCGGCACCACCAACATGCTGGCGCCCCAGGCGTACCTGCGCATCACCTCGGTGGGCCTCGAGGATCCGATCGGCTACGTGATCAGCGTGATCATGATTCTCTTTTCGGTGGCCGCGCTCTGGCTGTCGGCGCGCATCCTCAAGGGGCGCGACTACGCGACGCTGCAGCGCGGCGGCGTGTCCCTGCAGAAGCGGGCGCTCTCGCCGTGGCAGGCAGCGGCCGCCTACGCCTGGATCGGTCTCGTGCTGCTGCTCGTGCTCTCGCCGCACGTCGGCATCCTGCTCATGTCGCTGTCGAAGATATGGAGCTTCAGCGTGTTGCCGGAAGGTTTCACGCTCGCGCATTACGCCACGGTCTTCGAGCAGTCGTCGCGCATGATCGGCAACACCCTGCTCTACTGCGGTCTGGCGGCGTTGCTAGACGTGATCCTGGGCACCGCGATCGCCTACATCATCCTGCGCACGCGCCTGCCGGGACGCCGGATGCTGGACTGGACGGCGTCGGCGGCCCTCGCGATTCCCGGTGTGGTGCTCGCCATCGGGTATCTGCGTACCTTTCGCGGCGTGGAGCTGCCGTTCACCGATACCGCGCTCACCGCGAGCTGGGTGGCGCTGATGCTGGCCTACACGGTGCGCCGGTTGCCGTACGCGCTGCGCTCATGCATGGCGGCGCTTCAGCAGATGCACGTCTCGCTGGAAGAAGCGGCGGAGAACCTGGGCGCGTCGAAGGCGCGCACCGTGCGCCGCGTCGTCGTGCCGCTCATGGCGGGCGGCATCCTCGCCGGCTTCGTCACCAGTTTCATTACCGCGGCGGTCGAACTCTCGGCCACCATCATGCTGTCGTCGTCGGCCAGCCAGGCGCCGATGTCGTACGGCATCTATCTCTACATGCAGAGCATCGCGGGACGCGGGCCGGGCGCGGCGCTCGGCGTCCTCGCGGTCGTGATCGTCGGCCTAGGCACCTATGCGTCCCATCGCCTCCTCCAGTGGCGGTCGACGAATGTCGAACAACGAGTGGTGAACTAAAAGCGAGGCACGCCGTGGAAAAGGTGAAGGTCGAGGCGCACAACATCGAGTTGTCCTACGATGCCACGAAGGTCCTGCGCAACATCTCG
>JBDSLT010000233.1:0-3148 GCA_039916265.1 Casimicrobiaceae bacterium | reverse complement strand
CGAGAGGTCCTTCAGCACCTTCTCGATGTGCGCCGGATCGGGCGGCTTGCCGAACAGTCCGCGGCTGAAGGACACGGTGCCCCAGACGGTTTCGAACGCGTCGGCGGTGAGTTCCTGAGGAACGAGGCCGATCAGCGAGCGCGCCGCGCGGTAGTCGGTCACGATATCGTGGCCGTTCACCAAAACGCTGCCCGCCGTCCGATTGACGATGCCGCAGATGATGCTGATCAGCGTCGTCTTGCCCGCGCCATTGGGACCCAGCAAGGCGAAGATCTCGCCGCGACGGATGTCGAGGTCGATGCGCTTCAGCGCCTCGAAGCCCGAGGCGTAGACCTTGGACAGATTGGCGACGGAAATGATCGTTTGCATCGGCGGCGCCGCCGGTCGCGCGACGTTCAAGCGAGCCCGGGATTGCGCGCGACGCCCTGGAGGACAGGGACTTCGAGCACGCGCGGCTTGATCGTCTTGTGCGCCTTGAGGTAGCGCGCGACAACTTCCCATACGGGCTCGCCGCCCGCCGCGCGCGCCTCCTCCGAGACGGGAGCCCAGCCCGCAACCTTGTACCTGCGCAACGCGTCGATCGGCTTGCCTTTGGATTCCATCCGCGTGATCCGCCTGCCCGCCGGTGCGGCCGGATCGATCGAGTAGCGCATCCCGCCGACGCGGACCATGTCACCACCCTGCTGATAGTACGGATCCGGATTGAAAAGATTGTCGGCGACGTCCTCCAGGATGGCCTTGATCGATTCGCCGGTGAGCTCGTTGACCGTCGCGTACGGATAGGTGATCGCCGTCTGGTCGAGCAGGTTCTCGTAGCGGATCGTCTGGCCGGGCAGCAGCGTCGTCCCCCAGCGGAATCCGGGCGAGAAAGCGATCTCGGCGTTCTGCTCGGCGCGCAGCGCGTCGAGGATCAGCTGGTCCATCGTGCCGTTGAAGTTGCCGCGACGGTACAGCAGTCCCTCGGTAGTCGCGAGCGGCGCGTCCAGCTTCGCGCGATGCGGCGCGCGAAGCTTCACGATCAGCGCATCCATCGCGGGATCGGCGGCGACGAGATTCGAAAAGACCGGCAACAGCCGATAACGAATGTCCGCCACGCGGCCGCCGCGCACGTCGAGATCGAGAACGCCGAGGAACTTGCCGTTGCTGCCGGCGTTGGTGACGAGAGTCTTGCCGGCGCGATTCTCCACGAGTGTCGGCTGCGGCACGCCGTCGTGCGTGTGACCGCCGAGGATGGCGTCGAGGCCCGTGACCCGCGACGCCAGCTTGAGATCGACGTCCATCCCGTTGTGCGACAGCAGCACCACGGCGTGCGCACCCTTTGCGCGCGCCTCGTCGATCGCCTTTTGCAGCGTTTCCTCGTTGATGCCGAACGTCCACTCGGCGACGAAGTAGCGCGGGTTGGCGATCGGCGTGTACGGAAACGCCTGCCCGACGATTGCGACGGGAATCCCGTTGATCTCGCGCATCACGTAGGCGGGAAAGACCGGGTCGCCGAAATCCGCCGTGCGCACGTTCTGCGCGACGAAGTCGACCTTGCCCGCAAAGTCCCTGTCGACCACCTCCTTCACGCGCTCGCTGCCGTACGTGAATTCCCAGTGCCCCGTCATGACGTCGACGCCGAGCAGCTTCTGCGCGTCGACCATGTCCTGGCCTTTGCTCCACAGCGCGGTCGCCGAGCCCTGCCACGTGTCGCCACCGTCGAGCAGCAGCGAGCCCGGCCGCGACGCGCGCAACTGCCGCACCAGCGTCGCGAGGTGCGCGAAGCCGCCCAGCGTCCCGTAGGCGCGCGCGGCGCGCTCGAAATCGAGGTACGTGAATGCGTGCGCGGCGCGCGTGCCCCGCGTGATGCCGAAGTGCGAAAGCAGCGCCTCCCCGACGAGGTGCGGCGGCTTGCCGCGGGCCGCTCCGATACCCAGATTGACGCTGGGCTCGCGGAAGCGAACGGGCAGGAGCTGCGCGTGGCAGTCGGTGAAATGCAGCAGGCCGACGTTGCCGAAGGGCGGCAGGTCGTAGAGCGCGCGGCCGTCGGCGGCGTCCACCGCGCCCGCCGCGTCGAGCGGCAGTCCCGCCGCGGCCCCGCAGGCCAGCGCTTCGAGAAACTCGCGGCGGTTCAAGCTACTGGTTGACGGGCGACGCCGGGTCCATCAACAGCGCGACGACGTCGCGGATCTGCGCCTCCGTCAGAATGCCGTTGTGGCCGAAGCGCGGCATGTTGCTGCACGCGGCGTACGCTTCGGGGTTGAACACCTTGCCCCATGCGTACTTGCGCGTCTCGTCGGTGTAGCCGCGCGTCTTGCCGAACAGGTAGAGCGAAGGCCCGATGGTGCCGTAGGAAACTTCCTGCGGCGCGAGCTGATGGCAGGCGTAGCAGTTGGCGCCGACGGGCCCCGCCGGATCGTCCGAGAACTGCTTGCCGCGGCCCTCCTGCGCGATCTTTTCGCCGGCCTTCCAGTCGCCGACGAGCTTGCCGTCGGACGGATACTTGATCGACGCGAGGTTGGCTGCCTCGATGCGCGTCGCGACGTCCTTGGGCAGCGCATTGCCGGCGTAGAGACTGCACAGGCGCTGCGTCTCGTCCTGGTCGAGGCGGTCGAGCTTCGCCTGCCCGCGCTCCTTGAACGACGCCTTCATCATCTGCGCGGCCTTGGCGCTCGTTTGCGGGTCCGACGACGGTGACGCGCAACCGGCTGCAACCGCAATGACTGTGATCAGGATCAACAGCGCGCGAATTCGCATGGCGGCCTCCGTCAGCGCTTGATCGCGGGCGCGTCGTACGCCGCGCCGTTCGCATTGCGCGCCAGGAACGTCGTCAGCGCGATCGATGCATCCGAGCCATAGACGAGCTCCGGAAAGCGCTGCTGGCGGAAGCAGTCGTAGAGCCGCCACTGGAACGTCCGCAATTCGCCTTGCGACATGCGGTACCCCGGCCACGTCGTATACGTCTTTTGCGCGCCTTCCTTCGACGTCAGGTTGGGGAGATCCTGCAGGCGGATGCGCTTGGCGTCCTCGCCATGGCACGTCGCGCACGCGAAATCGTGCGGGCCGCCGCGGAAGTAGAACATCTTCTCGCCGAGCGCATACATCTCCTTCACGCGCGGGTCGTCGAGCGAAACGTCCATCTTCGTGCCGCGCGATTCGGACGCGACGT
>JBDSLT010000232.1:0-3604 GCA_039916265.1 Casimicrobiaceae bacterium | reverse complement strand
TGCTGGAGCGGGGCTACCTGTACCGCGGGCTGAAGCCCGTGAACTGGTGCTTCGACTGCGGCAGCGCGCTGGCGGAAGCGGAAGTGGAATACGAAGACCGTACCGACAGCGCGATCGACGTCGGATTTCCGCTCGACGACCCCGCCGAGCGCGCGCGGCTCGCCCGGGCCTTCGGTCTCGAAGCGCTGCCCGAGGGGCCGCTGCACGCGGTGATCTGGACGACGACGCCGTGGACGATCCCCGCGAACCAGGCGCTCAACGCACATCCGGACTACACCTACGCGCTGGTACAGACGGAGCGAGCCACATTGCTGCTGGCGGAAGACTTGGTCGCAGCCTGCCTCGCGCGCTACAAGCTCTACGGCAAGGTCATTGCGACGGCCAGCGGCGCGGCGCTGGAAAACATCGCGTTCCGCCACCCCTTCTACGATCGCGCGTCGCCGGTTTATCTCGGCGACTACGTCACGCTGGATCAGGGCACCGGCCTTGTCCACAGTTCGCCCGCCTATGGCATCGACGACTTCAATTCGTGCCGGCGCTACGGCATGCACGATGACGACATGCTGAATCCGGTGCAGGGCGACGGTCGCTATGCCGCCGACCTGCCGCTTTTCGGCGGCATGAAGATCTGGGACGCCAACCCGAAGATCGTCGACAAGCTGCGCGAGGTGCACGCGCTGTGGCATGCCGAGAAATACGCGCACAGCTACATGCACTGCTGGCGCCATCGCACGCCGATCATCTACCGCGCGACGACCCAGTGGTTCGCCGGCCTGGACGACGTGCCCGGCTACCAGGGCGTGAAGCCGCAGCGATCGTTGCGCGCCACCGCGCTCGCCGGGATCGAAGCGACGCAGTTCTTTCCGGCGTGGGGCAAATCGCGCCTGTACAACATGATCGCGCATCGGCCCGACTGGACGCTGTCGCGCCAGCGGCAGTGGGGAGTGCCGCTGCCGTTTTTCGTGGACAAGCTGACCGACGCGCTGCATCCGGACACGCCGGCGCTGCTCGAACTCGCCGCGCGCAAGGTGGAGGAGGGCGGCATCGAGGCGTGGTTCGAGGCGACGCACGAGGACTTCGGCGTCGATCCCGCAAAGTACCGCAAGCTCACCGACACGCTCGACGTCTGGTTCGACTCCGGGTCCACGCACCAGACGGTGATGGGCGGTCCGAACGGCCACGCGAGCGGTGCAGGCTCACGCGGCCGCGACACGGGCTTCCCCGCCGATCTCTATCTGGAGGGGTCCGACCAGCATCGCGGCTGGTTCCACTCGTCGCTGCTCGTGTCCTGCATGCTGAACGGAGTGCCGCCGTACAAGGCGCTGCTGACGCACGGCTTCGTCGTCGACAACGACGGCCGCAAGATGTCGAAGTCGAAGGGCAATGTCGTCGCGCCGCAGAAAATCGCCGATTCTCTCGGCGCGGAAATCATGCGGCTGTGGGTGGCCGCGACCGATTTCTCGGGCGACATGGCCATCGGCGACGAGATCCTGAAGCGGGTCGTCGAGAGTTATCGCCGCATCCGCAACACGTTGCGCTTCCTGCTCGCCAATACCGCCGATTTCGACGCCGCGCGCGACGCCGTGCCGGTCGCCGAGCTCTTCGAGATCGACCGCTTCGCCCTGGTGCAGGCGCGGATGCTGTCGTCGGCCGTGGAAGCCGACTACGCGAACTACGATTTCCACCTCGTCGTGCAGCGCCTGCAGCAATATTGCTCGGAGACGCTCGGCGGCTTTTATCTCGACATCCTCAAGGATCGTCTGTACACGACCGCGCGCGACGGTCGCGCTCGGCGCTCGGCGCAGACCGCGCTCGCGCACATCCGCGACGCGCTGCTCGGGCTGATGGCGCCGGTGCTGTCGTTCACCGCCGAAGAGGCGTGGCGCATCGTGCATCCCGAGCGCGCCACCGTGTTCGCCGAGGTGTGGAGCGACGCGTTGCCCGCGATCCCGGACGCTGCCGCGCTCGTCGCGAAATGGGACCGCGTTCTGGCGGTGCGGGCGCTGGTGTTGAAGCAGCTGGAGGACGTGCGGCAAGCCGGCGCGATCGGCTCGTCGCTGCAGGCGGAGGTTGGCGTCACGGCCCCCGGCGCCGATCACGCGGCGCTCGCGGCGCTCGGCGATGACCTGCGCTTCGTGTTCATCACCTCCGCTGCCGCGGTGCGTGAGGGCGCGACGCTTGCCGTCGACGTGAGGCCGAGCGCGCATCCCAAGTGCGAGCGCTGCTGGCACTGGCGCGCGGACGTGGGCAGCGACCCGGCGCATCCGTCGCTGTGCGGTCGCTGCGTCGCCAACCTGTTGGGCGCGGGCGAGCCGCGGCATTTCGCGTGACAGGCGCGACGGCGCTGACGACACCGGGGCCGCGCGCCGTGCGCTGGACGCGCTGGCTGTGGATCTCGCTCGTCGTCATCGTGCTGGATCAGGCGACCAAGGCCGCGATGCTCGCGTCGTTTCGGCCCGGCGAGGAATTGCCGATCACGTCGTTTTTCAGCCTCGTGCTCGCGTTCAACACCGGCGCGGCGTTCAGCTTCCTCGCCGGCGAGACCGGTTGGCAGCGCTGGCTGTTCACGGCCATCGCCGTGATCGCCTGCGCGCTGATGCTGTGGCTGCTGAAGCGCGGCGGCAGCCGCCTGTTCTGCGCGGCGCTCGCGCTGATCGTCGGCGGCGCGCTCGGCAACCTGTACGACCGCCTGGTGCTCGGCCACGTCGTCGATTTCCTGCTGTTCCACTGGCGCGACTGGCACTATCCGGCGTTCAACGTCGCCGACAGCGCGATCACCTGCGGCGCCGCGGCGCTCATCCTCGACAGTTTCGGGCAGCGACATCGCGAGCCCACCGGCAAGGGACACTGACATGGACATCCTGCTGGCCAATCCGCGTGGCTTCTGCGCCGGCGTCGACCGCGCGATTGCCATCGTCGAGCGGGCGCTGGCGCAGTTCGGCGCGCCGATCTACGTCCGCCACGAGGTCGTGCACAACCGTTTTGTCGTCGACGACCTGCGCCGCAAGGGCGCGGTGTTCGTCGAGCGTCTCGACGAGGTGCCCGCAGGCGCCACGGTGGTCTTCAGCGCGCACGGCGTCTCGCGCGCGGTGCGCGCCGAGGCGCAGGAACGCGGGCTCAACGTGTTCGACGCGACGTGTCCGCTGGTCACCAAGGTGCACGTCGAGATCGCCAAGCAGCACGAGCAGGGCTACGAGATCGTGATGATCGGCCACGCCGGACACCCGGAGGTCGAGGGCACGATGGGCCAGTGCGACGGGCGCGTCTATCTCGTCGAGTCGCTCGCCGACGTCGCGCGGCTGTCCGTTGCCGATCCGCAGCGCATCGCGTACGTGACGCAGACGACGCTGTCGGTCGACGACGCTGCGGCCATCGTCGCCGCGCTGCGGCAGCGCTTCCCCACCATCGTCGGACCGAAGAAGGACGACATCTGTTACGCGACGCAGAACCGTCAGGATGCCGTGAAGGCGCTGACGCCCGAGGTCGACGTTCTCGTCGTGGTGGGCAGCCCCAACAGCTCGAACACCAACCGGCTGCGCGAAGTCGCGGAGAACCGCGGCGTACCGACGTACCGGGTAGACCGCGCCGACGAGCTGGAGGCGGC
>JBDSLT010000231.1:0-6941 GCA_039916265.1 Casimicrobiaceae bacterium | reverse complement strand
TGCCGGTGTAGGTCGAGTGGTAGATCGGATCGCGGCGCATCGTGATCCGCTCGATCGTCAGCACCGGAAAGCGCTCGACCTCGTTGTAGTAGCCGGTGTGATCGCCGAACGGACCTTCGACCGCGGTCTCGTAGCCGGTCGGGTCACTGGACTCCGCCCGGATGAAACCTTCGAGCACGATCTCGGCGCGCGCCGGCACCTGCAGGTCGTGGGTAAGGCACTTGACGATCTCGGTGCGCGAGCCGCGCAGCAGTCCCGCGAACTGATACTCGGACAGTGAATCGGGCACCGGCGTCACCGCGCCCAGGATCGTCGCCGGATCGGCGCCCAGCACCACGGCGATCGGAAACGGCGTGCCCGGATGCGCCAGCGCGTGCTCGCGGAAATCGAGCGCGCCGCCGCGATGCGCGAGCCAACGCATGATCACCTTGTCGCGGGCTATCACCTGCTGCCGGTAGATGCCGAGATTCTGCCGCGTTTTGTGCGGTCCGCGCGTCACGGTGAGGCCCCACGTGATCAGCGGGCCGACGTCGCCGGGCCAGCACGTCTGCACGGGGAGGCGGGAGAGATCGACGTCCGCGCCCTCCCAGACGATCTCCTGGCACGGCGCGGAGCTTTTCTCCTTCGGCGCCATGTTCATCACCTGCATGAACACCGGGCGCGTGTTCTGCCACGCGTCCTTCAGCCCCTTCGGCGGCTCGGGCTCCTTGAGGAACGCGAGCAGCTTCCCCACTTCGCGCAATGCCGCGACCGACTCCTCGCCCATCCCGAACGCCACGCGCTGCGGCGTGCCGAATACGTTGCAAAGCACCGGGATCGTGTGGCCCTTCGGCCGCTCGAACAGCAGCGCGGGGCCGCCCGCGCGCAACACGCGATCGCAGATCTCGGTCATCTCGAGGCGCGGATCGACCGTCGCCGTGACGCGCTTCAACGCGCCGCGGCGTTCGAGCTCGGCAACGAATTCGCGCAGGTCGGCATATTTCATGTGGGCGTCGGGTGGGCAGGGGGCGCGCTGCATGGTATCAAACAGCGAGGCGGCATGCCGCCAGTACAATGCCGCATGTCCGCGACCGCCAGCAAGTTCGTCCGCACGCGCCGCGTGGTGTTCGGCATCGTGCTGGCGAGCTTCGTGCTGTCGTTCTTCCATCGCACGGCGCCGGCGGCGATCGCCGGCGAGCTCGCGTCCGCCTTCTCGATCAACAGCGCGGTCCTCGGAACGCTCGCGGCCACTTATTTCTACGTCTACACGCTGCTGCAGATCCCGGTCGGCGTGCTCGCCGACACGCTGGGGCCGCGCCGCCTGCTGATCGCCGGATCGCTGGTCGCCGCCGCGGGCTCGCTGCTGTTCGGCCTCGCGCAAGTCTGGCAGATGGCGGCGCTCGGTCGCACGCTGGTGGGGGTCGGCGTCTCGGTGGCGTTCATCGCGCTGCTGAAAATATCCGCGATGTGGTTCCCGTCCGAACGCTTCGCGACGCTCAACGGCGTGACGATGTTCGCGGGGAACCTGGGTGCCGTCCTCGCGGGCGCGCCGCTGGCATGGGTCGTCACGCAGACATCGTGGCGCGTCGTGTTCGTCGCGCTTGCCGCGGTGTCGGCGGCGCTGGCCGCCGTCACGTGGTGGCGCGTGCGCGATCGCCCCGAGCAACTCGGCTTCGCACCCGTCGTCGCTGCGCCGTCCACGGGCGCGCAATCCGCGCGCTGGACCCATGCGCTGGCCGGCGTCGTCGGCAACGGCGCGACGTGGCCGGGCTTTTTCGTCAACATGGGCATTGGCGGCAGCTTTCTCGCGTTCGCGGGGTTGTGGGCGGTGCCGTTTCTCGAACAGACGCGCGGGATGTCGCGTGTCGTCGCATCGGCGCATGCGAGCCTGCTGCTCCTCGGCGTCGCCTTCGGCGCGCTGATCATCGGGCTCGTGTCGGACCGGCTCTCCAACCGGAGCGACGTGATGCGCGTCTACGCCTTCGCGTACGCGCTGTCGTGGCTGCCGTGGCTGTTGCACGTCGATTGGCCGCAGGCGGCGACGCTGGCGTGGTTCTTCGTGATGGGGCTGCTGATTCCCGGCTTCACGCTGACGTGGACCGTTGCGAAAGAGGTCAACCGGCCCGAACACTCGGGCATCGCCACCGCAGTCGTGAACGTCGGCATTTTTCTGGGCGCCGGACTCCTGCAGCCCGCCGTCGGCGCGCTGCTCGATCGCGGGCGTGCCGCCGGCGAGCTCGCGGCGGCGTGGGATCGCGGCCTCCTGCTGCTCGCGGGTGCGGCGGCGTTCGGCGCGCTGATGACGCTCGCGGTCCGGGCGCCGCCGGTGCGACGCGACCGCAGTTGAAGCGCTAGATCACCGCGCCGGCGCCGCCGTCCATAGGAACGATGGCGCCGGTGACGTAGCTCGCGCGAGCCGACGCGAGGAACAGCGCCACCGCCGCGACTTCCTCGGGCGAGCCCAGGCGTCCAAGCGGAATTCGCGCCTGCTGGCGCGCGAGCAGGTCGGCCTCCGCCAGGCCGGTCATCCGCGACTCCGCGCGCAGCCCCTCCTGCACGCGTCCGGTCAGTGTGCCGCCCGGATTGATGCCGTTGACGCGCACGCCTTTCGGTCCCCAGGCCGCAGCGAGACCGACCGTCGCAAGCATCAGCGCGGCATTCGCGCTGCCACCCGGAAGGTGGACCGGGTTCGCGGTCTTGCCACCCGCGCCGATCACGTTGACGATCGCGCCGCGCCCGCGCGCAACCATGCGCTTGCCGATGGCGTCGGTCGGATGCACGTAGCTGAAGAATTTTGCATCCATCGCGGCGTGCCACGCCTGCGCGTCGAGCTCGTCGGGCGCGTAGCGCCGCGCGGCGCCCGCCGAGTTCACCAGCACGTCGACGGCGCCAAGCGCTGCCTCGACTTCGGCCGCCATCCGCGCCGCGTCTTCCGCGTGGACGAGGTCGGCCGCAATGGCGATCGGCTTGTGCTGCCCCGCCGGCATGCGCGCGAGGGCGGCTTCGAGGTTCTGCACGCTGCGCGACACGAGCGCGACCTTCGCACCCTCGCGCAGGAACGCCTCCGCGCACGCGTAGCCGATGCCCTTGCTCGCGCCGGTGACGACGACGACCTTTCCCGCCAGTTCCAGATCCATGAATCCGCCTTGAGCTTCAATCGGGCGCGCGTTTGCGCAAGTGCTCTTCGAGGAATGCGCGCAGCTTGGCGTTGGCTCTTTCGCGCATCTCGGGGTCGGCGCCGACGTGAACGCCCTGCCCCGGATTGACGCCGTTCGGCACGTCGGTGCGATGCGTCATCCCGGTACCCGGCGCGTCGAAGCCGTGGTGCGCGCCGGGGAAAACGGTGACCTTAAGCGGCTCGCCTCGCGCCACCGCCGCCACGCCCAGCTCGACGCAAGGCTTCGCCGGCGTCCAGTCGTCGAGCTCACCGATGAGGATGCGGACGGGCACGCGGGGCTCCCAGCGGTCGCCGGCGGCGAGCGCCGTGCGGCACCCCGGATAGAACGCGACTGCAGCGCGGAAGAACGGCGGTGCGGCGGGCGGGTCGCGGAACGCGACCACGTCGCGGTCGCGCGCGTTGATCGTCGCGAGCGCGGCGCTGCCGCCGTGCGACCAGCCGACCAGCGCGATCCTGTCGCGCGCAATGTCGGGGCGCGCCGCGAGGTACGCGAGCGCACCCAGCGCATCGAGCTTGCGCTTCGCCGCGGGCACCGAGCGTTCGCCCATCCTGATCGTGCAGACCTCCCGGCGCCCCCGCGCCCCGAAGCTGTCGGGGAAGACCAGCGCGTAGCCTTCGCCCAGCAGCATGTCGGCGCGCGCCATGAATCGCTCGGAGAGATGGTCCTCGCGGCTTTTCAGCGACGAGTACATGCCGCCGCAGCCGTGCAGCGCCACGATGGCAGGGAAGCCGCCTTCAGGCATCGGACCGTCGGGCAAAAGCAGGATCGCGTTCAGCGTGAGCGCACCGCCGGTGTCGTCGCGATCGAGCGACGGCAACGTCACACGCGAAAAGCTGCGCGCCTCCGCGGCTGCGGCAACTGCAAGCGCGGTTGCAATCGCAGCGAGGGCGACGGCACGCGCGGCAACGAAACCTCGGCCCCCCAACCGGTCCTCCTTCGCGATGGCTATGCCGCGAATTTAGCGCACTTCGGCGCTACTGCCTCGACCGTTCGGGTTGATGCAGCGCAGCATCACAGGAATGGCATCAACGCGCGCCAGGCGGCGAGCTTCTCGCTGATCGGACGCGTGTAGGCGGGGCTCGTCGAAGGCATCAGCAGGACGTCGTAGCCCGCGGCACGCCACGCCGGCGCGGCGCGACCCGCAGTGCCGCCGTTGAACGCGACGGCGCGAAGCGCCTTGGCGACGCGTCGCACGCGCGCAATTTCGCCGCGCTCGGCGTTGCGGATCGCCGCGTCGAGACTCCCGCGGCGCTCGCAGGCGACGATCGTGTCCCAGATCGCGATGCCGCGCTCGCGCACGCGCGCGAGCCTCGCGCGATACGGCAGCGCGACGAGCGGCTCGTCGAGTACCGCCGAGAGGATCGGCCAGAAGTGGTTGCGCGGATGCGCGTAATACTGCTGCGCGGCCAGCGACGCCTCGCTCGGAAAGCTGCCGAGGATCAGCACGCGCGCGTCCTGCGCGAGCACCGGCGCCAGCCCGCGGCGCCGCTGTGCGGCATCGCTCACAGTGCGTGCGGCCAGCGCCCGCGCAGGAGCGCGTAGTCGAGCGCGACGCCTGCGAACACCGCGAGTCCGAGCCAGTGATTGCCGAGGAACGCGCGAAAGCACGCGGCGCGCTCGCGGCCGCGGATGATCCACAAGTGGTAAATCGCGATGCCGAACGCGACGGCGAGTCCGGCGTAATAAAGCGAGCCCATCCACAGGAACACGCCGAACCACGCCATGCCCGCGAGATAGATCGCGTAACAGAACGCGACGGCGACGACGTCCCAGCGGCCGAAGGTCAGCGCCGACGTGCGGATGCCCACCTCGAGGTCGTCGTCGCGGTCGACCATCGCGTATTCGGTGTCGTAGGCCACGACCCAGAACAGGTTGAGCAGCAGCAGCAGCCACGCGATCGGCAGCACCCGGTCGTGCACGGCGGCGTACGCCATCGGGATGCCGAAGGAAAAGGCGACGCCGAGGAAGGCCTGCGGCAAGGCGAAGAAGCGCTTGAAGAACGGGTACGCGATGGCAATCGCGAGCGCAGGCAAGGACCAGAGCACCGTCGCGCGGTTGATCGCCAGCACGAGCCCGAACGCGACCAGCGCGAGCGCGGCGCCCACTGCCAGCGCCTCCCATGGCGCGATGACGCCCGCGGCGAGCGGCCGGTCGGCGGTGCGCTTCACGTGCGCGTCGAAATCGCGGTCGGCCCAGTCGTTGAAGGCGCAGCCGGCCGAACGCATCAGCAGCGTACCGGTGACGAAGATGAGCACCAGCGACAGCCGCGGCGTCCCCGACGCGGCGAACCACAGCGCGGACAGCGTGGGCCACAGCAGCAGCAGCGTGCCGATCGGCTTGTCGAGTCGCAGCAGGCGCTCGTAGGCATCGACGCGCTCGCGCAGCGTCAGGCGCGACCGCGGCGCGGAAGGCAGCGATGCCATCAGATCGGCAGAGCGAGTTGCTTTTTCAGCTCGCGCGGCGCGATGTCGGCGAGCAGCGTCGCCGGCGTGGGATAGCGCAACCTCACGCGGAGCTCGCGCTTCATCCGCGCGTTCGACAGGCGTCGCGACTCGCTCATGAACGACAGCAGCGCGGGCGCGATCCGCCGTTCCGCGTCCTCCCAGCCGACGCGCGGCGGGCGCGGCAGCCTGAACGCGTCGGCGACGAGATCGAACCAGCCCGCCATCTTGAGCTCGGCGTCGTCGCACACGTTGTATGCGCGGTTGGGCCGCGCACGGAACAGCGCCGCCACCGTCGCGCGCGCGAGGTCGTCGGCATGGATGTGGTTGGTGTAGACGTCGTCGTCGGCCGCCAGCACCGGCGTGCCCTGGCGAATGCGTTCGAGCGGCAGGCGCGTTGCGGTGTAGATGCCGGGCGCGCGCAGCACCGCGAGCGCGACGCCGTTGCGCCCGGCCCACGCACGCAGCCGGTTCTCCGCATCGACGCGGCGGCGCGCACGCGGCGTCTGCGCGCGGCGCGGGCGCGCTTCGGAAACCCGCGCTCCCGCGCAGTCGCCGTACACGCCCGACGTCGAAATGTAGACGAAGCGCTGCGGTACAATCCGCGCCTTTGCGAGGGCCGCGATCAGCCGCAGCGTGCGCGGATCGTCGCGGCCGTTGGAGGGCGGCGGCGCGAAATGCAGGACGCCGAAAGGCGCAGCGCGCAGCCGCGCGAGCGAATCGTGGCGATCGAGGTCGCCGACGATCGGAACGATGCCGTGCGCGCGCAGCTTCGCGGCTTCGTCGCGGCGGCGCGTGAGACCATAGAGCCGCGCGCGTCCGCCGAGCAGCGCCGCCGTCCGCAACGCGACGTCACCGCAGCCGATCAACAGAACCCTGATCACGATCGCAAAATAAGTAGGGTCAGAGACGACTTATGTCGCGTGGGACTGCCCTTGTACCCACTGGAAGAAAAGCCTTTCCCGACGCCGATGCACATTACCATAACCCCCAGCGAGCACACGTTTTTCTGCGACGCCGACGAGACGGTGCTGCAGGCCGCGATGCGTGCCGACCTGATGATCCCCTACGGCTGCCGCAACGGCGCCTGCGGCACCTGCAAGGGCAAGATCGTGTCGGGCACCGTCGACTACGGTCCTTATCAGAAGACGACGCTGTCCGAGGAAGAGAAGCTCGTCGGCCTCGCGCTCTTCTGCTGTGCGCGGCCGCTGGCGGACCTCGTGATCGAAGTGCGCGAAGTGCGTCGTGCCGGCGACATCCAGATCCGCCGGCTGCCCTGCCGGATCGAATCGATCGACAAGCCCGCGCCCGACGTGGCGATCGTGCGCCTCAAGCTTCCGGC
>JBDSLT010000230.1:0-3006 GCA_039916265.1 Casimicrobiaceae bacterium | reverse complement strand
CCGAGCCCGAGATCCGTCCGGAGCTCGCCAAGGAGGTGCGCCCCGACTGCCTGATCGGCACCGGCCGCTCCGACTATCCGAACCAGGTCAACAACTCGCTGTGCTTTCCGTTCATTTTCCGCGGCGCACTCGACTGCGGCGCATCGACGATCAACGAGGAGATGAAGCTCGCGGCCGTCCGGGCCCTCGCCGCGCTCGCGCAGGCTGAGCCGTCCGAGATCGTCGCGCAGGCGTACGGCGAGCCCACGCCCGCCTTCGGCGCCGACTACCTGATTCCGCGCGCCTTCGACCCGCGGCTCATCACCACGATGGCGCCGGCCGTGGCAAAGGCGGCGATGGACAGCGGCGTGGCGACCCGCCCTATCGCCGACCTCGACGCCTATCGCGACCGCCTCGATCAATACGTCTACCGCTCGGGGACCACGATGGTGCCGGTGTTCGCGGCCGCGCGCGCGGCCCCCAAGAGCGTCGTCTACGCCGAGGGCGAGGACGAGCGCGTGCTGCGCGCCGCGCAGATCGCGATCGACGAGCATCTCGCCTTCCCCATCCTCGTGGGACGCACCGACGTGATGGCGACGCGCATCCAGCGTCTCGGCCTGCGGCTCGCCTTCGGCAAGAACTGCGAGGCGATCAACATCCAGGACGACCCGCGCTACCGCGAATTCTGGACGCAGTATTTCAAGCTCGGCCAGCGCAAGGGCGTGTCTCGCGCGCAGGCGCAGGAGGACATGCGCAGCCGGCCGACGCTGATCGGCGCGATGCTCGTGCACCGCGGCGACGCCGACGCGATGCTCTGCGGCACGTCAGGCGACATCGCCGACCACCTGCGCTACATCCGCAACGTCGTCGGCCTGCGCGAAGGCGTGCGCACGCTCGCGACCATGCAGATGCTGATCCTGCCGGATCGCCAGATCTTCATCTGCGACACGCACGTCAACCGCGATCCCAACGCCGGCGAGATCGCCGAGATGACGCTGCTCGCGGCGGAGGAAATGCGCCGGCTCGGCCAGAAGCCCTGCGTCGCGCTCGTCTCGCATTCGAATTTCGGCAGCTCGGATGCGCCGTCCGCGCGCAAGATGCGCGAGGCGCTGGAGATCATCGTGGCGCGCGCGCCCGACCTCGACATCGACGGCGAGATGCAGGCCGACAACGCGCTGTCGACGGCGGTGCGCAACCAGGAGATGCCCGATTCGCGGCTCACCGCCGACGCGAACCTGCTGGTGATGCCGAATATCGACGCGGCGAACATCGCGTACAACGCATTGCGCGTGGCCGCGGGCAACGGGATCACCGTCGGCGGCATGCTGCTCGGCGCCGCGAAGCCCGTGCACATCATGACGCCGTCGTCGACAGTGCGGCGGATCGTCAACATGACGGCCGTCGCAGTCGCCGACGCCGGCGCGCAGCGTGACCGGACGCCCTGATCGACGCAGCGCCGATGAGCGCGGGCAGGCCGGACGCCGGAAGCCGCCTCCACCGCGTCGTGATCGTCGGCGGCGGCGCCGGCGGCCTCGAGCTGGCAACGCGCCTCGGCGACACGCTCGGCAGGCGCGGGGAGGCGCATGTCACGCTGATCGAGAAAGCGCGTACGCATTTCTGGAAGCCGCACCTGCACGAACTCGCCGCCGGCAGCATGGATCTCGACGGCTACGAAACCGATTATCTCGCGCAGTCGCACTGGCACCATTTCCATTACCGCATCGGCGAAATGGTGGGCCTCGACCGCGCGCAACGGCAGGTGAGGGTCGCGCCGTTCCGCGACGAGGACGGCGACCTCGTCACCGAGGCGCGCGCGTTCTCCTACGACACTTTGGTGATCGCGATCGGCAGCAGCACCAACGACTTCGGCACGCCGGGCGTGCGTGAGCACGCCATCGCGCTGGACGACCCCGCGGCAGCCGAGCGCTTCCATCGCCGCCTCGTCAACATGTTCATCCGTGCGCATGCGCAGGCGGACGCGCTGCGGCCGGAGCAGCTCCACGTCGCGATCATCGGCGCGGGCGCGACCGGCGTCGAGCTCGCCGCCGAACTGCACAATACGACGCGCTCGCTCGTCTCCTACGGCCTCGACCGCATCGATCCCGAGAAGGACATCCGCATGATCGTGATCGAGGCCGCCGCGCGTATCCTGCCCGCGCTGCCCAAGCGCCTGTCCAAGGCCGCGGTCCGTCTGCTGGAGGGGATGAAGGTGCAGGTGCGCACCGGTGCGCGCGTCGCCGAGGTGCTGGACGACGGCGTACGGCTGGCGAGCGGCGAGATCATTCCGGCGGAGCTCGTCGTCTGGGCGGCGGGCGTGAAGGCGCCGGAGGTGCTGAACGCTCTCGACGGCCTCGAAACGAATCGCCTCAACCAGCTGGTCGTGCTGCCGACGCTCCAGACGACCCGCGACGAGAACGTCTTCGCCCTCGGCGACTGCGCCGCGTGTCCCTGGCTCGGCAAGGAGGGGGTCCTCGTCCCGCCGCGGGCGCAGGCGGCGCACCAGCAGGCGGCGCACATGGTGAAGCAGGTTCGCAACCGCCTGGCAGGACGGCCGCTTTCGCCGTGGAAATACCGCGATTTCGGTTCGCTGGTGTCGCTCGGCGAATACTCGACGGTCGGCAATCTGATGGGCAGCCTCGGCAGCAACTTCTGGATCGAGGGCTGGTTCGCACGGATGATGTACCTGTCGCTCTACAAGATGCACGAGCTCGCGCTGCATGGCTACTGGAAGGTCGCGCTCGATACGCTCGCGCGCATGATCACGCGTCGCACCGAGCCGCGTGTCAAGCTGCACTGACTTTCCGTCGAGCCGGAGCCGCGCGACCCCTGCATGCAATCGCTACCCGACGGTTATCGAGCGATCGTGATCGGCGCCTCCGGCGGAATCGGCGCGGCATTCGTGGCGCGCCTGCAGTCCGATCCGCGCTGCGCGTCGGTCGAGGCATTGCACCGCCGATCCGCCATCGCCATCGACTTCGATCGCGAAGACAGTATCGCGGCAGCTGGCGCGGCGCTCTCGCCACGCGG
>JBDSLT010000229.1:0-12643 GCA_039916265.1 Casimicrobiaceae bacterium | reverse complement strand
AGTACGCCGCGACCGCGATCACCGCGAGCAGCACGAGCGGAATCAGCCAGCGCGCCGAGCTGCCGCCGCGCCGCGACGATTCCACGGGCAATTCGCCCATCGGCCGCGACGACGGCGTGTAGGTCAGGCGCTCGAGCGGCGACGTCGGCTCGCCGGTCGGCAGCGCGGCGACGACCGCTTCGGCGTCGAGGTTGACGAGCCGCGCGTAGTTGCGCACAAAGCCACGCACGAACGTGCGGCCCGGGAGCAGCGCATAGTCGTCCTCCTCGATCGCGCGCACCTGGCGCGGCGCGAGCTTCAGTTGCTGCGCGACGGCGTCCTGCGACAGTCCGGCAGCCTCGCGCGCCGCGCGCAGCCACCCGCCAACGGTCGATGCACCGCTGCCCGCCTGATCCTCGCGACCGCCATCGGGTGACTCGCCGGCGCTCATCGCGTTGTCCTCCGCCGTCACCCGCAGTTCCCGGAGTCGATCTGGCGCGTCTCGGGCGCCTCGGGATAGCGGTTCCGCAGTTGCGACACGTACGACAGCTCGGCCTGGCGGTCGCCGAGCTTGCGCTCGATGCACATGCCGAGGTAGAGCGCATCCGAGCGCGGCGCCGCCGCCTGCACCGCCGGGCGGATCCAGAAGCGCGCATCCTGCACGCGCGCCTCCTTGTACGCGAGGAGCGCGAGCTGGTAGCTGGCGATCGCGTTGTTAGGCGACGCGGTGAGCGCGCGGCGGAAATACTCCTCGGCTTTCTTGCTGTCGCCCAAGGCGAGCGTGCACTTGCCCGCGTTGATGTACGCGATCTCGGGCGTCTTGTAGAGCGGGTCGCGGACCGCGAGTTCCAACTCGGGAATCGATTCGCGCTCGCGGCCGGTGGCACAGAGGAACGCGCCCCAGTTCGCACGGATGTCGGGGTCGCCCGGCGCGATCGACAGCGCGCGGCGGAAGCTCCCTTCGGCTTTCTGCGATTCGCCCAGCATCGTGTAGACGAGTCCGTAAACGTCGAAGATCCGCGCGTTGTTCGCGTCGAGCTGCTCGGCTTCCTTCAGCACGTCGATCGCGACGTCGAACTGGCCGCGCTCGTAGTAGCCGGCCGCGAGATCCGTCTTGATCGAGGCGCGCTGCTGCAGCGTCGCCTCCTGGACCTTGACGGGTTCGAGCCTCGGTTGCGGGGCGGACTGCCCCGTAGTGGGACGCTCCGCGGGATCCTTCGACGCGCAGGCGACGAGGAACATGGATGCGATGACGAGCGACAGGGTGATGCGCATGGATTCGTCCTCCAGCCTCGCTAGCGGGCGGCGACGAGCGGGATCCGCGCAGCGAGCCGCCGCTTGGTGCGATCGTGCACCTGGCCGGCGAGCTGGCCGCAGGCGGCGTCGATGTCGTCGCCGCGCGTCTTGCGGATCGTCGTGACGATGCCGCCGCCGGTCAGGATGCGCTGGAACGCGGCGATGCGCGCGCGCGGGCTGACGCGGAACTCGGTGCCTGCGAAGGGATTGAACGGAATCAGGTTGAACTTGCACGGCACGTCGCGGACGAGCGACAGCAGATCGACGGCGTGCGTGTCGCTGTCGTTGACGCCGTCGAGCATCACGTACTCGAAAGTGACGAAATCGCGGGGCGCCCTTTCGATGTAGCGGACGCATGCGCTCATCAGCTCGCGCAGCGGGTGCACGCGGTTGATCGGCACGAGGCGGTCGCGCAGCGCGTCGGTGGGCGCGTGCAGCGACACGGCCAGCGCCACTGGACATTCATCGCGCAGCCGCTCGATCTGGGGAACGAGGCCCGACGTCGACAGCGTGACCCGACGACGCGACAATCCGTAAGCGTTGTCGTCCAGCATGAGCCGCAGCGCCGCGACGACGTGGTCGAAATTGGCGAGCGGCTCGCCCATGCCCATCATCACGACGTTGGTGATCGGCGCGCGGCCCGCCTCGACCCACGGCGCCGCGCTGCCGTCCGCAAGCAGCGTGCGATTGGCGTGCCATAGCTGGCCGACGATCTCGCCCGTCGTGAGGTTGCGATTGAATCCCTGCCTGCCGGTCGAGCAGAACGCGCAGTCGAGCGCGCAGCCGGCCTGCGACGACACGCACAGCGTGCCGCGGTCGTCTTCGGGGATGTAGACCGACTCGATCGCGTTGGCGCTGCCGACGTCGATCAGCCACTTGCGCGTGCCGTCGGCGGCGGTCGTGTCGCGGATGACGTGCGGTGCGCGTATCTCGGTGTCTGCCTCAAGGCGCTCGCGCAGAGCCTTGCCGAGATCGCTCATCGCGGCGACGTCGCCGGCAAAGCGCTGGTGCAGCCAGCGCGAGACCTGCCGCGCGTGGAACGGCTTCTCGCCCCGCGCGGCGAAGAGCGCCGTCAGTCCCGCAGCGTCGAGGTCGAGGAGGTTCGTCATCGCGAGTGCGGGTGGGCCCTTCAGCGCGCGTAGACGTTGTGCGTCGCGAAGAAGTAGGCGACTTCGCCCCTGGCGGTGTCGGTCGCATCCGAGCCGTGCACGGCGTTGGCATCGATCGACTGCGCGAAGTCGGCGCGGATCGTTCCCGCCGCGGCCTTGCTCGGGTCCGTCGCGCCCATCAGTTCGCGATTCTTCGCGATTGCGCTTTCGCCCTCGAGCACTTGCACCATCACCGGGCCCGACGTCATGAAATCGACCAGATCCTTGAAAAACGGCCGCTCGCGGTGCACTGCGTAGAAACCTTCGGCGTCGGCGCGCGACAGGTGCATCATCCGCGCCGCGACTATTTTGAGCCCCGCCTTCTCGAAGCGGGCATAGATTTCGCCGATCACGTTCTTGACCACGGCGTCGGGCTTGATGATGGAAAGCGTGCGTTCAACGGCCATTTCTGGGACTCCGGCGTCACAAATCCGAGTAAATTCAGCATTATAACATGCGAGCACCCCCTTGCCGGCAGGGCCCGGAGGCGCCGCGCAGCCGCAGGCACGGCGCGGCACGCGCAGGCGCCGGGGAGGCACGGCGCAGGCACGGCGCAGGCGCCGCGACGCGAGTAGAAATCCTTCGGAAGGCGCCGCGGCGCTAGAAAAGGAGGTTCGGCAGGAACAGCGACAGCCACGGCACGTACGTCGCGATCACCAGGAACACGGCGAGCACCGAAAGCCAGGGCAGCGCGGCGCGGACGACCTGGACGATCGACATCCCGGTGATGCCCGACGTGACGAACAGGTTGAGGCCCACCGGCGGCGTCACCATGCCGATCTCGAGGTTCACCACCATGATGATGCCGAGGTGCACGGGGTCGATGCCGAGCTGCGTGGCGATCGGAAACAGGATGGGCGCGAGAATCAGGATGATCCCGGTCGGCTCCATGAAGTTGCCGGCAATCAGTAGCAGGATGTTCACGACGATCAGGAACTGCCACGGCGCCATGCCCATCGCGACGATCTGCTCGGTGATCGCCTGCGGAATGCGCTCGGTCGTGAGCACGTGCGCGAACAGCAGCGCGTTGGCGACGATGAACATCAGCATCACGGTGACGCGCGCGGCGTCGACGAGGACGTGCGGCACCTGCTTCATCCCGATGTCGCGGTAGATGAAGACGGCGATGAAAAAAGCGTAGACCGCGGCGACGCCGGCGGCCTCCGTCGGCGTGAACACGCCGCCGTAGATTCCGCCCAGAATGATCACCAGCAGCAGCAGTCCCCAGATCGACTTGCGGCCGGCGCTGATGATCTCGCGCAGCGACGCCCTGGGCTGCCGCGGAATATCGAGATAGCGCGCGCGGAAGTAGATCGCGACCATCAGCATCAGGCCGAGCACGATGCCGGGAATCACCCCGGCCATGAACAGCTTGCCGACCGATGTTTCGGTCGCGGCGGCGTACACGACCATCACGATCGACGGCGGGATCAGGATGCCGAGCGTGCCGGCGTTGCAGATGACCCCGGCCGCGAACTCCTTCGTATAGCCGGCCTTGACCATGCCGGCGATGACGATCGAGCCGACGGCGACGACGGTCGCGGGCGACGAGCCCGACACCGCGGCGAAGAGCATGCACGCCAGCACCGAGGCCATCGCCAGCCCGCCGCGCAGGTGGCCGATGCTGGCGTTGGCGAAGGCGACCATCCGCTTGGCCACGCCGCCGGTGGTCATGAACGCGCCGGAGAGGATGAAAAAGGGAATGGCGAGCAGCGTGAAGTGCTCGGCGGTCTCGAAGAGCTTCAGCGCGAGCGAGGCGAGCGAGTCCTGCCCCAGGAACAGGATGGTCAGAAGCGACGACAGGCCGAGGGCGATCGCGATCGGCATCCCCAGCAGCATGAAGCCGAATAGCATCACAAAGAGCAAGGCGATGGTCACGGACGATCGCCCTTGCTCGTCGTCTCGTCGCCGCCGAGGTTCATTTTCAGCGCGTCCGCGGCTTCGTCAGCGAGCCGGAGTCCCTTGTCGCGGCCGGTGACGATCCGGAAGAACAACTGCGCGAAGCGCACCATCAGCAGCGTGTAGCCCAGCGGAAGCACGAGCCGGGGGATCCACTGCTCGATCGGCAGGTCCTGCGCCAGGATGCCGATGGAGCGGATCTTTTCGACGTACTGGATGCTGCCGACCAGCACGATGACCGAATAGGCGATGCACAGCGCAGCCGCGATCGCGCCGACGATGCGCGCGCCGCGCGGACCGAGCGACTTGACCAGCAGATCGATGCCTATGTGGGCGCCCACGCGCACGCCGTAGGCCATGCCGAGGAAGATGAGCCCTGCGAACATGTAGGTGACGAGCTCGAGCGCCCACACGAAGCTGTAGTTAAAGACGTAGCGCGCGATCACCTGCACGAAGACGATCAGCGTCATGGCGGCGAGGAGGAAGGCGATGAGGCCTTCCTCCGCCTGCTCGAACCCGTTGCGCTTCACGCCACCGCCTCCGCGCACCGGCCGCAGGTCAGTTGTTCGCCTTCAGCGCCGCGTCGATGAGGTCCTTGCCGATGTCGCCTTCGAACTTCTTCCATACCGGCGCCATCGCCTGCTGCCATTCCTTGAGCTCGGCCTTGGTGAGCGGCTGGATCTTCGCCTTGCCGGCGTCGGCGATCTTCTTGCGGTCCTGCTCGTTCAGGTCGTTGGCGAGCTTGTTGGCGAAGGTGGTCGCTTCGGCCATCGCTTCGGTGAGCCCCTTGCGCACGTCGGGCGCCAGGCCATCCCACCACTTGGCGTTGGTGACGACCATGTAGTCGATGATGCCGTGGTTGGTGACCGCGATCGTCTTCTGCACTTCGAAGAATTTCTGTGAGTAGATGTTCGACCAGGTGTTTTCCTGTCCGTCGACCACGCCCGTCTGCAGCGCCTGGTAGACCTCGGAGAACGCCATCTTCTGCGGGTTGGCGCCGAGCGCGCGAAACTGCGCCTCGAGGACGTCGGACGCCTGGATGCGGAACTTGAGCCCCTTGACGTCGGCCGGCACCTTGAGCTGGTCCTTGTCGCTGGAGAGCTGCTTCATCCCGTTGTGCCAGTAGGCGACGCCGAGCAAGCCCTTCGACTTCATCGCCGTCAGCAGCTTCTGCCCCGACGCGCCGGCCTGGAAGCGGTCGACGGCGTCGATGTCCTCGAACAGGAACGGGAGGTCGAACACCTGGATCGACTTGGTGTAGCGGTCAAACTTGGACAGCGACGGTGCGATGAACTGGACGTCGCCCAGCAGCAGCGCTTCCAGCTCCTTGGCGTCACCGAAAAGCTGCGAGCTGGGGAACACCTGCACCTGCACCTTGCCCGGCAGTTTCTTCTCGGCCAGCTCCTTGAACTTGAGCGCGCCCTGGCCCTTGGGTGTGTTTTCGGCGACGACGTGAGCGAACTTGATGACGATCGGCTGCGCTGCGACGGTGGCGGCGAAGGCGAGCGCAGCGCACACGGTCGTCAACGCGAGTACGGTCTTGGCAAATTTCATGGATCCTCCGGAAGGGATGGGACTTGCGCACCGGTTTCCGCGCGGGGCACGGGCCGGTTTTGCGGCTTGTCGGGGCATTTAGCCGGTGCCGGGCAACTCTGTCAACCGCGGGTTACCGGCGCGCCGTCGTCGGGGCGGGGAGGGCGCCGGGATGCCAGGTGATCGTCACGCCGACCTCGCCCGGCGGGACGCGGAACGCGGCGTCGATGCCGATGCCCGGAATGGCGGCGAGCGCGTCGCCGCAGAACACCAGCGGCAGCATGCTGCGCTCCCAGCGCGGAATGCCTCGCTCCTGCAGCAGCGCACTCAGTGCGCGCCGGGGCCGGTCGGCGGCGAGCTGTATCCGCTCGCCGCCGCTGCGGCGGCGGATGCGCACTGCCGCAGCCGCCAGCCGCCGGCGGTCGAGGCCGGCGCCCTCGACCGCGCCGAATACCAGGATCCCGTGCGGCAGCGCGAGTTCGGGCTCGCCGCGCCAGGCGACGTCGAAGGGGGCGGGGGGCTGCGCGTGGACGCTGACCCGACCGCGATGAATGCCGATTTCGGCGCCGGCGTGGGCAAGGCGGACCTGCGCGTCGGGCCGTGCCTGCGTGAGCTGGACCCACATGTCCTCGAGGCGCGCCTGCGACGGCGGGGGCAGGCCGCGCGAGCGCAGGAACCAGCGCAGCAGGTTGCGCGCGCGGTAGGCGGGCAGCGCGAGCAGCGCGTCACGATCGAGCGACGCGCCGTCGATCGAATTGCGCGCGTCGGCCGTCGCCAGGTCGTCGGCGAGGCGCGCGGCGTCTCCCTGGAGCGCGGCCGCCCGTGCAAGCGCGGTGGCATAACCGGGCGCGATCGCGGCCAGCGCGGGCGCGACGCTGCGCCGGATCGCGTTGCGCGCATGGCGCGTGTCGGCGTTCGACTCGTCGTCGACGTAGCGCAATCCTCGCTCGGCGACGCAGGCTTCGATCGCTGCGCGCGGCACGTCGAGCAGCGGTCGCAGCCAGCGCATGCCGTCGGCGCCGACGCGTTGCGCGGGCATTGCCGCGAGGCCGTGCGGACCGGCGCCACGCAGCAGTTGCAGGAGCAGCGTCTCCGCCTGGTCGTCGCGGTGATGCGCAAGCAGCACCGTTGCCACCCCAGCTTCCCGCGCCGCATCGGACAGCGCGGCGTAGCGCGCGCGCCGCGCGGTGGCCTCGACACTGGTGCGCGGGGCGCGGGCGACGTTCACGCGTCGCACGATGCAGGGGATCGCGTAGCCGGCGCAGAGCGCGGTGCAAAACGCCGCCCACGCATCGGCATTGGGAGACAGCCCATGGTGGACGTGCAGCGCGACCACGCGGTGCCCCTGCAGCCGGCCATGCGCCGCGAGCGCGTCGAGCAGCGCAACCGAATCGCGGCCGCCCGACAGTGCGACGGCGCAGGGAGCGCGGACGGCGTCGGCGTCGTCGAGCGCGGCGGCGACCGCATGCGCCACCGCAGCGGCGTCAGAGGGAGGCAATCTCCTTGAACTTGCCATAACCGAGAATCTTGTCCTCGCGCGTCTCGAGCAGCGTGTCGAGCGGCTGTTCCTGGCAATGGCGCAACGCCTCGACCAGCGCCTTCTTGAGCGTCACCATGATCGCCGCGTGGTCGCGATGCGCGCCGCCGAGCGGCTCGTTGACGATTTTGTCGATCAGTCCCAGCTGCTTCAGCCGCGCTGCGGTAATGCCGAGCGTCTCGGCGGCCTCCGCGGCATGCTCGGCCGATTTCCACAGGATCGACGCGCAGCCCTCCGGCGAAATCACCGAGTACGTCGCGTACTGCAGCATCAGCGTGACGTCGCCGACGGCGACCGCGAGCGCGCCGCCCGAGCCGCCCTCGCCGATCACCGTGACGACGATCGGGATACGCAGGCCGGCCATTTCGTAGAGATTGCGGCCGATGGCCTCCGACTGCCCGCGCTCCTCGGCGCCGATGCCCGGATACGCGCCGGGCGTGTCGACGAAGGTGAACAGCGGCAGCTCGAATTTCTCGGCAAGCTTCATGAGACGCAGCGCCTTGCGGTAGCCCTCGGGTCGCGGCATGCCGAAGTTGCGATGGATCTTTTCCTTGGTGTCGCGGCCTTTCTGGTGTCCGAGCACCATGCACGGCTTGCCGTTGAAGCGCGCGAGGCCGCCGACGATCGCGGGGTCGTCGGCGTAGCTGCGGTCGCCGTGCAACTCGCGGAACTCCGCGAACATGGCGCCGATGTAATCGAGCGTGTAGGGCCGCTGCGGATGCCGCGCCACCTGCGCAACCTGCCACGCCGTGAGCTTGCCGTAGATTTCCTTGGCGAGCTGCTGGCTCTTCTTGGTGAGGCGTGCGATCTCGTCGGAGATGTCGACCGCGGAATCTTCGTGCACGAAGCGCAGCTCGTCGATCTTTTGCTGCAGCTCGGCGATCGGTTGCTCGAAGTCGAGGAACGTCTGCTTCATGGGAGGCGGCGGGCGCTTGACGGGTGGGGATGATAGCGCAGGCCACGCCGGCGCGCAGGCTGCGCCCGGCGCTTTGCCGCGTCAATCCTCTCCCGCCAGCGCAGCGGAACCCCGTCGGGCCATCGGCCGATCGGATGAGGCTAGAATCGCCGGTCTCGAAGCAAAGAGCGGGGACACGACCATGGCACAACGCCGCATCGCCGTCATGCCCGGGGACGGCATCGGCAAGGAAACGGTGCCCGAGGGACTGCGGGTGCTCGAAGCGGCAGCGCGCAAGTTCGGCATCGACCTCGCGTTCACGCACTTCGACTGGAGCTGCGACTACTACGCGAAGCACGGCCGCATGATGCCCGAGGACTGGTTCGAGCAGCTGAAGCCCTTCGAGGCGATCTTCTACGGCGCCGTGGGCTGGCCCGCGACGGTGCCCGACCATGTCTCGCTGTGGGGTTCGCTGATCCCGTTCCGGCGCGGGTTCGATCAGTACGTGAACATGCGCCCGTGCCGCCTGATGCCCGGCATCGCGACGCCGCTCGCGAATCGCAAGCCGGGCGACATCGACTTCGTCGTCGTGCGCGAAAACACCGAGGGCGAGTATTCGTCGGTCGGCGGACGCATGTGGGAAGGCACCGATCGCGAGGTCGTGTTCCAGCAGTCGGTGTTCTCGCGCGCGGGCACCGAGCGCATCATGAAGTTCGCGTTCGAGCTCGCGCGAAAGCGTCCGCGCAAGCGCGTCACCTCCGCGACGAAATCGAACGGCATCTCGATCACGATGCCCTACTGGGACGAGCGCTTCAAGGCGATGTCGGCACGCTATCCGGACGTGGGCGCCGACCAGTACCACATCGACATCCTCTGCGCGCACTTCGTCGGGCGGCCGCAGGTGTTCGACGTCGTCGTCGCGTCGAACCTGTTCGGCGACATTCTCTCGGACCTCGGTCCCGCCGTGTGCGGCACGATCGGCATCGCGCCCTCGGCGAACATCAATCCCGAGCGGACCTTTCCTTCGCTGTTCGAGCCGGTGCACGGCTCGGCGCCCGATATCGCCGGCAAGGGCATCGCCAACCCGATCGGGCAGATCTGGTCGGGCGCGCTGATGCTCGACTTCCTCGGCCACAAGGACGCGGCCGACGCGATCGTGGCGGCGATCGAGCGCGCGCTCGCCGACCCGGGGACGCCGCGCACTGCGGACATCGGCGGCCGCGCGACGACGGCAGAGGCCGGCAAGGCGATCGCCGCGCTGCTATGATCCGGCGCGTCGAACGCGGGGCCGGCGGTGCGATCGCCCGCAACCTGCGCCGGCGCGAGACGCGCTTGGTTCGAGGGAGATCCTGAATGTCGCTGTCGATCGGAGTGCCGCGCGAAGTCTTCCCCGGCGAGAAGCGCGTCGCCACGGTTCCCGAAGTGGCGCAAAAGCTGATCAAGCTGGGCTTCCGCGTTGCCGTGGAGGCGGGCGCGGGAGACGCAGCGCAAATCAGCGACGACGCGTATCTCGCGGCCGGCGCCGACATCGTCGCGGACCGGGCGCAGCTGTGGGCGAATTCCGACATGGTTTTCAAGGTGCGCGGACCCACGATCGAGGAAGTCGGGCTGCTGCGGGAAGGCGGCACGCTCGTCAGCTTCATCTGGCCGGCGCAGAACGCCGAACTTCTGCAGGCGCTCGCGGCGAGGAAGGCGACCGTGCTCGCGATGGACAGCGTGCCGCGCATCTCGCGCGCGCAAAAGCTCGACGCCCTTTCATCGATGGCGAACATCGGCGGCTACCGCGCCGTCATCGAGGCGGCGCACGCCTTCGGTCGCTTTTTCACCGGCTCGATCACTGCCGCCGGCAAGGTGCCGCCGGCGAAGGTGTTCGTCATCGGCGCCGGGGTGGCGGGCCTTGCGGCGATCGGCACGGCCTCGGGGCTGGGGGCCATCGTGCGCGCGAACGACACGCGGCCCGAGGTGGCCGACCAGATCAAGTCGCTGGGCGGCGAGTACGTGCCGGTGGACTACGTCGAGGAAGGCAGCGGCGTCGGCGGCTACGCGAAGGTGATGAGCGAGGGTTTCCAGAAGGCGCAGCGCGAGGTGTTCGCGCAGCAGGCGAAGGACGTCGACATCATCATCACGACCGCGCTCATCCCCGGCAAGCCGGCGCCGAAGCTCATCACCGAGGACATGGTCAAGTCGATGAAGCAGGGCAGCGTGATCGTCGACATGGCATCCGAGCAGGGCGGGAATTGCGAACTGACGGTGCCGGGCGAAATCGTCGTACGGCACGGTGTCACGATCATCGGCTACAAGGACCTGCCGAGCCGCCTCGCCAAGCAGGCGTCGACGCTCTACGCGACAAACCTCTTGCGTCTTGCGGAGGATCTGCAGAAGACGAAGAGCATCGAGGGCGACACGATCGCCATCGACATGCAGGACGAGGTGCTGCGCGGCACGACGGTGATCGACAAGGGCCAGGTCACGTGGCCGCCACCGGCGCCCAAGCTGTCTGCGGCGCCGCCCGCTGCCGCGGCCGCCAAGCCCGCCGTTGCGCCGCCGAAGGCCAGAGGTCACGGCGAGGCGAGCGGCCCGATGTCCGGCGCCAGGACCGCCGTGCTGTTCGGCGTCGGCGCGCTGGTGTTCCTGCTGATCGGCCGCTACGCGCCGCCATCGTTCCTCGGGCACTTCACCGTGTTCGTGCTGGCCTGCTTCATCGGCTACATGGTCGTCTGGAACGTGAGGCCTGCGCTGCACACGCCGTTGATGAGCGTCACCAACGCGGTGTCCAGCATCATCGCGATCGGCGCGCTCGTGCAGATCGCGCCGGACCTGACGCTGCTGTCCACCGACCTCGGGCGGCCCGGCGGTTGGATACGCTGGCTGTCGGTGATCGCCGTCGCGCTCGCGACGATCAACATGTTCGGCGGCTTCGCCGTCACCCAGCGCATGCTGGCCATGTTCCGCAAGTAGGGAGGCGAGGAACATGACGACGAGCCTTTCGCTGGTCGCCTATCTGGGCGCCGCGATACTTTTCATCCTGTGCCTGGGCGGGCTGTCGAACCAGGAGACGTCGCGGCGCGGCAACCTGTACGGGGTGATCGGCATGGCGATCGCCGTGCTCGCGACGGTGTTCGGGCCGCAGGTCACCGCCGCCGGCCTGCCGTACATCGTGGGCGCGATGGCCGTCGGCGCGGCGATCGGGCTCTACGCTGCGCGCACGGTGCAGATGACGCAGATGCCGGAACTCGTCGCGCTGATGCACAGCCTCGTCGGCTTCGCCGCGATGCTGGTGGGTTACGCCACCTTCATCGACCCGGCGGTGGCAGCGAAGCTCACGCCGGCCGAGAACACCATCCACGAGCTCGAGATTTACGCCGGCGTGCTGATCGGCGCGGTGACCTTCTCGGGTTCCGTGGTCGCCTTCGGCAAGCTGTCGGGCCGGATCGGCGGCAAGCCGCTGTTGCTGCCGGCGCGGCACTGGATCAACCTCGCCGGGCTCGTCCTCGTCGTCGCCTTCGGCTACCGGTTCGTCGGCGCGCACAGCGTCGGCGAGGCGATGCTGTCGATGATCGTGATGACGCTCGTCGCGCTGCTGTTCGGCGTGCACATGGTGATGGCGATCGGCGGCGCGGACATGCCGGTCGTCGTGTCGATGCTGAACAGCTATTCCGGCTGGGCGGCAGCGGCCACGGGTTTCATGCTGTCCAACGACCTTTTGATCGTCACCGGCGCGCTCGTCGGGTCGAGCGGCGCGATCCTGTCGTACATCATGTGCACGGCGATGAACCGCAAGTTCCTCGCCGTGATCGCGGGGGGCTTCGGCACCGACAGCGGCGTGGCGAAGGCGGCGGGCGGCGCGGCCGCGCAACCCGCCGGCGACGTGCATCCGGTGACCGCCGCCGAAACGGCGGACCTGCTGCGCGACGCGAAGAGCGTCGTCATCGTGCCGGGCTACGGGATGGCGGTCGCGCAGGCGCAGCACACCGTCTACGAGATCACCAAGGCGCTGCGCGAGCGCGGCGTGAATGTCCGTTTCGGCATCCATCCGGTCGCCGGCCGGATGCCGGGCCACATGAACGTGCTTCTCGCCGAGGCGAAGGTGCCCTACGACATCGTCTTCGAGATGGACGAGCTGAACGACGATTTTCCGGCGACCGACGTCGCGATGGTGATCGGCGCCAACGACATCGTGAACCCGGCCGCGCAGGAGGATCCGGGAAGCCCGATCGCCGGCATGCCCGTGCTCGAGGTATGGAAGGCGAAGAACTCGGTCGTGATGAAGCGCACCATGGCCTCGGGCTACGCGGGCGTCGACAATCCGCTCTTCTACAAGGAGAACAACCGGATGCTGTTCGGCGACGCCAAGAA
>JBDSLT010000228.1:0-25396 GCA_039916265.1 Casimicrobiaceae bacterium | reverse complement strand
GCCTCGCCTGTCAACGGCGACCGCCTCTTCCTGTCGCCCGAACTGTCCATGGCCATCCAGCGAACGCTCGGCTCGGACATCGTCATGGTGTTCGACGAATGCACGCCGCATCCGGCGACGCGCGACGAAACGGCGCAGTCGATGGAGCTGTCGCTGCGGTGGGCCCGACGCTCGCGCAGCGCGCACGGCGACAGCGCGAACGCGCTGTTCGGCATCGTCCAGGGCGGCATGTACGAGGACCTGCGCGACGCGTCGCTCGAAGGTCTCGCCCAGATCGGTTTCGACGGTTATGCGATCGGCGGGTTGTCGGTCGGCGAGCCGAAGGACGCGATGCTTCGCGTCATGCGCCATCTCGCACCCCGGCTGCCGGCGGACCGCCCCCGCTATCTGATGGGCGTCGGCACGCCGGAGGACATTGTCGCCGGCGTGGCGACGGGCATCGACATGTTCGATTGCGTGCTGCCGACGCGCAACGCCCGCAACGGGTGGCTGTACACGCGCTTCGGCGACCTCAAGATCCGCAACGCCCGCCATCGGGGCGACACCGGTCCCATCGAGCCGGGCTGCGCCTGCTACGCCTGCCGGGGCTTCTCCCGCGGCTACGTCCATCATCTGCAGCGCGCGAACGAGATCCTCGGCGCCCGCCTCGCCACGCTGCACAATCTGCACTACTACCAGACACTGATGGCGGAGTTGCGCGCGGCGATCGCCGAGGACCGGCTGCCGGCGTTCGCCGCCGCCTTTGCGCGCGATCGCGCCGCGGGCGCGCCTTCCGCCTAATATCGCGTCCCCGGGTGCGCGTCGGCCCGTGGTAAAATGGATGGCTTTATCTGGAGGATTATCCGTGCTGATTTCACCGGCTTACGCCCAGGCGGCGGGCGGCGCGTCGCAGAGCGACACGTTGCTCACCTTCCTGCCGATGATCGCGATTTTCGTCGTCTTCTATTTCCTGCTGATCCGCCCTCAGCAGAAGAAGGCCAAGGATGCTCGCGCGATGCTCGATGCGCTCGAGAAGGGTAACGAAGTCGTCACCGCCGGTGGTGTCGTCGGTCGCATCACCAAGCTCACCGACCAGTATGCCGCGCTCGAAGTCGCTCCCAACGTCGAGATGACCGTCCAGCGCGGCGCCATCGCGCAGCTGCTGCCCAAGGGCACGATCAAGACGCTCTGACGGCCCGGGTCCGCCCTCCGCCCCGCTGCACATGAACCGCTACCCCGCCTGGAAGTACGTCATCATCGGGCTCGCCATCGTGGTGGGCCTGGTTTTCGCGCTGCCGAATCTGTTCCCGGAAGTGCCGGCGGTGCAGGTGTCGTCGTCGAAGACGAGCATCAAGATCGACAGCGCGCTGCTGACGCGCGTCGAGGAGGCGCTGAAGGGCGCCGACATCGCGTACCGCGGGGACGCGCTCGATCCCACCGGCATCAAGGTCCGCTTCGCCGACCCCGACACGCAGCTGAAGGCAAAGGACGTGCTGCAGCAGAAGCTCGGCGACAATTACATCGTCGCGCTGAACCTGCTCTCGTCGTCGCCGCATTGGCTGGCGTCGATCGGCGCGCTGCCGATGTACCTCGGCCTCGATCTTCGCGGCGGAGTTCATTTCCTGCTGCAGGTCGACATGAAGGGCGCGCTCGACAAGGCGGCCGACCGCTACACCACCGACATCCGCTCGCTGATGCGCGAAAAGCGGATCGCCTACGGCGGCGTGTCGCGCGAGCAATCGAACGTGGTGCTGCGCTTTTCCAGCGACGCCGAGCGCACCAAGGCACGCTTCGAGATCGAGAAGGCATTTCCCGACCTGCAGGTGCGTGAGCAGGACGGCACCGGCGGCGAGTTGCGGCTCGTCGCGGGCCTCAAGCCCGAGGCGCAGAAGCGCATCCAGGACGGCGCGGTCCAGCAGAACATCACGATCCTGCGCAACCGCGTCAACGAGCTCGGCGTCGCCGAGCCGATCATCCAGCAGCAGGGCGCCGACCGCGTCGTCGTGCAGCTTCCGGGGGTGCAGGACACGGCGCGCGCCAAAGACATCCTCGGGCGCACGGCGACGCTCGAGATTCGCATGGTCAACGACGAGCCGGGCGCGCTCGACGCCGCGCGCGGCGGCGCGGTCCCGCTCGGGAGCGACCTCTTTGCAGACCGCAACGGCGAGCCGCTGGTCGTGCGTCGCCAGGTCGCGCTGACGGGCGATCGCATCAACGACGCGCAATCGGGCTTCGACAGCCGGACCAACGAGCCCGCCGTGCACGTCAACCTCGACGGGACCGGCGCGCGCATCTTCAAGGAGGTCACGCGCGAAAACGTCGGCAAGCGGATGGCCATCGTGCTCGTCGAGAAAGGCAAGGCAGAGGTCATCACCGCCCCGGTGATCCGCGAGGAGATCGGCGGGGGCCGCGTGCAGATCAGCGGCCGCATGTCGACGCGCGAGGCCAGTGACATCTCGCTTCTGATGCGCGCGGGCGCCCTCGCGGCCCCGATGGAAATCGTCGAGGAGCGCACCGTCGGGCCGTCGCTAGGCAAGGAGAACATCCAGAAGGGCTTCGACTCGGTGGTGTACGGCTTTCTCGTGCTGGCGGCGTTCATCTGCGTGTATTACCTGCTGATGGGCGTGATCTCGACCCTCGCGCTGACGATCAACCTGCTGCTGCTGATCGCGCTCCTG
This sequence comes from Casimicrobiaceae bacterium, assembly GCA_039916265.1. Classification (GTDB taxonomy): domain Bacteria; phylum Pseudomonadota; class Gammaproteobacteria; order Burkholderiales; family Casimicrobiaceae; genus VBCG01. The sequence continues at coordinate 22,739 of JBDSLT010000228.1, read as the reverse complement.
TCGCTGCTGCAGGCGACGCTGACGCTGCCGGGCATGGCGGCGATCGCGCTGACGCTCGGCATGGCGATCGACGCCAACGTGCTGATCAACGAGCGCATCCGCGAGGAACTGCGCTGGGGCGCGACGCCGCATGCGGCGATCCAGGCGGGCTACGAGCGCGCGTGGGGCACGATTCTCGACTCCAACGTGACGACGCTGATCGCCGGCCTCGCGCTGCTCGCCTTCGGGTCGGGGCCGGTGCGCGGCTTCGCCGTGGTCCACTGCCTCGGCATCCTGACGTCGATGTTCTCCGCGGTGTTCGTCTCGCGCGGCATCGTCGCGCTGATCTACGGCGGCCGCAAGAAGCTTGAGCGCATCTCGATCGGGCAGGTGTGGCGTCCGACGCCGGTCGCGGGCAAGCCGGTCAAAGCCTGACGGGACGAGCCGCATGGAATTCTTCCGCTTTCGGCGCGACATCCCGTTCATGCGGCATGCGCTCGTGTTCAACGTGATTTCGCTCCTCACCTTCGCCGCCGCGGTGCTCTTCCTCGCCACGCGCGGCCTGAACCTCGGCGTGGACTTCCGGGGCGGCACGGTGATCGAGGCCACGTACGGGCACGCCGTCGATTTCTCCCGCGTCCGCGCTGCGATCGACAAGCTGCAGCTCGGTGAGTACTCGGCGCAGAGCCTCGGAGCGTCCGACACCGCGCTGATCCGCCTTCCGCTCAAGGAAGGCCTGTCGACGGCGCAGCTTTCCGATCGCGTGATGGCGGCGCTCAAGGCGGACGATCCCTCGGCGACGCAAAAGCGCGTCGAGTTCGTCGGGCCGCAGGTCGGCAAGGAGCTCTACGAGAATGGCGCGCTGGCGCTGCTCCTCGTCTCCTTCGGCATCGCCGCGTACCTGGCGCTGCGCTTCGAATGGCGCTTCGCCGTCGCGGCAATCATCGCGAACCTGCACGACATCGTGATCATCCTGGGCTTTTTCGCGTTCTTCCAGTGGGAGTTCTCGTTGCCGGTACTCGCGGCGATCCTCGCCGTGCTGGGCTATTCCGTGAACGAGTCGGTGGTCATCGCCGACCGGATCCGCGAGAACTTCCGCAAGATGCGCAAGGCCACGGTGATGCACGTCATCGACAATGCCATCACCAGCACGATGTCGCGGACGGTCATCACGCACGGATGCACGCTGCTGATGGTGCTGTCGATCTTCTTTTTCGGCGGCGAGACGCTGCACCATTTCGCGCTCGCGCTGGCGATCGGCATCTGCTTCGGCATCTACTCGTCGGCGCTCGTGATGGCGGCGCTGGTGATGTGGCTCGGCGTGTCGCGCGAGGACCTCGTGAAGCCGGAGCGCAGGAGCGGCCCCGAAGGCGAGAAGATCCTCCCGTGATCGCGGGCCTGCGCCGTTCCCCCGACTAAGCAGCAAGCCGTGCGAGCGGTCGGGAGCCGCACCGCGCGCCGCGTGGCATCATCGCCTGCCGCGCTCTTGCGCGCGTTCTGACAGCGACGCCCGCCCCCCCTGCATCGACGATGACGACGGATTTCCTCCCCGCCTGGCCGCCCGCCGCCAACAGCTTCGCGCTGTTCGGACTCCTGCTGCTCGCGGGCCTCATCGGTGGCCGCATCGCGGCAACCACGCGCGTGCTGCCGGCGATCACCGGCTACATCCTCACCGGCTTCATTCTCGGGCCCGGCGTGCTCGGCTGGCTCACCGAGGATGCGCTCGGCGACGCGCGCATCTTCGCCGACATTTCGCTCGGCCTCATCGTGTTCGAGCTCGGCCGCCGCCTCGATTTCGAGTGGGCGCGCCACGATCGCTGGCTGCTGCCGACCGGCATCGCCGAAAGCCTGCTGTCGTTCGGCGCGATGTTCGCGCTGCTGCGCTATTTCGACGTGCCCGCGCTCGAGGCCGCCGTCGCTGCGACGGTCGGCGTCGCGACCGCTCCCGCGGTGGTGCTGCTCGTCGCTGCCGAGCTCAAGGCCGAGGGGCCGGCGACCCGCCGGGCGCTGTGGCACGTCGCGCTCAACAACGTCGTCGCGATGCTCGGCGTCGCGCTGCTGCTGCCTTTCGTCGAAGCGCGCGTGGCCAACGCCCCGTGGCACCCGGTGGCGCGCGCGGCGTGGCTCCTCGCAGGCTCGTTCCTCCTGGGCTACGCGGCGTTCCGCGTCGCCCGCCTCCTGGCGCGCTTCGTCGGCAAGAGCGATGCGTCGCAGTTCATCCTGATGGTGGGGATGATCGTCCTCACCGTCGGCCTCGCGCAGGTGGGTAAGCTCTCGGTGCTGCTGGCGCTCCTGGTGATGGGCGTGTGCGCGCGCAACCTCGACCCCGATCGGCGCCTGATCGACATCCGCTTCGGCCACGCCGCGCGCCTGTTCTTCGTCGTGCTGTTCGTGCTGACCGGCGCGATCCTGCGGCCTGACCAGTTCGGCAGCGTCGCGTGGCTCGGCCTCGCGTTCGCGCTGGTGCGCCTCGTGGGCAAGTCCGTGGCGCTGTTCGCGTTCGCGCGCCCGGCACGCGTGTCGATGAACCAGGCCGCGACGCTGTCGCTCGCGCTGACACCGATGGCGGGCCTCGCGATCGGCATGACGCAGCCCATCTTCGACATCTCCCCCGAATTCGGCGCGCGCCTGACCGGCATCGTCGCGTCGGGCATCGCGATCCTCTCGCTGCTCGGCCCGATCGCGACACGCTACGCGCTCATCCGCTCCGGCGAAGGCGAGCCCGGGGAACGCGACTAAAGATGCCGCTGCTCGAATTCTCGCAGTCCAAGGCGCTGACCTTCGGCGTCGAGCTCGAGCTCCAGCTCGTCAACACGAACGACTTCAACCTCGCGCCGGACGCCGACGACCTCCTGCGCCGCGCAGCGAAGGACGGGGGCGCGGGCGAGCTCAAGCCCGAGATCACGCAGAGCATGATCGAGGTCAACTCGTCCGTGCACGAGCGCTACGAGCCCCTGCTGGCCGAGCTTCGCGCCACGCGCGACAACCTCGCGGCGCACGCGCGGCAGATGAACGTCGCCATCGCCGGCGGCGGTACGCATCCGTTCCAGAAATGGCGCGACCGCAAGATCTACCCGACCGAGCGCTTCCTCGGGGTCTCCGAGAAGTACGGCTTCCTCGCCAAGCAATTCACCGTGTTCGGGCAGCACGTTCACATCGGCTGCGCGAGCGCCGACGACGCGATCTACCTGTCGCACGCGTTCGTCCGCTACCTGCCGCACTTCATCGCGCTGGGCGCGTCGAGCCCGTTCTACCAGGGCGTCGACACCGCGTTCGACTCGTCGCGGCTGTCGGTGGTCAACGCGTTCCCGCTCTCCGGTACCATGCCGTTCGTGCTCGACTGGGCCTCGTTCGCGGAGTACTACGACACGATGCACGGGCTCGGCATCGTGCAGAGCATGAAGGATTTCTACTGGGACGTTCGCCCGAAGCCCGAATACGGCACCGTCGAGATCCGCGTCGTCGACACGCCGCTCACCGTCAATCGCGCGGCGCAGATTGCCGCCTACGCCCAGGCGCTCGCGCGCCACCTGTTCGCCGATCGCGTCGACTGGATCACCCCGGAGCTCTATCTCGTGCACAGCTACAACCGCTTCCAGGCATGCCGCCATGGCCTCGCGGGCGTAATCGTCGACCCGCGGAACAAGCGCGGCGTCGCGATCGCCGACGACATCCGGGACACGCTGCGCGCGCTGGCGCCGCACGCCGCGGCGCTCGAGTCGGAGGGGGCGCTCGATCGATTGATGGCGCTGACGCTCGAAGACGGCAACGACGCGACCTGGCTGCGCAGGGTTTATGCCGAGACCAAGACGCTGCCCGACGTCGTCCGCCGCCAGGCGGCGCGCTGGATGGGCGAACGATGATCACGACCTTCGTCTACTCGTTGCTCGCGCTCGACCAGTCGCTCGCGCACCTTGCGGCGCAGTACGGCACGTGGCTCTACGCCATCCTGTTCGCGATCATCTTCGCCGAGACAGGCCTCGTCGTGTTTCCGTTCCTGCCCGGCGACTCCATCCTGTTCATCTCGGGGACGGTCATCGCCGTCGCGGCGCTCAACGTCCACGTGCTGGTCGCGGTGCTGACCGTGGCGGCCATCCTCGGCGACTCCGTCAATTACGCCGTGGGCCATTACATCGGGCCCAAGGCGTTCCGCAAGCCCGACTCCCGCTGGTTCAAGCGCGCGTACCTTGAGCGCACGCAGGCCTTCTACGACAAGTACGGCGGTCTCACGATCATCATCGGCCGCTTCGTGCCGATCATCCGCACGTTTGCGCCGTTCCTCGCCGGGGTCGCCGGCATGTCGTATCCGCGTTTCCTCTGCTACAACGTCGTCGGCGCGATCGCGTGGATCGCGTCGCTCGTCTACGCCGGCTACCTGTTCGGCAACATCCCGTGGGTCAAGGAGAACCTCTCGTGGATCGTCGTCGGCATCATCGTCGTGTCGCTGCTGCCGGCGATCACGACGTTCATGAAGGAGCGGCGCGAGCGCCGCTCGGCGTAGCGCGGATCCCGCCTGCCGGGAGGCGGCCCGGTCGCCGACGCTAGACGCGCCGCGCGAGTTCGCCGGCGAGCCCGATATAGGACGCGGGCGTCAGCGCGCGCAGGCGCGCCTTGGCGTCGTCGGGGATCGCGAGCGCGTCGACGAAGGCTGCGAGCGCGTCGCGCGTCGTGCCGGACTTGCCGCGCGTCAATGCCTTCAGCTGCTCGTAGGGCGCCGGCAGGTTATAGCGCCGCATCACCGTCTGGATCGCTTCCGCGAGCACGTCGAAATTCGCGTCGAGGTCCAGCGCGATGCGGGCCGGATCGACGTCGAGCTTCGCGAGGCCCTGCCGCAACGCGGTGAAGCCGAGCGCCGAGTGGCCGAGCGCAACGCCCAGGTTGCGCAGCACCGTCGAGTCGGTGAGATCGCGCTGCCAGCGCGAGATCGGCAGCTTGCCGGCGAAATGGCGCAACAGCGCGTTCGCGACGCCGAGATTGCCCTCGGAGTTCTCGAAGTCGATCGGATTCACCTTGTGCGGCATCGTCGACGACCCGACCTCGCCGTGGACGGCGCGCTGGCGGAAGTAGCCGAGGGAGATGTAGCCCCACACGTCGCGGTCGAGATCGAGCAGCACCGTGTTCACGCGGGCGAGCGCGTCGCAATACTCCGCGATGCAGTCGTGCGGCTCGATCTGCGTCGTGTACGGATTGAGCTCAAGTCCGAGCGCGGTCACCACTTTCACGGCGAAGCGTTCCCAGTCGACGTCGGGATACGCGACGACGTGGGCGTTGTAGTTGCCCACCGCGCCGTTCATCTTCCCCTTGATCGTCACGCGCGAAAACGTGGAAGCGGTGCGATCGAGCCGCGCGACGACGTTCGCGATCTCCTTGCCGAGCGTGGTCGGCGTGGCCGGCTGTCCGTGGGTGCGGGCGAGCATCGGAAGCTCGGCGTGCGCGTGCGCCAGCGCGCGCAGGTCGCCTGCGAGGTCGTTCAGCAGGGGCAGCAGGCAGTCACGCCGCGCCTCGACCAGCGACAGCCCGTGCGCGAGATTGTTGATGTCCTCGGACGTGCAGGCGAAGTGGATGAACTCGGCCACGCGCGCGATCTCCGGCAGGTTCGCGAAACGCTCCTTCAGCCAGTACTCGACCGCCTTGACGTCGTGATTGGTCTGCCGTTCGATCGCCTTGACGCGCGCCGCGTCGTCCGGCGAGAAACCGGCCGCGACATCGGCGAGCGCTTTTTGTGCAGCGGGAGAGAACGCCGGGACTTCGCCGATCGCGGGCTCGGCCGCCAGCGCGCAAAGCCACGCGATCTCGATGCGCACGCGATGGCGGATGAGGCCGTACTCGCTGAACTGCCCGCGCAGCGCCGCAACCTTGCCCGCATAGCGCCCGTCGAGCGGCGACAGCGCGGTGAGAGCGGCGAGTTCAGCGGCGGTCACTCAGGAATCTTAGCACGCGCATCGCGCGCGCCGGGCGGCGCGGGAGGCGCCGCCCGACGCATCGCCGATGCTATAATTTTCGTCCGGTTTTTCATGCAGCGACCAATCCTGTGAAGCTGATTTTCTCCTCGACGAGCCCCTATGCGCGCAAGGTTCGCGTCGTACTCGCGGAAAAGAAGATCGAGTGCCAGCAGGCCGAACTGTCGCCGTGGACCGCGGACAATCCGGTCCACGCCTTCAGTCCGCTGGGCAAGGTTCCGGTGCTGATGCTCGACGACGGCACCGCGCTGTTCGATTCGCGCGTCATCGTCGAGTACCTCGACAACGTGAGTCCCGTATCGAGGCTCATTCCCGAGCCTTCGCGCCAGCGCATCGCCGTGCGCCGCTGGGAGGCGCTCGCCGATGGCGTCAACGACGCCGCGGTGGGCATCGTCATGGAGCGCCGCCGGCCTCCCGCGCAGCAAAGCGACGAGTGGATCGCCCGCCAGGAACAGAAGCTCGGGGAAGGCGTCGCCGAGCTTGCGCGCGAGCTCGGCGACAAGTCCTGGTGCAACGGCGAGGGATACTCGCTGGCGGATATCGCCACCGGCTGCGCGCTCGGCTACCTCGACCTGCGCCATCCGCAGCTGGGGTGGCGCGAAGCTTATCCGAACCTCGCCCACCTGCACGGGCGCCTCGCCAAGCGTCCGTCATTCGCGGATACCGCCCCGCCTCTCGCCTGAGCGCGCCACGCGGCCAGGGCGCGTGGTCGGCGGCAACCCAAAGCAAAAGCCCGCATCGCTGCGGGCCTTCGCCTGGTCGACGTCGATGCGCGTTACGTGCCGAGCGTCTTCATCGTGTCGCCCGCGAGGTTCGGGTAGCGGACGTGCTCGACCAGGTCCTGCGTCGCCTGATCGGGCTTCGGCGTGAGCAGGCTCACGATGATGATCACCGCGAAGCCGAGCGGCACGCCCCACAGACCCGCGGAGATCGGCTGGATGCCCCACCAGATGTGGTCGGCGATCGGGCTCGTCACGCCGAACACGCCGCGGAGCCAGGGTTGCGTCGTCACCATGTACCACGCGGTGATCCCGAGCCCGGCCAGCATTCCCAGCGTCGCGCCCCATTTATTGGCGCGTTTCCAGAAGATGCCCAGCACCAGCGCAGGGAAGAACGACGCCGCCGCAAAGGAGAACGCCGCCGACACCAGGAACAGGATGTTCGCCGGTTTCTGCGACGCTACCCACGCGGCTGCCAACGCGACCACCAGCAGCAGGACCTTGGAGATGGTCACGCGACGGGCGGTGGAGGCCGACGGGTCCAGCATCTTGTAATAGAAATCGTGCGAGAGCGCGTTGGCGATCGTCAGCAGCAGCCCGTCCGCCGTGGACAGCGCTGCCGCAAGGCCGCCGGCCGCGACCAGGCCGGAGATCACGTAAGGCAGGCCCGCGATTTCCGGCGTCGCCAGCACCACGATGTCGCCGCCGATCGCGATCTCCGCAAGCTGCACGATCCCGTCCTTGTTGACGTCCACCACCGAGAGCAGCGTTGGATCGACCTGACTCCATGCCGCCACCCACTGTGGCAACGATGCGAACGAACTGCCGACGACGTTGTTGTACATCGTGAATTTCACCAGCACCGCGAGCGCGGGCGCGGTGAAGTACAGCAGGAAGATGAAGAACAGCGACCAGAAGACGCTCATCCGCGCGTCCCGCACCGATGGCGTCGTGTAGTAGCGCATCAGGATGTGCGGTAGCGCGGCCGTGCCGACCATCAGGCAGAACACGAGCGCCAGGAAGTTGCGGCGACTGATGTCGCGCGCCTCCTCGTCCTTGCCCGGGAAGGCCTCCGCGTGCCTTAAGGGTGGCGCCGCGCGCGCGGCCAGCGCAGCATCCTTGGCCCATTGCGTCTTGGCGGACGATTCGTCCGGCGGGTACGCCGTCACGGCCTTGGTCGCCGCGGCGATCTGCTCCGGCGAGGCGTTTTCCGCTTTCAGCTTTTCGACCTCCGCCTGGAGTTTCGTCTTGCCGGAGGTGTAGGCAGCCGTCGGATCCTTGAGGTTCGTCGCGGCCTCGGCCGCGCGCGCCTTGAAGATATCGCGAACCTGCAGTTCCTTGGGATCGTTGATGAGCTCGGCTTCGCGTGCGGTGACCTTGGCGAGCTGCTGTCCGTAGATGAGCTCGGGGATCGGCACGCCGGTCTGCTTCACCGCCAGCCAGACGACCGGGATCATGTAGGCGATGATCAGGATGATGTACTGCGCCACCTGAGTCCACGTGACCGCGCGCATCCCGCCCAGGAACGAGCAGACGAGGATCCCGGCGAGACCGAGGAAAACGCCCAGTTCGAGCGGCACGCCGGTGAGGCGGGTCGTGATGATCCCCACGCCGTAGATCTGCGCGACGACATAGGTGAACGAGCACAGGATCGCCGCGATGATGCCGATGAACCGCGGAATGTTGCCGCCGTAGCGTGCGCCGAGGAAGTCCGGAATGGTGAACTGCCCGAACTTGCGGAGGTACGGCGCGAGCAGCAGCGCGACGAGACAATAGCCACCGGTCCAGCCGAGCACGAAGGCCAGCCCGCCGTAGCCCGCGAGGTACAGCGTGCCCGCCATGCCGATGAACGAAGCTGCGCTCATCCAGTCCGCGCCGGTGGCCATGCCGTTGAACAGCGCAGGGACCCGCCGGCCGGCGACGTAGTATTCGGCGGCGTCGGAGGTCCGGGTCATGACGCCGATGCCGGCGTAAAGGCCGACGGTGGCGAGCAGGAAGATGTAACCGATCCACCGCCGCGGCAGGCCCATCTGCTCCAGGATCGCCAGCGCGACGACGAAGAGGATGAAGCCCCCGGTGTAAAAGGTATAGATCCGCTTGAGTTGCGAGGTGAATGCTTTCTGCGAGCCCGCAGTGAATACGTTGGTCGGCTCGGATGCTGGGCTGGCCATCAGTCTTCCTCCCCTTCATGCACGTCGTACTGAATGTCCAGCTTGTTCATGTACTGTGCGTAATACCAGATGATGATCACGTAGATAATCAGCGATCCCTGCGCCGCCATGTAGAAGGCGAACGGCCACCCGAAGAAATTGAACTGCAGTTCCCGGGCAAAGAAGCAGAGAACGTAGGTCACCAGGAACCAGATGACGAGCAGGATTCCGGTAATACGAAGGTTCTTGCTCCAGTACTCCCGATGCTTGTCGGTCAACTGCATAACGGACCCCTCCTGAAGTGAAACGACGACATGAATCCGATCACGAATCCGTCACGCGGTCTCTTCCGGACCGTCGCGTGCGGGCGCCTGCGCGGCATTCCGCAAAATTGCGGCGAGTATAAACACGTTTGCATGCACGGGACAGCGCCACCGGCAATATTAGGGGGCTCCGGGCCTTAGTGCGGCGCAACAAAACCACGCACGCCGCCCCTGGAGGCGAGTCCGGTTGCCGGCCCGAAGCAGGCGGCAGGCGCGTCGATTCTCACGTCGCAGGCGCCCGCAGGCCCGTTTCGCGGGCGAGCTGCCCCGCGACCTTGGGCTCGAAGTGGGACAGATGGTCGATGATCGCTTGCGCCTTGTCGACCTTGCCGCGGTTGAACTGGGTGCGCCCGAGTTGATACCAGCCGTAAGGGCTCATGGGCTGCAGCTTCGTGTTGCGCTCGAGTGGCGGGACCGCTTCGTCGAGCCGCCGCAGATGGATGAGCGACAGGCCGAGCCCGTAATAGGCGCGATCGTGATTGGGATTGAGCGCGATCGCGCGCTCGAAGCCCGGAATCGCCTCGTCGTGATGATTGAGTTCCTGCAGCAGGAACGCACGATCGAAATGCCACTCCGCGCCATGCGGATTCGTCGCGATCGCACGGTCGAAGCAGGCGATCGCCTCGCGCTTCCTGTCCTGCTTCGCGAGCGCAAAGCCCATGGACGCGAGCACCAGCGGATCCTCCGGGGACACGCGCAGCGCCGAGTCATAGTGCTTGAACGCCGCGTCGTTGCGCCGAAACGTGGTGCTCCACCCGGCGAGTTCGAGATAAAACCGCCGCTTGATGCGCGCAACGGGACCGAGCGACGCGCGAGCGGTCGCCGGGGTCCGCGCTTCGGGAATGCGCTCTGCGCTCATCGAATCTGCGGAATGAGGAATGCGAGCCAGATGAAGATCGCCGCGAGACCGCAGAACGTCGCGAAGGGCACGAACCGGTCTTCGACGATGCGCGGCGTAATCAGCCGGAACAGCTTGACGAACGGCATCGGGATGGTCTTCACGATCTTGTAGAAGAGGTTGTCCTCGCGTTTGGGCCCTGCCAGCATGAAGAGCACCGCCTGGCCGAGCAGGCCCATCAGCGCGATGGCGACGATGAGCTGCACGTAGCCGAGCAACTGCTTCATCGGAGCGCCCGCGCAGCCGCCTGCCTCGAAGCGAACCGGCCCCGCCCCATCACAGGCTTTGCTTGAGCTGGTCGAGGATCTGCGGGTTTTCGAGCGTCGACACGTCCTGCGTGATTTCCTCGCCTTTGGCGATCGAGCGCAGCAGGCGGCGCATGATCTTGCCGGAGCGCGTCTTGGGCAGGTTGTCGCCGAAACGAATGTCCTTCGGCTTGGCGATCGGACCGATTTCCTTGCCCACCCAGTCGCGAAGCTGCCGCGCGAGCTTGTCCGCATCGCCGCCCGACGGGCGCGCCTGCTTCAGCACGACGAACGCGCAGATCGCCTCGCCGGTCACGTCGTCGGGCCGACCGACCACGGCCGCCTCGGCGACGAGCGGATTGGAGACGAGCGCCGATTCGATCTCCATGGTACCCATCCGGTGGCCCGACACGTTCAGGACGTCGTCGATCCGGCCCATGATCGTGAAATAGCCGGTCGTCGCGTCGCGCACCGCGCCGTCGCCGGCGAGATAGAGCTTGCCGCCGAGCTCGACCGGGAAGTACGCCTTTTTATAGCGCTCGGGATCGCCCCAGATCGTTCGGATCATCGATGGCCACGGCTTCTGTACCACGAGGATGCCGCCCTGGCCGTTCGGCAGGTCGCGTCCGGTCTCGTCGACGATCGCTGCGATGATGCCCGGCAGCGGCAGCGTGCACGAGCCCGGCACGAGGGACGTGACACCGGGCAGCGGCGTGATCATGTGCCCGCCCGTCTCCGTCTGCCAGAACGTGTCGACGATCGGACAGCGCCCTCCACCGACGGTGGTGTAGTACCACATCCAGGCTTCGGGATTGATGGGTTCGCCCACGGTGCCGAGCAGTCGCAGGCTCGACAGGTCGTAGTTCTTCGGCGCCGCCGCGGGATTCGTGTCCGACGCCTTGATGAGCGAACGGATCGCCGTCGGGGCCGTATAGAAAACGTTGACCTTGTGATCCTGGATCATTTTCCAGAAACGGCCCGCGTCCGGATAGGTGGGCACCCCCTCGAACACGATCTGGGTGGCGCCCGCGGCGAGCGGGCCGTACACGACATACGTGTGCCCGGTGACCCAGCCGATGTCCGCCGTGCACCAGAAGAGATCCTCGGGCTTGATGTCGAACGTCCACTTCATCGTCAGGATCGCCCACAGCAGATAGCCGGCCGAGCTGTGCTGCACGCCCTTCGGCTTGCCGGTGGAACCTGACGTGTAGAGGACGAACAGCGGGTGCTCGGCGCCGACCCATTCGGGCTCGCAGGTGTCCGCCTGCCTGGCGGTCAGCTCGTGCATCCACACGTCGCGCTTGGCATCCCAGGCCACGTTGCCACCCGTGCGCCGGTAGACGATCACACTGCGGATCTTGTCGCAGCCGCCCATCGCCAGCGCATCGTCGACGATGGCCTTGAGCGGAAGGCTCTTGCCGCCGCGCGCCTGCTCGTCCGCGGTGATCACGGCCACCGCGCCGGCGTCGATGATCCGCTCCTGCAGCGACTTGGCGGAAAAGCCGCCGAACACGACCGAATGCGTCGCGCCGATGCGCGCGCAGGCCTGCATCGCGACCACGCCCTCGACCGACATCGGCATGTAGACGATGACGCGGTCGCCGGTGCGGATGCCTTGCGCCTTCAGCGCGTTGGCGAAGCGGCACACGCGGTGATAAAGCTCCTGATACGTGACCTTCGAGACCTTGCCGTCGTCGGACTCGAAGACGATCGCGACCTTGTCCGCGTTTCCGTTCTGCAGGTTGCGCTCGAGGCAGTTGTACGAGACGTTGAGCGTCCCGTCCTCGAACCACTTGTAGAAAGGCGCGCCCGATTCGTCGAGCGACTTCGTGAACGGCGACTTCCATAGCAGGTGCTCGCGCGCCAGTCCGGCCCAGAAGCCAGCGTAATCGGCGGCGGCGGCGGCGTTCATCCGCTCGAAGTCCGCGGCCTTGACGTTCGCCTGCGCCGTGAAAGCCACCGGCGGCGGAAATACCCGCGATTCCTGCAGGACGGATTCAATCGCTGCCATGAAGTTTTCTCCTCCTCACGCGTACGGCCGGGCCGCGAGTGCCGCCCAGCCTCGTCAATGCGCGAATGCGCGTGCAACGAATCGGTTGGCTCCAGGCAGGCGCCGACGGCGTCGTCCGCCTCGTTGCGACCTCATGATACAAGAGCGCCCCCTTTGCTCCGGAAATCGCGCCGTGCGGTGATAAAATTGCGGGCTGCACTCCAGCGCCCCATCGTGCCCGGGCGGGCGTCGAAGCGCACGCATCGGGCGGCAGGCACAACGGAGATCACGCACCCATGGCAACGATCCGCCAGCAGGACTTCATCCAGAGCATCGAGGATGCGCTCCAGCACATCTCCTATTACCACCCGATCGATTACATCACGGCGCTCGGCGAAGCCTACGCCGCCGAGGAATCGGAAGCTGCGAAGGACGCGATCGCGCAGATCCTCACCAACTCGAGGATGTGCGCAGAGGGGCATCGTCCGATCTGCCAGGACACCGGCATCGTGGTCGCCTTCGTCAAGGTCGGCATGGACGCGCGCTTCGAGGACTGCACGATGACGATCGCGGAGATGGTCGACGAAGGCGTGCGCCGCGCCTACTGCCATCCCGATAACACGCTGCGCGCATCGATCCTGCACGATCCGGCCGGCCAGCGCAGGAATTCGAAGGACAACACGCCGGCAGTCGTGCACTTCGATTTCGTCCGCGGCGGCGACGTCGAGGTCAAGATCGCCGCCAAGGGCGGAGGCTCGGAGAACAAATCCAAATTCACGATGCTGAATCCGTCCGACTCAATCGTCGACTGGGTCGTGAAGACCGTCCCGACGATGGGCGCCGGCTGGTGCCCGCCGGGGATGCTCGGCATCGGCATCGGCGGCAGCGCGGAAAAGGCCATGGTTCTCGCCAAGGAATCGCTGATGGAGCCGATCGACATGCACGCGCTGCGAATGCGCGGGCCGTCGAGCCGGCTCGACGAACTGCGGCTCGAGATCTACGACAAGGTCAACGCGCTCGGCATCGGCGCGCAGGGCCTCGGCGGCCTGGCGACGGTCCTCGACGTCAAGATCCTCGACTTCCCGACGCACGCGGCGAGCCTGCCGGTGGCGCTCATTCCCAATTGCGCCGCGACGCGGCACGCGCATTTCACGCTGGACGGCAGCGGCCCCGCGAAGCTCGATCCGCCGGACCTGTCGAAATGGCCCGACGTGCACTGGACGCCGTCGCCGACCGCGCGCCGCGTCGACGTCGACCGGCTGACGCCGGCGGAAGTCGAGGCATGGCAACCCGGAGAGCGTCTGCTGCTGAGCGGAAAGATCCTCACCGGCCGCGACGCCGCGCACAAGCGCATCCACGAAATGCTGGCGCTCGGCGAACCGTTGCCCGTGGATTTTCGCAATCGCGTCATCTACTACGTGGGTCCGGTCGATCCGGTGCGCGACGAGGTCGTCGGACCTGCGGGACCAACCACGTCGACACGGATGGACAAGTTCACGCACACGATGCTGTCGCAGACCGGGCTGATCGCAATGATCGGCAAGGCCGAGCGCGGTCCGATGGCGATCGACGCGATCCGCAAGCACCGCGCCGCCTACCTGATGGCGGTGGGCGGCGCCGCCTACCTCGTGTCGAAGGCGATCCGCAGCGCGAAGGTGCTCGCCTTCGCCGACCTTGGCATGGAAGCGATCTACGAGTTCGACGTCAAGGACATGCCGGTGACGGTGGCGGTCGACGCGCGGGGCACGTCGGTGCACGAGACCGGGCCGCGCGAGTGGCAGCAGAAGATCGGCCGGATTCCCGTCGCGGTCGCGTAGCGCGGCGCGCCGGCCATCACGTGACGACCCACCCGCGTGTCGCCGCCTGTCGCCCGGAACGAACCGGTGCGACCGCCCCGCGCCGCCGTTGTGTATGCTGGCCGGCGGCGTTGCCGCAGCCGCCGCGCCGCGCTGTAGTACACGCATGACGACCGTCCGCCAACGCCTTCGCAAGCACCTGTCGCCGCTCGCCGCCGACACGGTCACCACGCTCAACCTGCCGCCCGTGCGCACGGGCCTGCTCACCAAGCTCAACCTGCTCACCGTGGGCCTGATCGCGCTGACGGCGGTCACGATCACCTCCTTTTACTTCTGGCAGCAATGGCGCGACGACCAGCGGCAGCTGCGCACGCAGGGACGCATCGTGCTTTCGATGCTGTCCGAGCTCGCCGCACCCGGCCTCGCCACCCCCGACAAGGCACAGATCGAGCGGATGGTCGGCGGCATCGCCAGCGGCGGCGATATCGCCTATCTGGCAGTCCTCGACGCCGCCAGCAACGTCGTTGCCGAGCGGCGCTTTTCGGCGAAGGTCGCCGACGCGGCGCTCCCGCCGATGCCCGAAGGCGTCAACGCGCTCGCGCACGGCGCCGCCACCAGCGTCGAGCGCAGGTTCGGCGACCAGCGCTACGTCGAGCTGCTGACGCCGGTATTCGCAAGAGACGGCGAGCCGCCGGTGGGCTACGTGCGGCTGGGGCTTTCCTCCGAGCGCCAGTCGCAGAGTTTTCGCGGACAGCTGCTGGGCGCGCTCACGGTCGTCGGACTGCTGGTCATTCTCGCCGTCGTCACCACGCTGCTGCTGACGCGCCGCCTGGTGGCGCCGATGAGGCGTCTGATGCGCGCCGCGCGCGCGGTGGGTTCGGGGCGGCTCGACGTCTACGTCCCGGCGAAGTCGTCCGACGAGCTCGGCCTGCTGACGCACACGTTCAACCACATGACGCAGCGCCTGGCCGAGTCGCAAGCGCAGGTCGGCAACTACCAGAAGACGCTGGAAGAGAAAGTCACGCAGCGGACCAAGGAGCTCGAGGTCGCGACCGCGCACGCGTACAAGCTCGCTCAGCACGACATCCTCACCGGGCTGCCGAACCGGTCGCTCCTCAACCAGCGTCTGAAGCAGATCCTGGCGCAGGCGCTGCGCGACAACCTGCAGGTCGCCTGCCTGTTCCTCGACTTCGACCATTTCAAGCGCATCAACGACACGCTCGGCCACGACGCGGGC
This sequence comes from Casimicrobiaceae bacterium, assembly GCA_039916265.1. GTDB lineage: Bacteria > Pseudomonadota > Gammaproteobacteria > Burkholderiales > Casimicrobiaceae > VBCG01. Next base: position 7,442 of record JBDSLT010000228.1, on the reverse strand, counting down.
GACCAGCTCCTGCAATCGATCGCCCAGCGACTGACGCGGGCGGTGCGCGAAAGCGACACGGTGGCACGCCTGGGCGGCGACGAGTTCGTCATCGTGCTGCCGCAGCTCGCCGCCGAGGATGGCACCGTCGAAGTGATGGCCGTGATCTCGCGCATCCGCGAGTCCTTCAAGGAGCCATTCCACCTGTCCGACCAGATTCCGACGCTGACGTGCTCGATCGGCGTCGCGCTCTATCCTGCCGACGCGCCCGACGCGGTCGAGCTGATCAAGCAGGCCGACACTGCGATGTACGCGGCGAAGGAGTCGGGGCGCAACGCATTCCGCTTTTTCACCGCCGACATGAATGCGCGCGTGCAAAAGCGCCTGCAGATGGAAACCGACATGCGGCGCGCCATGGAGAACGATGAGTTCTTCCTCGTTTACCAGCCGCAGATCGACCTGCAGACAGGGCGTCCGCGGGGCGTCGAGGCGCTGCTGCGCTGGCGCGATCCGGAGCGGGGGCTCATCGCGCCGGCCGAGTTCATTCCGATCGCCGAGGAGTCCGGGATGATCCTGGTGCTAGGCGAGCGGGTGCTGCGCGAGGCGTGCCGCCAGGTCGTCGCGTGGCACCGGCTGAACATGCTGCTGCGCCTGTCGGTCAACCTGTCGGTGAACCAGCTCCAGCAGGAGAACTGGGTCGAGATCGTGCAGGACGCGCTGGTGTCCTCCGGGCTCTCGCCGCATTTCCTGGATCTCGAGATCACCGAGAGCGTGATCATCACGCACGCCGACAAGGCCATCGCGGCGCTGGTAAGCCTCAAGGCGATGGGCGTATCGATCACCGTCGACGACTTCGGCACCGGGTACTCGAGCCTCTCCTACCTCGCGCGCCTGCCGATCCAGGGGCTCAAGGTCGACCAGAAGTTCGTCGGCGGCCTCGAGATCAACAAGAACGACGAGGCGATCACGCAGGCGATCATCGCGCTGTCGCACTCGCTTGGCCTGCGCTGCACGGCGGAGGGCGTCGAGACGGACGCGCAGTACAACTTCCTGCGCGCGCACGGCTGCGAGGAAGCGCAGGGTTTTCTCATCACGCAGCCGCTCCCCGAGAAAGAGTTTGCCGAGTGGTGGGAAGCGCACGCCGGCGAATTCGCGACCGCGCATCGGCAGCCCGACCTGTGGCAGACGACGCGCGTCGGCTGATGCGGCGCATCGCGCCTTGACGGCGCGCCGGATTCACGAAAGACTCGCCCCCCTCCTACTTCACACCCTCCGGACAACCCCACATGCCCAAAACCTACTGGATCTCGTTTTATCGCGCGATACACGACCCCGCGAAGCTCGCCGCCTACGCCAAGCTCGCCGGCCCGGCGCTGCAAGGCGCGGGCGGACGCTTTCTGGCGCGCGGCCTTCCCTCGCAGGTCTACGAGCTCGGGCAACAGGAACGCACGGTCGTCGTCGAGTTCGACAGCGTTGCGCAGGCGATCGCCGCGCACGACGGCCCCGCGTACCAGGAGGCGTTGCGAGCGCTCGGCGACGGCGTCGACCGCGACCTGCGCATCATCGAAGGCGCGCAATGACCTCGCGCCGTGTGGCGGTGCACTCCGGCCTGATCGCGCTGACGGCTCCGCAGGTGGTCGCGCACCGGCTTTTCAGGATGGCGCTGGCCGGCGCTCGACCGAGCAGCACCGACCGCGCCGAGTTCGCGCGGATGAGCACGGAGAAAGTCGCGGCCTTCTACGAGTCGTGGTACGCGATGTCGATGCAGTCCTTGCGCATCCAGCAGGAGACGTGGGCGGCATCGATGCGCGCGATGTGGTTCCCGTGGCAGGCACGGCCCTTCGATCCCGCGCGGCAGACGCTCGCGCTGCACAACGCGGGTCTGCGCGTGCTCGGAAAGGGACTCGTCCCCGTGAGCCGGAGAACGGTCGCGAACGCCAAGCGCCTCGGGCGCACGTCCCGGCGGCGCTAGAGTCGGTAGACGAAGCCCAGCGCCAGCGTATAGGCGATCCACATGATCAGCGCCAGCGGCAGCCCCACGCGCGAAAAATCCCCGAACGAATAGCCGCCGCCGGCCATAACCAGCACGTTGATCTTGTGCGCCAGTGGCGTGGCGTAGCACAGGTTGGCGCCGAAGATCACCGCAAGCACGAAGGCTTCGGGCGGCTGGCCGATCTGCTGCGCGATGCTCACCGCGATGGGCGTGCCGATGACCGCGGCCGCATTACTCGACACCACGTTGGTGAGGATGCCCATCAGCAGCGTCAGGCCACCCAGCACCACCAGCGGCGGCGCGCCGTAGGCGACGGCCACGAACACCTGCGCCAGGTACTCGGCGCCGCCGGTGCGCAGCAGCGCCAGCCCCAGGCCCAGGCTGGCCACCACGATCAGGACCACCTGCGTGTTCAGCGCCTCGCCGACCTCGCGCCAGTTGAGGCAGCGCGTGGCGACCATCAGCAACACGCCGGCCATGCCGCTGATGGCGATGGGCAACACGCCGAAGGCCGCCACCAGGACCACGCCGAGCATGATCAGGATCGCCACCAGCGATTTCTTGCTGTGCGGCAAGTCGGCGGTCTCGTCGAGCACCAGGAAATGGTCGACCTCGCGCAGCGCGGCGATCTGCTCCGCCGGCCCCTGCACCAGCAGCACGTCGCCGGCGAGAAGCCGCTCGTCGCCCATGCCCTTGCGCAGCGATACCAGCTCCTTGCCGGCGCGGTGCAGTGCGAGGGCCACCAGCTGGTAGCGATCGATGAACTGCAGTTGCTTGAGCGTCCTGCCTTCGATGGCGGAGCCTTCCACCACGACGATTTCGGAGATCTGCTGGTCTTCGCCCGCCAGCGGATGCTCGTCGTCGACCTCGACCTCGCCCGAATACAACGTGCCGCCCAGCGCCGTCTCGAACTGCTTCAGGTTCTTCGGCGTGTCGGTCAGCAGCAGGCGGTCGTCGGCGCGCAGCACCGTGTCGGGAAAGCACAGCACGTAGGTCCGCTTGTCACGCAGGATGCGCGCCACCTGCATTTCGCCGCCGGTGCGCTCCACCGCCTCGGACAGCGTCTTGCCCTCGGCGAAGCTGTCCTTGGAGACGCGCAACTGGGCGGCGAACACGCGCCGCGAGGAATCCGTCAGCGGCGTGCTGCGCTCGGGAAGCAGCCGCGGCGCGACGAAGCACAGGAACAGGATGCCCACTGCGCCGGCCATTGCGGCAGGCAGCATGAAGTCGAACATGCCGAGGGGTTTTAGACCCATGTCGGCCGCCACCGACACCACCAGCAGGTTGGTCGAGGTGCCGATGGTGGTCGCTGCGCCCCCGATCAGCGTGGCGAAGCCCATCGGCATCAGCACGCTGGACGGCGAAATGCCGGTGCGCAGCGACACGCTCACCAGCACCGGCAGCAGCAGCACCACGATGGGCGTGTTGTTCACGAAGGCGCTGAGCACGGCGGCCACCGTCAAGGTGAGCAGCATCGCCAGCATCGGGCCGGCGCGCCACAGCCCGGCCAGGATGCGCCCCAGCGGGTCCAGCGCGCCGGTGCGCACCAGCCCCTGGCCGACGATCATCAGCGCACACACCGCCACCAGCGCCTCATGACCGAAGCCCTGGAAGAACTCCACCGCATGCAGCGTGCGGCCACCCGATTCATAGGGGAAGAGCTCGAAGCCGACGGTCAGCACGGCCAGTACCAGCATGCTGGAGCTTTCGAGCGGAATGCTGTCGCGCGTGAACAGCACCAGCGCGACCAGCGTCAAGGCCATGACCGCCAGGGCGTGGACGTCGGGCAGCGGGGCGAAGCCGATGGCAGGCGCCCCGGGGGTCAGCGCTCGTCGGGCCCGGAGGGAGCGCGTGGCTGCAAACGCACGTCCAGCGTGCCCGAGCGCACGTGCAGATCGCGTTGCGGAAACGGGATCTCGATGCCACGACGCGCAAGTTCGTCGTCCAGCGCCCACATGAGCTTCGCGTGGGTCGACGCGGGATGCGTCGTCAACTCGCGCTCGGCCCAGACGATCAACTCGTAGTTCACCGCGCTGTCGCCGTAGCCGACGAGCCAGACGCTGGTGCGCTTCCCCTCGAGGTCCAGGATGCCCGGCACCGCGCGTGCTGCGGCGATGCCGGCCTCGCGCACCGCTTCCTTCGCCGTCCCGTAGGCAACACCGAAGGGAACGCGCATGCGCCGGTACGCCTCGTCGAGCGTCCAGTTGCTCACGCGGCCGTTGATGAACTCCGAATTCGGCACCAGGATGTCGAGCGAGTCGTTGGTGGTCACGCGCGTGTAGCGCATCGCGATCTCGCGCACGTGGCCGCGCACGCCGGACTGCAGATCGACGTAGTCCCCGACCTTCAGGCTGCGTTCGAGCAGGATGATCACGCCCGAAACGAAGTTGCTGAACACGTTCTGCAGGCCGAAGCCGAGGCCCACGGCGAGCGCGCTGCCGAACAGCGCGACGCTGGTGAGGTCGATGCCGATGTAGTTCAGCACGACCACCGTACCGAGCACCCACACGCCGTAGCGCAGCAGGCGGCTCAGCATGTTGATGCGCGCGCCTTTCCACGGCTCGTCCGCGTACCTTCTGGTCATGCGCTGGACGCTGCGCTCGAGCGCGCTGGCGAACCACCAGATCGCCACGATGAACGTCAACGCGAGCAGCAGGCCGACCGCGCTGACGGGCTTGCCGCCCAGCACGAAAAGCGGCTGCTGCAGCCAGATCGGAATCACGCTGTTCATTCCCTGGTCGAGCATCCGGCATCAGTCCACGATTGGCATCGTGGTGAATATTATGAGCCCTGCACACGCAGATCGTCGGGGCGATCGACGTCGCGCAGGACCGCGGGATCGTCCACGTCGACCTCGCAAAGCGTATTGCCGTGAGCGTCGACGATCGCGCGCGCGCCTTCGTCGCCGCGCAGCACGGCAAGCGCAGCGAAATGCCTGCGCAGGAAGCCCACCGGATGCCCGCGACGGCCCGAATGAACCGGCGCCGCGATCTCGGCGCCCGCGCTCAGTGCGGCGGCGACTGCGAGAATCGTCGCGGGCCGAATCCACGGCATGTCGGCCAGCGCCACCACGCAGCCATCGGCGTCGCGCGCAGCGCCGACGCCGCAGGCGAGGCTCGCACCCATGCCCTCGTCGGCGCGCGCGCATTCGATGACGCGGGCGCCTTCGGCTGCGAACGCGCGCGCTAGCGCGGCGTCGCCCGGGCGCACGACGGCGATCGAATCGGGCAGCGCCGCCACGAGGTGACGGCAGGCGGCGACTCCGACGGCCGTTCCGGCCAGGGTGTCGCCGTCGTCGCAGGCGAGCGTCGCAAGGAGCTTCTCGCCGCCGAAGCGTGCGCCCTTGCCGGCCGCCAGCAGGATGCCGACGATGCGCACGTGGGGGGTTGCGCGGGCGACGTCGGGTCCGCTACTCGGGCAGCAGACGAAACTTGCCGTCCTTCACCGTCACGAGGACGCGCGCGCGCTCGTCCATGCCGTTGTGGTTGTCCGCCGACATGTTGAACACGCCCTGGCAGCCGACGACCTCGCGTTCCTTTTCGAGCGCGTCGCGCAGCGCGACGCGAAACGCTTCGGTGCCGGGTTTCGCGAGCTTGAGCGCCACGGGGATCGCGCGTTCGAGCAGCAGGCCCGAGTCCCACGTGTTGGCGCCGAAGGTCGCTGGCACGTTACCGAACTGCTTCTGGTATTGCGCGATGTAGTTCTGCGCGACCTTCTTCGTAGGGTTGGAATCGGCGATCTCGTCGATGACGAGCATCGGCCCCGCAGCAAGGATCGTCCCCTCGACCTTGTCCTTGCCGAGCTTGATGAAGTCTTCGGTGGCGACGGCATGCGTCTGGTAGACCGGCCCCTTGTAGCCCTGGTCGCGCAGCGTCGCCTGCGGCAGCACCGCGGGACCGCCGACTGCGGCGATCAGCATCGCGTCGGGCTTGGCCGCGATCAGCTTGAGCGTCTGCCCGGTCACGCTCTGGTCGGTGCGGTTGAAGCGCTCGGTGGCGATCACCTTGACGCCGGCCTTCTCGCCGAGTGCCGCGAACACCTTCAGCCAGTTTTCGCCGTACGGGTCGTTGAAACCGATGAAGCCGACGGTCCTGACGCCGTTTTTCGCCATGTGCTTCAACAGCACGGCGGCGATGAGGTCGTCGTTTTGCGTCGTCTTGAACACCCAGCGCTTCTTGGCGTCGAGTGGCTCGACGACGGCCGACGTGCCGACCGTCGCCATCATCGGCACCTTGCCCTCGGCGATGACGTCGAGGATCGCGAAGGCGTTGGGCGTAGTCGACGGGCCGATCAGCGCGTCGATGTTGTTCTCCTGCACCAGCTTCTTGATGTTCTGCACGGCGCGCGTGGCGTCGCCGCCGTCTTCGAGCGAGATGTACTCGATCGTGGCGTCGCCGATCTTCTTCGGTAGGATGTCGCCGGTGTTCTTCTGCGGAATGCCGATGGCGGACGTCGGGCCGGTGGCCGAGACCATCAGGCCGATCTTGATTTGCGCCATGGCCGGGGCGGACGCGACAAGGGCCAAGGCAGCGGCGAGCGCGATACGGGAAATCACGGGCGACTCCTTGCAAGCAGACGAAGCGGCGAATCGTACCGCATCCTCGCGGCACTCGCCCCGGGGCTAGATCGACGTGCCCGCCGCGTGGCCGGACGCCCACGCCCATTGGAAGTTGTAACCGCCGAGCCAACCGGTCACGTCGACGGCTTCGCCGATGAAATGAAGTCCCGGCACCGAACGCGCGGCCAGCGTCTTCGACGACAGTCCGCGCGTATCGACGCCGCCCGCGGTGACTTCGGCCTTGGCGTAGCCAAGCGTTCCCGCAGGCAGCACGTCCCAGCGCTTGAGGCTCGCACCGAGAGCGGCGAGGCGCGCGTCGTCGACCTCCCGAAGCGGCAACTCGGCCTCGTGCGCCGCGCACCACTGCTGCGCGAACCGGCGCGGCAGCCGCGTCGCGAGCAGCGTGTCGATGCGCATGCCCGACGCGCGCTGCGCGCCGAGCCACCCGGCAGCGTCGACTTCCGGCAGCACGTCGATCGACAGCGGCGAGCGGCCGTCCCAGTACGACGATATCTGGAGGATCGCAGGCCCCGACAACCCGCGATGCGTGAACAGCAGGTTCTCGCGGAAGCGCGCGCCGCCGAACGCCAGCTCGGCGTCGAGGGACACGCCGGCGAGGTCGCCGTAGCGCCCCAGCGCCTCCGGGCCGAAGGCGAGCGGGACGAGCGCCGGACGCGGCGGCACGACGGCGAGGCCGAACTGCTCGGCGATCCGATACGCAAAAGGCGTCGCGCCGATTTTCGGCACCGTCAGGCCGCCGGTGGCGACGACCAGCGCCGGCGCGGTCGCGACGCCGAGCCGCGTGGCGACGCGGAACGTGCCGTCGTTGTGCGCGATCCCCTCGACCGCGCAGGGCATCCACCACTCGACGCCGCCGGCGTCGCATTCGGCGCGCAGCATGTCGACGATCTG
>JBDSLT010000227.1:0-7780 GCA_039916265.1 Casimicrobiaceae bacterium | reverse complement strand
AGCGCGCCGGAAAGCTGCCCGGTACCGCAGATGAACGCGACGAAATCGCCGAAATTGGCGTCGTACACGAGTCCGGGGCTGGCCGCCTTGTTCGGCACGACCTGCCCGGCGCCGTAGGCCGAGACCTTTTGCAACGCCGAAGCTGCAGCGTCGATATCGCTACCGTCGTTGCGCTTGGTGGTGGCTGTCGTCATCAGCGCAGAACGGATCGCCGCCGGCGACCAGTCCGGATGCCTCTGCTTCAGCAGCGCGCCTAGACCGGCGACGTGCGGGCTGGACATCGACGTTCCCGAGAGGAACTCGAACAGCCGACCGCCGTTGGCGGGCGAATAGCCGGCGAGCACGTCCACGCCCGGAGCCATGACGTCGGGCTTGATGATGTCGGCGGTACCGAGCACCGGACCGCGCGAGCTGAACGACGCCGTATCGGGCGCCGGCACGCCGGTCTGCAGCGAGCCCTTGGATAGCGCAGCCGTGGGGGATGCCTGGCCGTTGACGTAGGCGACGATCGCGGCGCGCGCGATGTGATCGACGTGCACGGTCGGCACGAAATGCAGATCGGCGTTGAGCGAATTAGGGCTCGTATTGGCGAGCACCATGCCGACGCCGCCCGCATCGCGAACGACCTGGCTCTTCTCGGTGCGCGCGGTCACGCCGCGATCGCAGACGACGATCTTGCCCGCGACCTTCGCCGCATCGAGCGATCCGATGAAGCACCGCGCCGCGTCCGCCGCAGCGACTCCCGCCTTCGGCACGTTCACCGACAGCACCGTCGGACGGCTGCTTACGCCGGTTCCGAGCGACGCGCCGCTGTACACCGCGCCGTTGCCGAGTGTCACGGTCGCGCCGTAGAAACGGTCGTGCGAGCCGGCTGCGACGGTGGTGAGCCATGGGCTGATGTGCGCGACCGTGAAGTTGCCCGGTCCGCTGTTGCCCGCCGATGCCGCGACGAATACGCCTGCGTCGTGGGCGAACAGAAACGCGATCTCCACCGGATCGCGGAAATTGGTGCGCGTCCCGCTGATCGAGTAATTGATCACGTCGACGCCGTCGGCGACGGCCTGATCGATCGCCGCGACCGAGTCGGACGTCGCGCAGCCGGCGGTGGGCTCGAGCCGGCCCCAGCAGACCTTGTACGTCGAGATCCGTGCGCGCGGCGCGATGCCGCTGGCGTTGCCGAGCACGATCCCTTCCGCGGTGGCGACCGTGCTGCCGTTACCCCCGGCGGTGGTCGACGTGTGCGTGCCGTGACCGTCGGCGTCGCGCGGCGAAATGTACTCGTAGGGGAAATCGGCCTTTACGTTTGCGGCGCCGCCCTTGCCTTCGATGAAGTATTGGGCGCCGATGAGCTTCTTGTTGCAATTGGAGTTGTTGAACGCTTCGCCGTTCTGGCACTTGGCGTTCCATCCCGGAAGCTGCTGATAGTTGAGCTTGCCGGTCTGTCCGTTCGGGCCGACGCCCGTGCGGTCCGACAGGCTCGGATGCTCGGGCCAGATGCCCGAATCGACCATCCCGATGACGATGTCTTCGCCCGCGCTCGACTGTCCGCCGAGCTGGGCCCACAGGCCGGTCGAGGGCGCATCGAGGCCGAGGAAGTGCGGCGTGCTCACCGTGTCGAGATGGCGCAGCTCGTCGGGATCGACGGCGATGACACCCGGCGCGGCCTTGATCGCTTCGAGCTGCGCGCGGGTGAGTTCGGCGGCGAAGCCATTGAAGACGAACTTGTAGCTGTAGAGCTTGCGGCCACCGTTGGAACGGGCCAGCACGTCGTTGTGCTTCGCTTCGAGATGGTCCGCGTAGCGAATGACGTTGCGATCGAGGACGTCGATCTTCCGGCCCTTGGCGGGCCGCGTCGCCGACAGGCCGGTGATGCCGCCGTCGTACGCGACGACGGGCGGATCGGCGAGTCGTACGATGTATCTTCCCGCAGCAGTCTTTGGTTCCTTTGCCACGCCCGGCGAGGCGCCAAGCTCGTCGGCGGCTGCGGCCGGAATCCAGCCGGCCATGGCCACGGCGCTCAGCGCGAGCGCGAGCAGCTTTGTCTTGCCCTTCATAGGTGAATCCCCCAGTTGAGTTGGACCGCTGATCCGCCGTCTTGTGAACGACGGGCCAGAGCCCCCGCTATGTACCACTCCCGGCAAGCGTGGTGCAAACTTCCCTTTAATGGTAGGAAGAAAGTCTGATTTGTAATCAACAACAACCTTGACCTTCCTCGTAAGGGCGGCTATTCTCCACCTACCGCATATTCATACGGTATACCGATGCCGCCCCGTACGCGCTCGCACCCTTCGCCCTTCCGCTTTCAGGATCAAGGCGCGCCGGAAACGCCACCCGCGCTGACCGCACGGCAGCAGCAGATCCTCGACTGGATTCGCGGCCACCTGGAGGCCACCGGTCGCCCGCCCACGCGGGCCGAAATTGCTACCGGCCTGGGCTTTTCCACGCCGAGCTCGGCCGAGGACCACCTGCGCGCGCTGGAAAAGAAGGGCGTGCTGGAAATCCAGGCCGGCGCCTCGCGCGGGCTGCGGCTGAAGGATGTCCCCGGCCTGCCGGTGCAGGGGCTCCTGCCGCTGGTGGGACGCGTCGCCGCGGGTGCGCCGCTGCTCGCCGCGTCGAACATCGAGGCGCACTACCGCGTCGATCCCGATCTCTTCTCGCCGCGCGCCGATTACCTGCTGCGCGTGGCGGGCCTGTCGATGCGCGACGCCGGCATTCTCGACGGCGATCTCCTCGCCGTGCACAAGACGGCGGAAGCGCGCTCGGGCCAGATCGTCGTCGCCCGGCTCGCCGGCCTGCCCGGCGACGAAGTCACCGTCAAGCGCTTGCAGCGCCGCGGCCGCGACGTGCTGCTGCTCGCCGAGAATCCCGATTTCGCGCCGATCGTCGTCGACCCGCGCGGCGCGGCCCTCGCTATCGAAGGCGTGGCGGTGGGCATCGTCCGGCGCAACGGAGGATGGTGATGAAAGCCCGCGACTGCACGCGCGCCGAGGCGCTCGAAGACCTGCCGAACGTCGGCGCGCTGATCGCCGGCGATCTGCGGCGCATCGGCATCCATACGCCGCAGGCGCTGATGGGACGCGATCCCTACGCGCTCTACGACGCGCTGAACCGCGTCAGCGGCGTGCGCCACGATCCCTGCGTGCTCGACACCTTCATCGCCGCGGTACGCTTCATGGAAGGCGCGCCCGCCACGCCGTGGTGGCACTACACGGCCGAGCGCAAGGCCACGCTCGCGAAGCGAGGCCCCGCCGGTCACGCACGCTGAAACCCGCGCCGCTGATTTCCCCTCATCGTTGTTTTTTCCAAGGAGTTCTGCGATGGCCGTCAATCCCATTCCCGCCGATTACGCCGGCGTCACGTCCTATCTCATCGTCCGCGGCGCCGCCAAGGCGATCGACTTCTACCAGCGTGCATTCGGCGCCACCGAGCTCTTTCGCCTGCCGATGGGCGAGCACATCGGCCACGCGGAAATCCGGATCGGCGCCGGCGTGGTCATGCTCGCCGACGAAATGCTCGACATGGGCCACAAGAGCCCACAGGCGCTGGGCGGCACGCCGGTGAGCCTGCTGTTCTACGTGCCCGACGTCGACGCGGTGTTCGCGCGCGCGGTCGCCGCCGGGGGCACGGTGGTAAAGCCGCTGCAGAACCAGTTCTACGGCGATCGCAGCGGCACCCTCACCGATCCCTTCGGCCACGTCTGGACGGTGGCCACGCACGTCGAGGACGTCGCGCCCGACGAAATGGACCGCCGGATGAAAAAGGCGATGCAGGAAGGTAACCCCGCCTGAAGCGCCTTGCCGCTCCCCCGTGCAGGGGTGGCGACATTGCCCGATGAACACGGCCCTCGCTGCGCTGCTCGCGCATCCCGCGATCTGGCACGGCAGCGATTGCGCGCCCGAGCCCGCGACGCTGCCGTCCGGCTTCGCGGCGCTCGACGCCGCGCTGCCGGGCCGCGGCTGGCCGCAGGGTGCGCTCACCGAGGTGCTGCTGGAACGCGAGGGCATCGGCGAGTTGCGGCTTGCATTGCCGGCGCTCGCGCGCGTGCAGGCGCAAGGACGCGACGTCGTGTGGATCGCGCCGCCGTATCGGCCCTATGCGCCCGCGCTCGCGGCGGCGGGGCTCGATCTTGCACGCCTCTACATCGTGCGCTGTCGCGACCTGACGGACGCGCTGTGGGCCTACGAGCAGGCACTGCGGGCGCCGGAATGCGGCGCGGCGTTCGCGTGGGTCGACGCGCGCGACGATCGGCTGCTGCGCCGGCTGCAGGTGGCCGCACGCGAAGGCCGCACGTGGGGCGTGCTGTGGCGACGTCCCGGACACCCGGGTGGTGCCACGGCGGCGCCGCTGCGGCTCGGCCTCGCGGCCGCAGACGGCGGCGGACGGCTCGCGGTGCGCGTGCTGAAGCGGCGCGGCGCCGAGCTGGCGCAGCCGGTGATCGTCGATGTCGATCGTTCACACCGGTACGCGCCCGCCACGCACTGAGGATTCCCATGCTCGACGCGCTCTCGCATCACTTCGCGACAATGGCGTACAACAACGCGTGGTCCAACCATCGGCTGCTGGCCGCGATCGGCCGGCTACCGCACGCCGGGTTCACGGCCGCGCGCGTGAGCTTCTTCCCTTCGATCAAGGCGACGCTGAACCACATCGTCACCGTCGACTGGTACTACATCGACGCGCTCGAGCGCGCGCTCGCGAATCGCGAGCCCAATCGCGAGCCGCACCGCTTCTTCGAGCCGGAAGAACCGTTCGACACCTGTGCAGCGCTCACTGCCGCACAGCGCGAGGCCGACCGCCGCCTCGTCACCGCGTGCACATCGCTCACCGACGATCGCCTTGAGCTGCCGGTGCCGGTGATGCGCGGCGCAGGGCTGCAAAACGAATCGGCCACACGCCTGCTCGCGCATCTGTTCCAGCACCAGATTCACCATCGCGGCCAGGCGCACGCGATGCTCGCCGGCACCGGCGTTGCGCCGCCGCAGCTCGACGAATTCTTCTGCGCCAACGAGGCGCATCTGCGCGCCGCCGAGCTCGCCGAGCTCGGGTATTCGGAAGCGATGATCTGGAACACGCCCGCGCAAAAAAATAGAAAGCCCTGATGAGCACCCATCGCCAGATCACTTTTTTCCATTCCCCGAACACGCGCTCCACCGGCACGCACATCCTGCTGGAGGAGCTGCACGCCGACTACCGGATGCGCGTGCTCGACATGAAGAAGAACGAGCAGCGCGGCGCCGACTACCTGGCGATCAATCCGATGGGCAAGGTGCCCGCGATCCAGCATGGCGATGCGCTGGTGACCGAGCAGGTCGCGATTTTCATCTATCTTGCGGACCTCTATCCCGAAGCGGGCCTGGCGCCGGCGCTCGGCGATCCGCTGCGCGGTCCCTACCTTCGATGGATGGCGTTCTACGGGTCGTGCTTCGAGCCGGCGCTCGTCGATCGGGCGCTGAAGCGCGATCCCGCGCCGCAATCGACCTCGCCTTACGGCGACTACGACACGGTGCTGAAGACGGTGACCGACCAACTGGGACGCGGCGATTACTTCCTCGGCGACCGGTTCAGCGCCCTCGACGTGCTCTGGGGCACCGCGCTCACCTGGATGACGATGTTCAAGCTCGTCCCGCTGTCTCCGGTGATCGCCGCTTACATCGAGCGGGTCAATGCGCGGCCTGCCGTCGCGCGCGCCAAGGCGAAGGATGCACAGCTTGCCGCGTCGCAGGGCTGAAGCGAGCCGGCGATGCTGTGGGTCGCCCTTTGCTTCCCCACGCTCCCGCTCGACGTCTACGCTCGCGCCTGGCGTGACGAAGACGCCGCGCGCCGCTTCGTCGTCGCGAGCGCGGGGCGCGTACCGCGGGTCGTCGCAGCGAACGGCGCCGCGCGCGCCGCAGGCATTCGCCGCGATCTCGCTATTTCCGCTGCGCTGGCCCTTGCTCCCGACATCGTGCTGCGCGAACGCGACAGCGCCGCCGAAGCCGAAGCGCTCGACGATCTCGCAACGCTGGTGCTGCAGTTCACGCCGCAGGCCTGTCTCGTGGCGCCCGATGCGATTGTTGCCGAAGTCGGCACGAGCGCCCGGCTGTTCGGCGGCCTGCCGCGCCTGCTTTCCCGGTTGACCGACAGCCTTCGCGCGCAACACTACGCGCTGGCGACGTCGCTCGCGCCCACGCCTACGGCCGCGCTGCTTCTCGCGCGCGCCGGACGCGACATGCTCGTCCGCGACCCGCGCGAGCTTCCCGAGGCACTTCGCCCGCTGCCGCTCGCACTCTGCGATGTCGACCCCGCGGCGCTCGCGACGCTGGCCGCCGCCGGCGTCACCAACTTCGGCGAGGCCGCCGCGCTGCCGCGCGACGCGCTGGCACGTCGCTGCGGCAGCGCGCTGGTGGCGATGCTCGACCGCGCACTCGCGCGCGCCGCCGATCCGCGCGTCCCCTTCGCGCCGCCGCCGAAGTTCGCGCGCCGCCTCGAGCTGCCCGCGCCGGTCGCCGACGTCGAAGCGCTCGCCTTCGCGCTGAACCGTCTCGTTCACGAGCTTGCGGCGTGGCTGACCGCGCGAGGTCTCGGCGCCTTGCGGCTGACGTTGACGCTCGCGCACGAGCATTACCTGAAGCGCCGCGGCGTCACGCCCACCGAGGTGCCGCTCAACCTCGGCGCGCCGGCACGCGCGGTCGCGCACCTCAACGGCGTGTTGCGCGAGCGACTGGCGCGCGTCGCCTTGCCTGCGCCCGTCGAAGCGCTGACGCTCGCCACCGCCGAGACCGCCCCGCTCGCCGGACGCAACCTCGGCCTGTTGCCCGGCGACGACGCCGACGCCGCACTCGTTCCGCTCGTCGACCGCCTGCGCGCGCGGCTCGGCGACGACGCCATCACGCGGGTGGCGCCGCACGCCGAGCATCGTCCCGAGCTCGCGCTGCGCGAGGCCACAATCGGGGACAGACCACGTTTTCCCGTCCAACAATCGGGAATTGTTGTGCCCGGTTCACCGCGGCCGCTGTGGCTTCTCGCCGAAGCACAACCGCTGGGGACCTGGCTCGAGCAGAAACCGTGGATCCTGAAGGACGGACCCGAGCGCATCGAATCCGGCTGGTGGGACGGCAACGATCTGCGGCGCGATTACTTCGTCGCGGAAACGCCGCGCGGCGAAACGGTCTGGATCTATCGCGACCACCGCTACGGTGCCGACGACGGCGAATGGTTCCTGCACGGGCTGTTCGCCTAGCCGGCGCAACGACCGCCGCCCGCCCGCCGGCAGCTTCGAAACCTTACCGCAGTGCGACAGGCCTCAGATGCCCGCGTACCACTGGTAGCCCTGGTCTTCCCAGTAGCCGCCATTGCCGCCGCGCAGCTTCGCGAAGCTGTCGACCAGCTCGATGCGCATCACGTACTTGGCGTGCTTGTAGCCGAGTTGCCGCTCGACGCGCAGGCGCAGCGGCGCGCCGTTGGCCACCGGCAGCGGCTTGTCGTTGAGCTCGTACGCAAGGATCGTCTGCGCATGCCGCGCATCGTCCATGTCGATGCTCTCGTAATACGGCTGCGTGCCGTCCTCCTCCATCGGATCGGCGCAATGGAAGACCGCGAAGCGCGCCGCGTCCGTCGGGCGAACGGCGTCGAGCAGCGTCGACAGCTTGACGCCTTTCCACTTGCCGATCGCGCTCCAGCCTTCGACGCAGTCGTGGCGCGTGATCTGCGTGCGCGATTCCAGCGCGCGCAGGTCGGCAAGCGAATAGCGCTTCGGCTCCGCGACCAGTCCGTCGACCACGAGGCGGAAGTCGAAAAAATT
>JBDSLT010000226.1:0-10094 GCA_039916265.1 Casimicrobiaceae bacterium | reverse complement strand
TGGCGACCGACGACAGCGTGCGCGCCCAGAACCGTGCGACGGCGCTGCATTGCGTGCGCTTCGACAGCCGGCTCGGGCCGCACGAGCTCACGATCCCGGCGGTGCGCAGCCCCGGCGGCAGCCTGGTCTATTTCGTTCCGGCGGCGTCGGGCTCCGGCGGCATGTTCGAGTCCGACTTCGACCTCGGTGGCGGCGCGCCGAATGCTCCGGACAATGGCGCCGGCCTGACCTGCGTCGATCACGTGGCGATGGGACTGCCGAGCGAAGCGCTCGACACGTGGATCCTCTTCTGCCGCGCGGTCCTCGGTATGGAAACCGGCGAGAGTCTCGAACTGTCCGACCCGTTCGGCCTGGTGCGAAGCTGCGGCGTCGCCACGGACGATCGCGCCGTGCGCATGGTGCTCAACGTATCGCAGAGCCGGAGCACGCAGATGGCGCGCGCCGTCGCGGCGCAGCGCGGCGCGAGCGTCCACCACATCGCGTTCGCGACGGACGACATTTTCGCCACGATGACGCGCCTGGCCGGGAACGGCGCGAAGTTCGTTGCGATCTCGCCCAACTACTACGACGATCTGGAATCGCGCTTCGACCTCGCCCCCGATCTCGTCGCACGGATGCGCGTGCAAGGCATCGTCTACGAGCGGACCGCCGACGGCGAGTATTTCCACGCGTACTCGCAGCGTTTCGGCGACCGCTTCTTCTTCGAGATCGTGCAACGCGGGATCGGATACGACGGATACGGAGCGCAGAACGCGGCGGCGCGATTGGCCGCGCAGGTTGCAGGCGAGCCGTGACCCCCGCAATGGCCGAACGCTACGCCGTCGTCGGGAATCCGATCGCCCACAGCCGATCGCCGCGAATCCACGCGGAGTTCGCGCGGGCGACCGGGCAGGATCTCGTGTACGACGCGATCCTGGCGCCGCTCGACGGCTTTGCGGAAATGGTCCGGGCGTTTCGCCGCGGCGGCGGGCGCGGGCTCAATGTCACCGTGCCGTTCAAGCGCGAGGCTTTCGCGCTCGCGAACGAGCTGACCGTGCGCGCGCGGGAAGCCGGCGCCGTAAACACGCTGCGTTTCAACGGCGACGTTGCGCTCGGCGACAACACCGACGGGGCGGGACTCGTCACCGACCTCCTGCTTCGACTGCGCGTTCCGCTCGGTGGAAGTCGTGTGCTGCTGATGGGCGCGGGCGGCGCCGCGCGCGGCGTCGTCGGACCGCTGCTGCGCGAGCGGCCGGCGGCGCTTGCGATCGCGAACCGCACGGTCGCCAAGGCCCGCGAGCTGGCGCAGGCCTTCGCCGCGCAGGGACCGGTGCGCGGCGGCGGCTACGAAGACGTCGCGGGTTCGGCGTTCGACATCGTGATCAACGCCACGTCGGCGAGCCTCGAAGGCGTGGTGCCGCCGCTGCCGCCCGGCGTATTTGCGCCCGGTGCGCTGGCCTACGACATGGTGTACGGCGAGCACGCGACGAGCTTCCTCGAGCGCGCCCGGGCAACCGGCGCCGCGACGACCATGGACGGCCTCGGCATGCTCGTCGCGCAGGCGGCCGAATCGTTCCTGCTGTGGCGCGGGGTGCGCCCGGAGACCGCGGCGGTGATCGATTTGCTGCGCGCGCGATGAGCGCCGGCACGCGCGCCGCGCAATCGCGTGGGCGCTGCGGCGCGCGCGATAACCGAACGCTTTTTGGCGCGCCCGGCGTTGACATCGAGACGATGTTCGACCTACACTTGTGTGCGATATACGAACTTATGTGCGATTATCGCACAGCGGTTAATGTACAGCCGGCAAGTGCGCAGCGCGCTGCCTCAAGGAATCCATGATCGACAAAATCGTACCGAGCGCCGCAGCCGCGGTCGCGGACATTCCGGACGGGGCGACGGTGATGATCGGCGGCTTCGGCACCGCCGGCATGCCGGCCGAGCTCATCGATGCGCTGATCGCGCACGGCGCCGGCGACCTCACGATCGTCAACAACAACGCGGGAAATGGCGATATCGGCCTCGCCGCGCTGCTCAAGGCGAAGCGTGTGCGCAAGATCGTCTGCTCGTTCCCGCGCCAGACCGACTCGCACGTGTTCGATGCGCTCTATCGCGCCGGCGAGATCGAGCTCGAACTCGTCCCGCAGGGCAATCTCGCCGAGCGCATCCGCGCGGCGGGGGCGGGCATCGGCGCCTTCTTTACGCCCACCGGCTTCGGCACGCTGCTAGCCGAGGGCAAGGAAACGCGCGTCATCGACGGCCGCCACCACGTGCTCGAGCACCCGATTCGCGCCGACTTCGCGCTGATCAAGGCGCTGCGCGGCGATCGCTGGGGCAACCTCGTATATCGCAAGACCGCGCGCAACTTCGGCCCGATCATGGCCTCCGCCGCGAAGTGCACGATCGCGCAGGTGCGCGAGATCGTCAATCTCGGTGACCTCGATCCCGAGGTGGTCGTTACGCCCGGCATTTTCGTCAAGCGCGTCGTCGAGGTGCCGGCGGCAGTCAGGCTGGTGTCGCAGCCCGGCGCCGCCGCCTAAAGCGCAGCTAAACCGTAAACCGTCCTCAGGGGAGTCCACCATGACCCGATACACACGCGATCAAATGGCGGCGCGCGTCGCCCGCGACATACCGAACGGCGCCTACGTCAACCTGGGCATCGGACTGCCGACGCTCGTCGCCAACCATCTGCCCCGGGACCGCGAAATCATCCTGCACACCGAGAACGGGCTGCTCGGCATGGGACCGGCGCCTGAGTCCGGCGCCGAGGACATCGACCTCATCAACGCCAGCAAGCAGCCGGTCACCGCGCTGGCGGGAGGGTCGTTCTTCCATCATGCCGACTCGTTTGCGATGATGCGCGGCGGCCACCTCGATTGCTGCGTGCTCGGCGCGTTCCAGGTTTCCGTCGACGGCGATCTGGCGAACTGGCATACCGGTGCGCCGGATGCGATCCCCGCGGTGGGCGGCGCGATGGACCTCGCGATCGGCGCGAAAAGCGTGTACGTGATGATGGAGCACCTCACCAGGAAGGGCGAGTCGAAGATCGTCGACAAGTGCTCGTATCCCGTCACCGCGCTTGCCTGCGTCAACCGCATCTACACGGACCTCGCGGTGATCGAGGTGACGCCGCGAGGCTTCAAGGTGATTGAAATGGCCGAAGGCCTGACGCTCCCCGCGCTGGTC
Organism: Casimicrobiaceae bacterium; assembly: GCA_039916265.1. Taxonomy (GTDB): domain Bacteria; phylum Pseudomonadota; class Gammaproteobacteria; order Burkholderiales; family Casimicrobiaceae; genus VBCG01. The sequence continues at coordinate 6,932 of JBDSLT010000226.1, read as the reverse complement.
GCGCTCTCCCGCGTTCCGCTCACGATGTCCGACCTGCGCGCGGCCGCATAACCCGACAGGACCCGACGATGGACGAAGCCTTCCTTTGCGACGCGATCCGCACGCCGTTCGGCCGCTACGGCGGCGCGCTGGCGTCGGTGCGTCCCGACGATCTCGGCGCAATCCCGCTGAAGGCGCTGATGGACCGCAACCCGAACGTCGACTGGGGCGCGGTGGACGACGTCGTCTACGGCTGCGCCAACCAGGCAGGCGAGGACAACCGCAACGTCGCCCGGATGGCGCTGCTGCTCGCGGGGTTGCCGCAGGACGTGCCCGGCAGCACGATCAACCGCCTGTGCGGCTCGAGCCTCGACGCCATCGCCATCGCCGCGCGCGCGATCAAGAGCGGCGAGACGGCGCTGATGATCGCCGGGGGCGTCGAGAGCATGACGCGCGCGCCGTTCGTCATGGGGAAGGCCGACAGCGCGTTCTCGCGCGCCGCAAAGGTCGAGGACACGACGATCGGCTGGCGCCTCGTGAACCCCCTGATGAAGGGGAAGTACGGCATCGACTCCATGCCCGAAACGGCGGAGAACGTGGCGACGGACTTCAACGTGAGCCGCGCCGACCAGGACGCTTTTGCGCTGCGCAGCCAGCAGCGCGCCGCGGGCGCGATCGCGGCGGGCAGGCTGGCCGAGGAGATCGTCCCCGTCACGATTCCGGCCCGGAAGGGCGAGCCGGTCGTGTTCAGGCAGGACGAGCATCCGCGCGCGACGACGGCCGAAGCGCTCGCGAAGCTCAAGGGCGTGGTCAGGCCCGACGGAACGGTGACGGCGGGCAACGCGTCGGGAGTCAACGACGGCGCGTGCGCGACGCTGCTCGCGTCGGCCGACGCCGCGCGCCGCCATGGCCTCACCCCGAAGGCGCGCATCGTCGCTGCCGCCGCGGCCGGCGTCGCCCCGCGGATCATGGGCTTCGGGCCATCGCCCGCGATGCGCAAGGTGCTCGCGAAAGCGAAGCTCTCGATCGACGACATGGACGTGATCGAGTTGAACGAGGCGTTCGCCGCGCAGGCGCTCGCCGTCACGCGCGACCACGGCCTGCCGGACGATTCGCCGAAGGTCAATCCGAACGGTGGCGCAATAGCGCTCGGCCACCCGCTCGGCGCGAGCGGCGCGCGGCTCGTGACGACGGCGGCGTACCAGCTCGCCCGAAGCGGCGGACGCTACGCGCTGTGCACGATGTGCATCGGCGTGGGGCAGGGCATCGCGATGATCATCGAGCGGGTGTGACGAGCACTCGCAACGGGAGCCACATGAAGCCTTCCACACCGCCCTACGGCGAGTTCTACCAGCGCGACCGCACGCTCCACCCGCCGCCGCTCACGCCGGGCTACAAGACGAGCGTTCTGCGCTCGCCGCAGAAATCGCTGATCGCGCTGCAAAATTCGTTGTCGGAGATCACCGGGCCCGTGTTCTCGCGCGACGAGCTCGGTCCGCTCGACAACGATCTCATCATGAATTATGCGAAGGACGGGCTGCCCATCGGCGAACGGATCATCGTCCATGGCTACGTCGTCGACGAGAACGCTCGCCCGGTGCCAAATGCGCTCGTCGAAGTCTGGCAGGCCAACGCCGGCGGCCGCTATCGGCACAAGAAGGACACGTACGTCGCGCCGATCGATCCCAATTTCGGCGGCTGCGGCCGCGTGCTCACCGACGATGACGGGCACTACGTCTACCGCACGATCAAGCCGGGACCTTATCCGTGGCGCAACCACGTCAACGACTGGCGCCCCGCGCACATCCACTACTCGATCTCGGGCACGGGCTTCGCGCAGCGCCTCGTCACGCAGATGTATTTCGAAGGCGACCCGCTGATCGCAACCTGCCCGATCCTGCGCTCGATCCCGAGCGAATCGGCGGTGCGCCAGCTGATCGCGCCCCTCGACCGCAACGCCGGCGTGCAGCTCGATTCGCTTGCGTACCGCTTCGACGTCGTGCTGCGCGGCTCGCGCGCGACGTGGTTCGAGGATTCCGTGCGGTCCGCCGATGCAATGGAGCGCGAGTGACGGCCATGGTCAACCAGCTTCCGTACGTGAAGGAAACCGCTTCGCAGACGGCGGGCCCCTACGTTCACATCGGGCTCGCGCCGAAGGTGGCCGGCTTCGACATCTTCGACCGCAATTTCTCGAACATCCTCGCAGGACCGAAGACCAGGGGGGAGCGCATCACTGTCGAAGGCCGCGTGATCGACGGTTCGGGAACGCCGTTGCGCGACGTCCTGATCGAGATCTGGCAGGCCAACGCGGCGGGGAAGTACAACCATCCCGCGGACACGCAGCGCAAAGCGATCGACAAGTCGTTTCGCGGCTGGGGCCGCGCCTGCTCGGATTTCGCGACCGGCGTATACACGTTCGAGACGGTCAAGCCCGGCTCGGTGATGGGCCGCAACGGGCGTGCGATGGCGCCGCACGTCAATTTCTGGATCGTCGCGCGCGGCATCAACATCGGTCTCGCGACCCGGATGTACTTTGCCGACGAGGACGCCGCCAACGCCGATGATCCGGTGCTGAACCTGATCGAATGGGAGAAGCGCCGGCAGACGCTGCTCGCCGAGCGCATCGCGCGAAAGGGCAAGGTCGTCTATCGTTTCGACATCAACTTGCAGGGGCCGGACGAAACGGTATTCTTCGACGTCTGACGGCACGCCGCCGCACCCCTTGCAGCAGGCATCGACGATGCTCGACATGCTCTTCACCACCGACGCCATGCGCGCGGCCTTCCGCGATGCGGCGCGCGTGCAGGGAATGCTCGACTTCGAGGCGGCGCTCGCGCGCGCCGAGGCGGGGGCGGGCGTCATACCGGCGGCCGCAGCGCTGTCGATCGTCCAGTGCTGCCGGGCCGAGGATTTCGACTTCGCATCGCTCGCGGCGCAGGCGCGCAGCGCCGGCAACCTCGCGATTCCCCTCGTTGCCGCGCTCACGCAATGCGTCGCGCAGGTCGACCCCGAGGCGCGCGGCTACGTGCACTGGGGCGCGACCAGCCAGGATGCGATCGATACCGGCCTCGTCCTGCAATTGCGCGCGGCCCTGGCGCTGATCGACGGCCAGCTCGACGCGCTGGCGGCAGCGCTCGCGACGCAGGTGCGCGCCCACCGCGCTACGCCCATGGCGGGGCGCACGTGGCTGCAGCAGGCGCTGCCGGTGACGCTCGGGCTCAAGCTCGCGCAGGTGCTGGTCGCCGTGGACCGGCACCGCGCGCGCGTGGCGTCGTTGCGGCCGCGCGTCGCCGTGCTGCAGTTCGGCGGCGCCGCAGGGACGCTCGCGGCGCTCGGCGAGCGCGGCATTGCTGTCGAGACCGCGCTGGCCGCGGACCTGGACCTCACGATCGCGGCGACGCCGTGGCACACGCAGCGCGACAACCTGTGCGAGGTGGCGACGACACTCGGCCTCGTCGTCGCGACGCTGGGCAAGCTCGCTCGCGACGTCGCGCTGCTGGCGCAAACCGAGGTAGCCGAAGCCTTCGAGCCGGCCGCACCCGGGCGGGGCGGCTCGTCGACGCTGCCGCACAAGCGCAATCCCGTCGGCGCCGCCATCGCGCTCGCCGCCGCGGTGCGCGTGCCCAACCTCGTGGCGACGATGCTCGCCGCGGCGGTGCAAGAGCACGAGCGCGGGCTCGGCAACTGGCCCGCGGAATGGGACACGCTGCCGGAGATTTGTTTGCTCGCCGCGGGCGCGCTCGATGCCGTCACCGCGGTGGTCACCGGTCTTCACGTCGACCGGGAGAAAATGCGCGCGAATCTTGATGCGTCGCGCGGGCAGATCTTCGCCGAAGCCGTGCAGATGGCCGTGGCGCCGGCGCTCGGTCGCGACGCCGCGCACGAGCTCGTCGGCGCGCTGTGCCGCCGCGCCGCCGCCGACGGACGGCATCTGCGCGACGTCGTCCGCGAGGAGGCGCGGCTACGCGACGTCCTCGACGACGCCGCGCTCGCGACGATCTTCGATCCGGACCATTACCTGGGGGCCGCGGCGACTTTCGTCGAGCGCGCGCTTGCCGGCCACTGAACACGCGAGGAGCCTGCCCATGCCCGTTGCCGACGCCACCGGCGCACGTCTTCACTACCGCTTCGACGGACCCGACGACGCGCCGGTCCTGCTGCTGTCGAATTCGCTCGGCACGGACCTGCGGATGTGGGATCCGCAGATGCCGGCCCTTGCGGCGCGCTATCGCGTCCTGCGCTACGACAGCCGCGGCCACGGGCAGTCGGCGGTCACGCACGGCCCCTACGACGTCGCGCTGCTCGCGCGCGATGCACTCGGCTTGCTCGATGCGCTGCGCATCGAGCGCGTGATGTTCTGCGGCCTGTCGCTGGGCGGAATGGTCGGGCAATGGCTCGGCGCGAACGCGCCGCAGCGCATCGCCCGGCTGGCGCTGTGCAACACGGCCGCGCACATGGGCGCGCCGGACGCGTATGACGCGCGCATCGAGGCGGTCGGCAAGGGCGGCATGGCGGCGGTCGTCGACGCCGTGATCTCGCGGTGGTACACGCCGGCATTCATCGCCGGCGCGCCGGCCGCGATTGCGAAAACGCGCGAGATGCTGCTGGCGACGCCGGCCGCCGGGTACATCGCGGCATGCGCGGCGGTGCGCGACATGGACCAACGCGCGAGTGCCGGGAGGATCGGCGCGCCGACGCTCGTGATCACCGGGACGCACGATCTCGCGACACCGCCGACCGCCGGGCGTTTTCTTTCCGAGACCATTGCGGGGGCACGCTACGTCGAGCTCTCGGCCGCGCACCTTTCCAACATCGAGGCGGAAGCGCAGTTCACGCGCGCGCTTGCCGAGTTCCTGGCCGCGTGAGTCACGAGGATCCGAAGATGGACGAACCCGAACGTTACGAAGCAGGCATCAAGGTGCGCCGCGCGGTATTGGGCGACGCCCACGTCGACCGCTCGCTCGCCAAGCGCAGCGGATTCAACGACGAGTTCCAGGAACTCATCACGCGCTACGCGTGGGGCGAAATCTGGACGCGGCCGGGACTGCCGCGCCATACGCGCAGCCTGCTGACCGTCGGACTCATGGTGGCGTTGAACCGCGGCGACGAGTTCAAGCTTCACGTGCGCGCGGCGTTCAACAACGGCGTCACGCGCGACGAGATCAAGGAAGTGCTGCTGCAGTGCGCGATCTACGCCGGCGTCCCGGCGGCGAACACCGCGTTCCATCTGGCCGAGGAAGTCTTCGCGCAGATGGACGCGGCGCCGCGCTGATTCGTGCGCCGCGGGCAGCGTCGGCGTATCACACCGGGCAGCGCAGCCATCAGCGCCTCTTGCCGAGCAGCGAACCCAGCACGCCGCGCACAATCTCGCGGCCGACGGTCGATCCGACCGTGCGCGCCGCGCTCTTGGCTATCGACTCGACGAGACTGTCCTTGCGTCCGCTGCCGGTCATCAGGCCGCCGAGCGAGCCCTTGACCGAATCCCACAGGCTGCCGCCGGAGGGCGCGCCACCGGCCGCCGCCGTATCGGCGGCGGTCGTAGCGCGCCCCTTGAGCTTTTCGTACGCCGATTCGCGGTCGACGGTCTTCTCGTAAACACCCGCAACGGGCGAGACCGCCAGGATCGCCTTGCGCTCGTCCGGCGTGATCGGCCCGATCCGCGACGCCGGGGGCAGCACGTAGGCGCGCTCGACCACGTTCGGTCGGCCCTTGTCGTCGAGAAACGAGATAAGCGCCTCACCGACGCCCAACTCCATGATCGCCTTCGCCGTGTCGATCTTCGGATTCGCGCGCATCGTCTCCGCGGCGGTCTTGACGGCTTTCTGGTCGCGCGGCGTGAACGCGCGCAGCGCGTGCTGGACCCGGTTGCCGAGCTGGCCGAGCACGACGTCGGGTACGTCGAGCGGATTCTGCGTGACGAAATACACGCCCACGCCCTTGGAGCGTATCAACCGCACGACCTGCTCGATGCGGTCCAGCAGCACTTTCGGCGCGTCGCTGAAAAGCAGGTGCGCTTCGTCGAAAAAGAACACGAGCTTCGGCTTGTCGCGGTCGCCGACCTCGGGCAGCCGTTCGTAGAGCTCGGCCAGCAGCCAGAGGAGCAGCGTTGCGTAGAGCTGCGGCGACTGCATCAGGCGATCGGCCGCGAGAATGTTGACGACGCCGCGGCTGCCGTTCGTCTGCAGCAGGTCGTCCACGTTCAGCATCGGCTCGCCGAGGAAGCGGTCGCCTCCCTGTTGCTCGAGCGTAAGGAGGCCGCGCTGGATCGCGCCGATCGACGCGGCCGACACGTTGCCGTAGCTCGTCTGAAAGGCTTGCGCGTTGTCGCCGGCGTGCTGGAGGAGCGCGCGCAGGTCCTTGGTGTCGAGCAGCAGAAGTCCGCTGTCGTCGGCGATCTTGAACACCAGCGTGAGCACGCCCGTCTGCGTATCGTTGAGATTCAGGATCCGCGACAGGAGGAGCGGTCCCATGTCGGAGACCGTCGCGCGTACCGGATGGCCCTGCTCGCCGAACACATCCCAGAAGACGACCGGAAAGCCCGAGAACGCGGGTGCCTCGACGCCGAGAAGCTTCATGCGCGCCTCGAACTTGGGCGACGACGCCCCCGGCTGGCTCATCCCGGCGAGATCGCCCTTGACGTCGGCCACGAAGACCGGCACGCCGATCGCGCTGAAGCGCTCCGCAAGCACCTGCAGCGTCACGGTCTTGCCCGTGCCCGTCGCGCCGGTGATGAGGCCGTGCCGGTTGGCGAGACCCGGCAAAAGCGCGAGTTCGAGGTCGCCGTGACGGGCGATGACGAGGGGATCGGACATGTCGAGATCCTTGCAGAAACGGACACCGCCAGTGTACGTGCCTCGCGCGCTTCGTAGGACGCGGGCGCGCAACGGGGGTTCGTGGCGCGCGGGAGGGCGGGGTATCGCCAGGGCTTCATGGTTCAGGCGCCCTCGCGATAC
>JBDSLT010000225.1:0-4181 GCA_039916265.1 Casimicrobiaceae bacterium | reverse complement strand
CATGCGTGCCGCCGAAGTATTTTTCCACCCCCGCGATCGTCACCGCTGCCATTCGCTTCCTCGTCGTCCGATGTCGCTGCGCGTCGCGCTAAGGCGCCCGCGTTCCGCGCGTCACCACATATTCCGGTTTGCCGGAAGCAACCCAGCTCACGATGTTCTGCGCAGCCTTGCGACGCAACTCCTGCTCCGCCTCGACCGAAAAGAAAGCGGCGTGAGGTGTCAGGATGACGCGCGGATCGGTCAACAGCGGCGAGTCGCGCGGCACCGGCTCCACCGGCAAAACGTCGAGCGCCACACCGGCGAGGCGTCCCGCGGCAAGCGCCGCCAGCAGGTCCGGCAGGCTCACGACGGCGCCGCGTGCGGTATTGACGAGCGTCAGCCCCGGTTTCGCGGCGTCGAAGAACGCCTTGCCCACGAGGCCGCGCGTCTCCTTGTTGAGCGGCGTGTGCAGCGAGACGACGTCCGCCTGCGCCGCCAGGTCGGCCAGCGTGCGCGCGCGCTCGACATACGCCGGAAAGTCGCCGTCGATCAGGTAGGGGTCGTACGCGACGACGCGCTTGAAGACGTTGCGCGACAGGTGCGCCATCCGTTTGCCGATGCGGCCGAGTCCGACGATGCCGAGCACGAGCTCGGTCGGACGCCGCATCGTGCCGGGCGACATGAAATGCCAGCGGCCGGCACCGATGTCCCGGTGATAGGCAACGATATTGCGCGTCGACGCCAGCGCCAGCGCCAGCGCATGCGTGGCGACCTCGCCGACGCCGTAGTCCGGCGAGTTCGCGACCCACACGCCGCGCTCGGCGCATGCCTCGGTGTCGACGTTGTCGAATCCTGCGCCGATGCGGCTGACGATGCCGAGCGCCGGCAGTGCGTCGAGCACGCGTCGCCCCACCGGCGCGTACTGCGTCAGGATCGCGCGGCAGCCCGCGCCCTGCGCGATCACGTCATCCTCCGTCTTGCATTGCCCGAGCTTGAGTTCGATTCCCGCCGCGCCGAACAGCGTGGCCTCGAGCGCCGAATCGGGGTAATCGTTGTCGCTGTAGAGGACGGTCGTCATGGCGTAGCGCGGGCGCGCCGAGGGTCTGCGGCAGCGGCGAACGTTAAACGCCGGCCCCCCATTGGTCAAGTGGCCTGACCGCTTGGGTGGATGGGCGAGCGCCGGTCGCTATAATCGCCGCTCCTTCGAACCTGCCGAAGCGCCTCATGACCGCCGAACTACTCGCCACCACGATTGCCGGGAGCCTTCCCAAGCCCGCCTGGCTGGCGGCGCCCGGGGAGTTGTGGGCGCCGTGGAAGCTCGAAGGCGACGCGCTCGCGCAGGGCAAGCAGGATGCGGTGCGGCTTGCGCTGCTCGACCAGGAGCTCGCCGGTATCGACATCGTGACCGACGGCGAACAGACGCGCCGTCACTTCGTCACGACCTTCATCGAGGGCCTGGACGGCGTCGATTTCGAGAACAAGCGCACGGTGCGCATCCGCAACCGATACGACGCCGCGGTGCCGGTCGTCGTCGGCCCCGTCGCGCGGCGCCACCCCGTCTATGTGGCCGATGCCGCTTTCGTGCGCAGCCAGACCGCGCGCCGGGTCAAGTACACGCTTCCCGGACCGATGACGATGGTCGATACGCTCTCCGACGATCACTATGGCAGCCGCGAAAAGCTGGCGTGGGCGTTTGCCGAGATACTGAACGAGGAGGCGCTGGCGATTGCGGCGGCCGGCGTCGACGTGATCCAGTTCGACGAGCCGGCGTTCAACGTCTATTTCGACGAGGTGCGCGACTGGGGCATCGCGTCACTCGAGCGCGCCGCGCAGGGGCTCACGTGCAAGACCGCGGTCCATATCTGTTACGGCTACGGCATCAAGGCGAACATTGATTGGAAGAAATCGCTCCCCGGCGAATGGCGTCAGTACGAGGAGACGTTCCCGCGGCTGGCCGCGTCGACCATCGGGCAGGTGTCGCTCGAATGCGCCAACTCGAGGGTCCCGATCGACCTGATCGGCCTACTCGGCGACAAGGACGTGCTGGTCGGGGTCATCGACGTCGCCGCGGAGCGGGTCGAGACGGCCGAGGACGTGGCGGCCGTGTTGCGCAACGCGCTGCGCTTCGTGCCCGCGAAGCGACTCCAGGCCTGCACCAATTGCGGCATGGTCCCGCTGTCGCGCGACGTAGCCCGCAGAAAGCTGCAGGCACTGGGTGCGGGCGCAGCGCTCGTCCGGGCCGGCTTGGGCGGCTGATCCTCGCTGGCGCTGCGCTCGTCAAGGCCGGGTCGAGTGGCTGTTCCCACCTTCGGGAGCATGGGCCGGACCGTAAAATCACGCGCCACGGAGTGAGCGCTCGCATACATACGCGTCCTACATATTCGCAAAAGTCCAAATTTCGCGTATAGTCTCGCGCGTGTTTTGTTCCAAGGTTCCAAGCAGTAAAGCACGCCCTGTACGACCGCTTCGCAGTCGTTCTACGCCGTACTTTCCTTGAGATCGAAACATCGTCCGGGCAACGTCCCGTTTTTTCTCGTACTTAAGGAATTACCGAAATGGCAACTGGAACAGTTAAGTGGTTCAACGACGCGAAGGGCTTCGGCTTCATTACGCCGGACGGCGGTGGTGAAGACCTTTTCGCTCACTTCTCGGCGATCAACATGCAGGGCTTCAAGACGCTCAAGGAAGGTCAGAAGGTTTCATTCGAAGTGACGACCGGTCCGAAGGGCAAGCAGGCGAGCAACATTCAAAGCGCCTGAACCCGCACTACGGCAACAGGAAAAGCCGGGCGAATGCCCGGCTTTTTTTGTCGGCGCGCCGGTGGGTACGATCGCGACAAGGCGGCGATCCGATTGGCGGGGCCTGCGCGCAATTGCCGCGTTCGCGCCAGCTCGGCGTATCCTACGTACCGTATCGTCACCCCTTTCATCCGGCGGAGGAGGTTGCCATGCCCGGACCCAAGAATCCCGATTCGTTCGAGTTCGAGAAAGTGTCGTTGGACGAGGCGCGGCAGGTGCTGGACGACGCGGTCAGGCCCGCCGTTGTCGTATCGCGCTCCACCGCGGGCGCGATGGAGCGCCGCAAGGCCGGCGCTGGCAGCGGCGCGGAAACGCTGCGCACGGCGACGCTGCAGTGGATCCTCAAGCTGCCGCAGCACGTCCAGCCGCGCCACCTCCAGCTGCGCTATCCGCGCATCGCGAACCGTCTCGCCGCCGAATGGGAGCACGTCGTCGTATGCGAGACCTTTCTCGAGAGTCTCCTCACGGACAAGCGCGGTGGCCGGAAGGGCTTTCCGCTGGCGGTCGCGCAGGAGATCGCCGGGCTGCGTGACTACTACTTTCGCATCCACCACAAGAAGCTGACGCCGTGGGATCACGTCGAGGCCGGGCGATGACCGTCGTCTGACAAGCTTCCGCTGGCAGGCGGCGGCGATTTGCGGTCGTCATTGGCATTGCCGACCTAAGCGAGAATCGTCGGCGCGATTGACAGTCGCGGCCTCGGGCGTGGCGTCGAATTTCGCAAGCCCTTGATTTAAACCACGGAGCCTTTTGAGGAACGGGTCTTGCGTCTATGCGGCCGGGGGAGGTTGCGGCGCGCTATGCCAGGAGGCAGCGTGAAATCGATTCTCGACCGATCCTTTCGTTACACCAGCAGCGTCGAAACGGACCTGCGCAAGACATTCGCCCGGATTCGCCGGGAACAGCGCGCGCAGCAGCCGTCGCGCGTGAAGCTAAATCCCGAAGCGATCGCGATCGTCCGCACGCTGCGTCAGCGAACGGCGTGATCAAATTCTGCGATGACTCGCGCAGAAGCGCGACGATGGCATCAATGATTGTGCTCTACGGCCGGTTGCGCGCCGACCGGTGCGGCGCCGACAACGCCCAAACTTTGTGGTGTCCGGGCGTGCCATGCACGCCGCGGTGGCGCGCAACGCGAAATTCTGGTGGCCAAGGGCGGAATTGAACCACCGACACACGGATTTTCAGTCTCGGCAGAACGACTCGCCGCGATCAACCACAACACGCAATCGCAATCAAATCGACGACTTGCAATCTATCACGTGTTGTCGTGGGTGGTCACGTGTTGCACAGTGTTGTAGCCAAGTGTCCCACCAGTGTCCCACGGCAATTGCAGGTGGCATGGCGTGTAGCCACCCGCAACCGCCACTGACTACGCAATCGAGATCCGGACCTCCTCCCGAC